>CAYSUU010000020.1:5609-43564 GCA_964434375.1 uncultured Gammaproteobacteria bacterium | reverse complement strand
TCTGATACGGAAGATATTGCACAAAGATGTTTTGAGTTTGTTCGTGACGAAATTAAACATAGCTGGGATTACAAGCAAAATCCAGTAACATGTATAGCATCAGACGTTCTCAAATATCGTACAGGTTATTGTTATGCCAAAAGCCACCTGTTGGCGGCATTACTGCGTGCAAATAAAATTCCGACGGGTTTATGCTATCAACGTTTAACTAATACAGATATTCCGTCGTTTTGTCTTCATGGTCTAAACGCTATTTATTTAGAAAATTATGGTTGGTATCGCATAGATGCGCGAGGTAATAAACAAGGTGTTTCGGCTGCATTCTGTCCACCTATTGAGAAGTTGTCCTTTCCTATCCTAGCCTTTGGCGAAGCCGATTTGCCCGAAATTTGGGCCGAGCCTTTGTCTGTTGTAACTGACGTTCTTTCTAATCATAAAACTTATCAAGAGGTCGCAGATAATCTGCCAGACATCGAGCTAGTTACTGCTAACAAGTCAAGCCAGCGGGACACCAGCAAAGCTGGAGCCTCTGCTTGAAGAGTTAGTAAGATTATTCAAATGACTGCTAAGGGCAAAAAATTGCCTTTTTACAATTTCAGAGTTCGAGGAAAAATTCTAAACTGCATTGCACTTAAATCGCAGCGATGAAATGATCGTTATACGAGCGATTAGAGATGTAGAGTATTTAACTGGAGATAAAAGAGAAATGCCGATTTCTGCTAAACATGCACCTTTGGTTTTATGCGGCCTTTTAGGTTTTCACGTTTGTTTTATTAGCATTGCCTGCCGGTGCTGAATCGTTGGAGAAGCGCACAAATGCAGCAGCCAAAACAGCGCTTGTACTTCATGGCGGCGCTGGAACTCTAACTCGCAAAGAAATTACACCTGAGCAGGAAGAGGAATATCGTGCCAAGCTTAGGGAAGCGCTGATGGCGGGAGCGGAAGTGTTGCATAGGCAAGGGACAAGTGTCGATGCTGTTATTGCGGCAATTGTTATACTTGAAGATTCATATCTGTTCAATGCAGGAAAGGGCGCGGTTTTTACACACAAGGGCGTTAATGCTTTGGATGCATCGATTATGGCGGGCGGAGATTTGTCTGCTGGTGCCGTCGCTGGCGTTGAAACTGTTAAAAATCCTATTCTTCTCGCTGATAAGGTTCGTACCAATTCAGAGCACGTGATGATGACTGCTGAGGGTGCAGAGGAATTTGCGAAAGAACAAAATATTCGATTGGTTGACAGAAAGTATTTTTTCACTGAGAGGCGGTGGCGATCATTACAAAAAGCGCTGGATAAAAAGGTAGACGCACAGACGGGCTATGAAGAAGGCGTACCAGATAATTGGAAATTCGGTACTGTTGGTGCTGTTGCATTAGATAGCTATGGGCAAATTGCAGCTGGGACATCAACGGGAGGGCTCACCAATAAACGCTATGGGCGAGTTGGTGATTCTCCAATCATCGGCGCGGGAACTTACGCGAATAAGCTATGTGGCATATCGGCGACCGGGCACGGAGAGTTCTTTATTCGCGCAACGGTAGCAAGGGATATTTGTGCTTTGCTTGAGTACAAAGGGTTGAATATCCAGAATGCGGCCGATGAACTGATTCTTAAAAAGCTAGTGTCTATGGGTGGGTCTGGCGGTGTGGTCGGGCTTGATAGTCAGGGTAATATTACGAAGAGTTTCAACACAAAAGGCATGTATAGGGCAAGCCTTGATGTTGAAGGCAATATAGAAATTGATATCTTCAAATGAAAACCCCCGCCGCATGGGCATTGGGGAAGCAAGATTAAGTTAGTTTGAAAGAAAAATTGGCAATAGCAAGATTTTGGTGGCAAAGTATAAGCACACAGGGACACGGAGAAATTGGAATTCAACGGCTGTACAAAATTTATTTAATCTAGGAAGGGGTATTGTCAGAGTAACTTAAAAGTCAGATTATAAATCGCTATAATTTGACCATGCCTAAGAAAAATCTATTTAAATACTTCAAAACATCACACGAGATCATCCGGTTGGCGGTGATGTATTATGTCCATGCATTTTCTTTTTGATAGTAGCCGCAAATAGTCGTCCAAACCGTAATACCCAAAATCGGATTGTTGTATGACAAATATCAATTCCACGCTCATGCAAAATGTCCTCGAGTTGGTGATAACTTAGCGGGAACCTTACATACTACGATATCGATGCCGCAGATCGAGCAGCTTGGTCGTATAAGCCTGATAAACTTCTCATAGTGGTGGCAATTTCAGACAAGTGTTCTGCATCACCGTCAGTTGATAAAACACCGGACACTAGACAGCGATCTCGCACCTCTCTGTATTGCTCGCAGACTTCATGGCCTTCTTTTGTAGTTGCATAAAATATTTCTTTGCCACGTTTGGTTCCGGAAATTAATCCGTGTTTCATCAGTTTTTTGAGTGCATAGTTGACGGTATGTGAATCCTCGATATTGAGCATAAAGCATATGTCGACTCGTCTCTGTTCATTGTCACGATGATGAATGTTGTGCAGTGTCAAAACTTCGAGAGCGTTTAGATCATATTTGCAGACCGCGGATGAACAGCGGACTATCCATTTGTTAAATGCGTTATTGAGAATTGTTAGTGCAAATTCGAGTTCGGAAAGTGGCCATGATTCAGCTGTTGCTAAATGTTTTCCAGAAACTATTTTTCGATCATCAGAATTCATAATGGGCTAGTATTCAATCTTTTTATTAAAAAATTAACGTTATTCTATCAATAATTTGTCAATAAAATATAGCCAAACATCGGTTGATCAAAAAAATCAGATGCTACTTTTTTAGACACTATAAGTAGCCAAGAGATTTGAGTACTAGGCGCGCGCCCAATGCGGTAGTAAACAGAACAACAATGCCTCCGAGGAAATTTGCCAGGTATCCATTCGCGTCTTGGCCAAGAACATGTTTTTGGTTGAGAGCAAAAAGCAAAAAGCATGCAACAACCGGTAGCAATAAACCATTTGCAAACTGGGCTAATAAAATTAGCTTGATAGGTTTAATACCAGTTAGTGCCAGAGTGCTTCCCATTAAGAGAATGCTGACACTGATAGCTTTAAATGTGATGGATTTTTCACCACCTTTTACTTGTAGCAATTCAGAAACAGCAAAACTTGTTGCTAAAGGTGCCGTGATGGCGCTACTTAATCCTGCGGCAAATAAACCAACCCCTAATAGGTATTTAGCCATGGAGCCAAAAAGAGGCTCAAACTGTACTGCCATATCAGCCGCGCTTTGCACGCTTAATGCATTTGCGTAAATACTTGCGGCGGCGGTTGATGTGATTAGTATCGCTACTAGACCACCTAAGCCAATCGAAATTACGGTATCGGTTTTAGCGGCTTTTAAACCATCGGGACCGGTCCATCGATTTTTGGCGGCAGAGGCATGTAAAAATAAGTTATAGGGAACCACGGTGGTTCCAATCAGTGCTATGACCGTAAGTAAACCATCGCCGGGAATACTGGGTTTAAAAATTCCTTTAAACATACTTAACAGACTTGGTTGTACGACAAAGAAGGTTAAAATAAATGCAAGGCCCATAAGGAGTACTAGCCCGACAAGAACTTTTTCAATATCTTTGTATGAGCCTCGCATTAGTATGAAAATGCCGAATAATGTCAGTGAAATTACGGCTGCATTTGACAGTAGTTGGTTTTCACCAAAAATCGCTTCGATACCCAGTGCTCCACCAGCAAGATTTCCGGCTTCGTAGGCTGCGTTTCCACCGTACAGAGCAATTAATAAAAGTCCGATCAATGGCCATTTAAAATTTGAGTTTTGTAGCTCATTGATCAATATTTCACCCAAGCCTTGCTGTGTAATAGTGCCAAGCCGGGCACTCATTTCTTGTAGTATTATCGTCGCAATGGTCGCAAATAAGAGCGCCCAAAGCAGGGAGTAACCAAAGTTCGCACCTGCTAAAGTACACGCTGTAACGGTTCCTGGACCAATAAAGGCGGCGGCCACCAAGACCCCAGGACCCACATCTTTTAATCGTTTAAACATTTTTCTTACCTAGTTATGAACCGAGTCATTCTGACTGCTATCTATTTTGATGGATTTAAGGTGCTACAAAAAGCAACGAGGATCAGTTCCCTATGATCCTTGAGGCCTTTTTGTGGAATAAACGGCTTACTCGTAGCTCTTGCCAAAACCACCACCGGTTGGGGTCTGGATATTAATAGAGTCACCAATACCAACTTGAGCTTGAGCGCAACCATCCAACTCTTCAACCATAGAGTTGGCTCGTTGTATCCAATTCTTTCCAATCTCTCCGGAATCACCGCCATTCATACCAAAGGGGGGGACTCGGCGGTGATCCGATAAAATAGAAAACTCCATATCTCTGAGAAAACGAATACTTCTAAAAATGCCATCACCGGCGCTCCAATTGCCTTTTCCGCCGGAACCTCTGCGGATAGAGAATTCATCTAATATCACTGGGTAGCGATGTTCCAGAATTTCAGGGTCGGTGAGCCTGGTATTGGTCATGTGTGTGTGTACTGCAGCCACACCATTAAAACCCGGCCCAGCAGGAGCACCAGAGCAAATAGTTTCATAGTACTGACAGTCGTCGTTTCCAAAGGTAAGGTTATTCATGGTGCCCTGACTTGAACCAAGGGCGTTGAGCGCTCCGAATAAGGCATTGGTTATTGCTTGACTTGTTTCTACGTTGCCCGCGACAACGGCTGCGGGAAATATAGGACTCAGCATGGAACCATCGGGAACAATAATATTTAGCGGCTTCATACAACCGGCGTTTAATGGGATGTCATCATTAACCAAACAACGGAATACATACAACACCGCGGCTCGAGTAATCGCGCCTGGAGCATTAAAATTACTAGGTTGTTGTTCGCTGGTGCCAGTGAAGTCTATGGTAGCCGTATCATTATCGTGGTCAACTATGATCGACACCTTAATGACAGCTCCTGAATCAATTTGATGCATAAAACTACTATCGTGCATGTTCCGAATAACTTTCTTGACGGCCTGTTCGGCACTATCTTGAATGTAGCCCATATATGCGTGCACAGTCTCAACGCCATAATTTTTAGTTAGCTTTTTTAGTTCTTTTACACCTGTGTTGTTGGCGGCAATTTGAGCCATCAAGTCAGCGATGTTCTGATCAATGTTTCTGGCAGGATACTTACCGGAACTAAGCGCTGCTCGTATTGAATGAGATTGAAAATTACCTTGATCAACTAATTTTAAACAGTCGATGACGATCCCTTCTTCATGAATGTTTCTACCTAAGGGCGACATCGACCCAGGAGCAATGCCGCCTACGTCTTCATGGTGCGCGCGACTAGCAACATAGAATATGATGTTATTGCTGTTGTCGAAAACGGGTGTGATTACGGTAATATCTGGTAGATGAGAGCCACCGTTATAAGGATTATTTTGTACGAAAACATCTCCAGGTAAAATCTTCTGGCCGCTGTTAATAACGACTCTAACGCTCGAATCCATTGAGCCAAGATGAACGGGAACATGTGGAGCATTAGCAACAAGATTGCCATTCTGATCAAAAATGGCGCAAGAAAAATCTAGCCGTTCTTTTATGTTGACAGATTGAGAGGTATTTCTAAGCACTATCCCCATTTGTTCTGCTACAGACATAAACAGGTTGTTAAATATTTCCAGAGTAACTGGGTCACACTTAGTAACTGTATCGGCGTTATAGGCGCTCTCTATCTGGGTTATTTTGTCTAACACTAAATGTTTGTGTTGTGTAACGGAGGCACGCCAGTTTTTTTCAACGACGATGGTGCCAGTCGGTTCTATGATAATGGCTGGGCCTAGAAACTCGTGACCGTAATCCAATGATTCTAGTTCATAGACTGGTGTTTCATGCCATACACCATCACTATAGATTTGTTGCGTGTCTATTACTTTTGCTGGTACATCCACTTTCTCTGTCTGTGATTTCTCCGGTGGTGTTTCACCGCCCCCGAAGGATGTTACGCCCAGTGTTTCCAATATAATGGCTTTGTCATCTGTAACAAATCCGTATTGGCGCATATGTTCGGTTTCGAATTCCTTACGCATTTTATCAACATCGTCCATGCTGATTTGAATGGTAGTATCCGTTCCTTTGTAACGTAGGAGTACACAAGGCTTATGTTCGATACTGTCTTCGTTTAACCCTTGTTCGGACAGGTCAATTGAGTTTTCATTTATTAGAGAAGATAGTTCGAGATTAAGCGCTGATACAATGTCCTTATTTAGCTCTTTTTCTACCACTTTCTGGCGTTCAGTACTTATATCAGCGAGCCCCATGCCATAGGCTGAAAGTACACCGGATAAAGGGTGTAAAAATATTTTATTTATGCCCAGGCGCTCAGCTACCAAGCACGCATGTTGACCACCGGCGCCGCCGAAGCAATTGAGCACATACTCTTTCAAATCATAGCCACGTGCTACTGAAATTTTCTTAATTGCTTGAGCCATGTGTTCAATGGCAATATCAAGAAAGCCTTCGGCTACTTTTTCAGGCGAGCGCTTATCTCCGATTTGCGCTGCAATCTCTGCGAATGCTTTTATGCTTGCGTCGCGATCTAAATATTCATTTTGTTCTGGCCCAAATATTTTAGGAAAAAATTTGGGTTGAACTTTACCCAAGCAGACATTGATATCGGTCACGGCTAAGTGTCCGCCACGACGATAACAAACAGGCCCAGGATTTGCCCCTGCTGAATCCGGGCCTACACGAAAGCGATTACCATCATAAGTAAGTATGGAGCCGCCACCGGCTGCAACGGTGTGGATGTACATCATTGGTACACGCATTCTCACACCGGCCACTTCGGTTTCATAGGCCTTCTCATATTCACCGGCGAAGTGAGACACATCGGTAGAAGTACCGCCCATATCAAATCCAATAATCTTGTTAAACCCGGCGGTCTTCGCTGTATGGGTTGCCCCCACAATTCCACCAGCGGGCCCTGAGAGGATGGCGTCACGACCTCTGAACTTTTTTGAATCAGTGAGACCGCCTGAAGATTGCATGAAGAGGAGCTTGCCAGGTTCATTTTTGCTACCAATAGAATCAGCGATTCGATCGACATAGCGACGCAGTATAGGAGTTAAATAGGCATCGACCGTTGTGGTTTCGCCACGTGGAACTATTTTACTGAGAGGGGAAACTTCGTGACTCACAGAAATTTGTTCGAAGCCAATTTGAGCGGCTATTTCAGCAACTTGTTTTTCATGTTCCGGGAACTTGTAAGCATGCATTAAAACGATCGCGATAGAGCGAAAGCCTTTGTTATACGCTTGGGCAAGTGAGCTTCGAGTTCTAAGTAAATCCAGCTCTTTTGAAACCTCTCCATTCGAGCAGACCCGTTCTGTAATTCCAATTACTTGATCATAAAGTAATTCTGGTTTCTGAATATTCAATGCGAATGTCTTTGGCCTCGCTTGATGGCCGATTTCAAGCAAATCCGTTAATCCTTCCGTAATAGCTAGAACCGTTGGCTCTCCTTTTCGTTCAAGCAAGGCGTTAGTAGCAACAGTGGTCCCCATCTTTACTGCTTTTATATATTCAGCGGGAATTGCTTGGTCTGTTTGGATCTTCAAGTAGCCCCTTATCGCGTGTAGGGCAGCATCTTCGTAGGCCTCAGGGTTCTCTGATAAAAGCTTTCTGGTCAATACCTCGCCTTCAGGTGTTTTTGCGACCACGTCAGTGAACGTGCCGCCTCGGTCAATCCAGAACTGCCATTGTTGTTTTGGAATAATTGTTGTTTTTAAAGCCACTTTCTTCTGTCCTGAATTCAAGTAAGTCTATTACGTTGTTAACATGTTGACGAATTATAAACGTTATGTCAATATGTCACTCGTACTATCGCTGAAGAATACTTCGCTGGCTTACAAGTAACGCTAAATTTTTTAATTAAAGCTATGTATCAGTTTCAGAACAGCAGTAGATACGATTGAGAAATAATTTAACGATACGAAGGTCAAAATTAAAATTAGAGGAGGATATGTATCATGAAATTTCGTAAGAAAAGGTTGTTCGTAATTAGTACGCTCTCATCTCTGTTAGCATTTGGCGCCGGCAATGGTGTTACAAACGCACAGAGTGAAACCGATGAAAGAGTGGTGGATGATGTGCCTGAAGAAGTAGTAGTTCTTGGGTCTCGAATAAAACGAAAGTCACAAGCTTCAACATCCACTCCACTATCAAGCTTTGGTGCTCAAGATCTTCAAAATATTGGTGCTAAGGATTCGCGTGATTTGATTCAAACTCTTACTATTAACGCGGGTTCAGAAAATAATTCTGACAATTTGTCGCAAAACTTCACCGTAGGCACTGCTAATGTAAATCTTCGCGGTTTGGGAGTTGCTTCAACTCTTGTACTACTAAACGGGAAACGTCAAGTGACTACATCAGTTGTCACTGACGATGGTTCTAGCTTTGTTGACACAGCCGCGTTGATACCTAATTTAGCGGTCGAGCGGGTTGATATTTTAAAAGATGGGGCATCTGCGCTATATGGATCTGACGCAGTTGCTGGCGTGGTGAATTTTGTTACGCGTGATTCATTTAACGGCCTTGAAATAGAGATAGAGCGGCGTTCTCGTACTAGTAGTGGCTCGCAGGACGATACAAATATCGACTTCGTTTTTGGTAGTGATTTTGGTGATGGTGGACACATTTTATTAGCGGCGAGTTTCTTAGATCGTAGCAGTCTATTGTTAGGTGAAACAGACTTTTTGGTAACTGGCGCAGAAGGTAACAGCAATAGTGGTTTTGGTAACCCAGGTACATTCAGTTTTGCCGATGGAACCTCATTACCCGATCCTAATTGCGAAGCCAATGGTGGCATTCTAAGCGGAACAAGTTGTCTTTTTGACTTTGGTCCGCAAGTAACAACGGTGCCGGTAGAAAGCCGTTTGCAAGGTTTTGGGCGTGTAAATTGGGATTGGACTGAGACAACACAAGCCTGGGCCGAAGTTGGCTTTGCAAGAAACAATATCTCTCGTGAAGTATCCCCGAGTTTTCCTGTTCTAAATACACCAACGGTTCCTGCAAATAACCCAGGTAATCCATTTGGTGAGCTAGTTAATTTTCAAGGTCGTCCATTTGGTGTTGGGCAGCCAGAAGAGGTTAATTTCACTGATCACCTTACTACTCGTTTTGCTTTTGGTTTCGAAGGCGCAATTACTGATTCGATATCTTGGGATTTTTCGGTTGTTCGTGCTGCTAATGATTCAGTACAGAATCCTCGCGACGTTATAGCGGATAATTTTCAAGCTGCCTTGAATGGTTTTGGGGGCATCGGTTGCGATGCTGCCAATTCAGCGCCTGGCAGTAATGGTTGTCTATTTTTCAACCCAACCAGTATTAATGATCCAGTCAATGACGAGCTTCGCAATTTTATTATTGGAGACTATATTGGTGATACGCAATCCGAATTAACTACACTTGAAGGTGCGATTACAGGTAATGAATTGTTCACACTGCCTGGTGGTTCAGCTGGTTTTGCCGTTGGTTTTCAGTATCGAGAAGAATCATTGACGGCGGTTTTTGATTCAATCACTCAGCAAGATGGTTTTGCCTTTTTAATTGGTAATACTAACTTTGATGGTGAACGAGATGTCACTGCAGTTTTTGGTGAAATCTTATTACCTGTCGCCGAGAACGTTGAACTCAGCGCAGCCGTTCGTTTCGAGGATTACGGCGAAGGTGTAGGAGATACAACTGATCCAAAGATATCAATCCTTTGGAGACCGAGCGAAGCACTATCGTTTCGTGGATCGGTAGGTACATCTTTCCGAGCGCCTTCAGTTCATCAATTACTTGGTGCGCAAACGAATTTCGTGAATATTACTGACCCACTCACCGGTGGTACGACCTTTGCTGGAAACCGTACTATTGGCAATCCTAACCTTGCTCCAGAGGAGTCGACTGCATTTAACTTGGGTGCTAGTTGGAATGTTGCTAACTGGGATTTCGATTTTGATTTTTGGCAGTTCGAGTTTGAAGATGTATTAACACGTGAAAGCGCACAACAAGTTGTTAATGAAAATCCGACTAACGCAAGTTTGGTAGAACGCACCTCTACTGGAACGATTGCAATTGTAAATACCAATTTCTTTAATGCGAATGCAATTGATACCTCAGGGTTTGATTTTAATGCGCGAGCAGTCTACGAGACTAGTATTGGTGCTTTTGCTCCTACATTCAGTGCTACCTTTGTAACCGAATATGATATCACCAACCCTGATGGCTCGGTTATTGATGGTGCAGGCTCTTTCAATAACGGTAATGTTGGTAGCCCCACACCTGAATTACGCGCAAACGTAGGTTTAAATTGGATACATGGAGTGCACAGTGCTAATGTTTTTTATCGTTTTGTAGATGGTTATGAAAACGATAATAATGGTGATTCTATTGATTCGTTCGATCAGGTAGATGTTCAATATAATCTTGCTTTAGGGAGTATATTTGGCGGAGCATCTACAACGTCGCTAAGCCTTGGTGTTATTAATCTCTTCGATCAAGACCCGCCGTTTGTTGCAATCGCTGGTAATTTTGATCCTAGAACAGGAGACCCGAGAGGTCAAAGAGTCTATGTAAATCTAGGTTTCGGATTTTAGTTCTCTTTAAGGTGTAGGGAGTAGGCGAAAAGGACTTCAAATGAAATTTGCCGCTTGTATTCTTTGAGCGGCAGATTTTTTGTCAATATTTTCCCTATGGAAAATTATTGGTTATATATGGCTATGTAAATTAAGCAGTGATGAATAGAAAAGATGAAACTTTTCTGATGTCCGTCGGACTCAGTTTTGATGAAGCCGCTAACCTGATTGGTTTGAGTGATGAGTTGCGTTACAAAATTAAAATAGCAAATTCAACATACATCGTCCGGTTTGGTGTTCGATTGAGGAAGCAGCTTTATACTTTTGTTGGTTATCGCTCGGTTCATTCTGAACATCGCGAGCCTGTTAAGGGTGGTATCCGCTACTCTTTACACGCCAATCAAGAAGAAGTCGAGGCGTTAGCCGCTTTAATGACGTATAAATGTGCCTTAGTTGAAGCGCCTTTCGGTGGATCTAAGGGAGCATTGGTGGTTGACCCATTACAATGGGAATCTTTTGAACTCGAGAGGATCACTCGTCGATTTACTCAGGAGCTAGCCAAACGCTCTTTGATTAGTCCCGCACAAAATGTGCCGGCTCCAGATATGGGGACAGGAGAGCGAGAGATGGCCTGGATGGCCGACGAGTACAAACGATTGAACCCTTCGGATATTAATGCCTATGCTTGTGTTACCGGCAAGCCAATTGATAAGGGAGGAATTCGAGGGCGCATTGAGGCGACCGGTAGAGGTGTACAGTATGCACTTAAAGAGGCATTTCGCCATCCCCGAGATATGCAGTTTGCTGGCCTGTCTGGCAGTTTAGAAGGTAAAAGAATTGTGGTGCAAGGTTTTGGTAATGTTGGCTTTCACGCTGCATTATTTTTGTCCCAAGAAGATCGTGCCTTGATAGTTGGTGTTATAGAGCGCGACGGTGCTGTCGTAAATCCTGAGGGCATTGATGTACAGCAACTAAAGGATCACATGCTCCGCGAAGGTGGTGTAAAGGGCGCTGAAGGTTTTACACAAGATGTTTCTAGTTGTCTAATGATGGACTGTGATGTTTTGATTCCAGCTGCGATGGAAGGTGTCATTACGGCTGAGAACGCCAATTCTGTTAAGGCAAAAATTATCGTTGAAGCAGCAAATGGCCCCATAACATATAGTGCGAATGAAATTCTGAGAGAGAAGAATTGTTTGATTATACCGGATCTGTATGCCAACGCAGGCGGTGTAACGGTATCCTATTTTGAATGGGTCAAAAACCTTGGACATATTCGTTTTGGGCGTCTTCAACGCCGACAGCATGAACGACAAATGCTAAACATGGTCAATGCAATTGAAAACATGGTTGGCAATCCGTTTCCGCAAGACGTCTTAAAAGAAATTATAGATGGTCCAACTGAACTAGATTTGGTCAGGTCGGGCCTAGACGATGTAATGCGCGAAGGCTATCAGGTTATTAGTGAACGCTGGCATAGTGATAAGCGTGTCCCTGATTTGCGAACGGCTGCAATGATGATTGCACTTGAGAGAATTGCATCCTCATATGAATCACTTGGTCTTTAATCTAAAGTACGTAATCTGAAACAAGAATCATTGAGTTTAATGCATCTTCCTTGGCCTCATAGACAGGCCGAACCAGTGTTCCAGTACCTTTGAAAAAAATATGCGTTCAATAAGCGTTTCGCAATCGTTCGCTGCTTTTACAAAGAGCTGAAGAACACAATATTTTTTGCGGTTAAACACGATAAATAGAGAATGTCAGGTGAAAAAAATATTAGTCCTATTTGAGCATTTTGGTCGTTTTGCATCATATGCATTGCCTTTGGGCTTGGTCGTAGGGCTATTGATTCCAGCTATTGCTGACTCTCTAAACGCACTCCTTATTCCTACTCTTTTTATCTCTCTTACTCTTTCATTGGTGTGTACGCCCACCGATAAAATCATCTCATCATTCTTAAGAGTTAAATTATTAATCGTTGCTGTGCTTTGGATATTAGTATGCAGTCCTATTTTAGTAAGCTTGTTTGTGTCGTTTATAGATATTGACGAGTCAATTGTTCTCGCTGTTACTCTCGCTGTAGCGGCTTCACCCGTAACTGCGACAGCGGCAATTGCAATATTTTTAAAATTAGATTCTGCGATAGCGGCTTGTGTGACGGTGTTGTCTACGCTCTTGGTGCCTATTACATTGCCTTTGGTGCTTCATTATTTTGTAAGTACTAATTTAGAGTTAAGCTTGTGGAGTATCGGGCTTCAGCTGTTGATTTTCATCTTGATGTCCTTTGCTGGGGCGGTACTTTTAAAAAAAATATTGGGAGAGAAAAAAATCGCTCAACATAAGTTAGTTTTCGATGGTATATCGGTGCTTTCAATTAGCCTTTTTACGATTGGTATTATGAGTGGATTATCAAGTATGTTAATAAGCGACCCTTGGTTTGTATTTGAAAATCTTGTCGTCTCTAGTACGTTAGTATTTGGTTTGTATTGTGTTACAAGCATCGTTTTCTGGCGAGCTGGCGCCAATTCGGCAATGGCGATCTCGATTGCAGGCGGCAATTGTAATCTTGGACTCATGTACCTAGTTTTAGTTAATAAAGTTGATCAGGAAGTACTTACTTTTTTTAGTGTTGGACAAATTCCTATGTATTTGTTACCGAGCTTGCTTACCCCACTAGTAGCCAAATTGCGGCAAGAAACTACAGCGTAAGGGTTCAATTAAATTGATTTACGTATTTTTTTGTGAAAGGACATAATCGGCAGATGAGAGCCTAAAAAGACATCGTTTCCTCTTGGGGTAACGATGAACGAAATCTCTTTCTTAGGCAATCATTTTGGTTTTGACAGGTTAACTTTTAGATGTACCGCTTTGACCTCATAATCAAGGAATGAGCACATACAAAAGACATCGGTTCCCTCCTGAAATTATAAGCTACGCGGTTTGGCTCTATTTTCGTTTTAACCTAAGCCATCGAGATATCGAAGACTTGTTGGCACAGCGTGGGATTAACGTAAGTTACGAATCAGTGAGGTGCTGGTGTCTTAAGTTTGGCCCAAAGTACGCAAAACGACTAAGGAAAAAGCACCGCGGTTTCGGTGACACGTTCTTCGTCGATGAGGTCTTTATCAAGATCAGAGGCAAGCAACATTACCTCTGGCGAGCGGTAGATCAAGATGGTGAAGTTGTAGATGTATTGCTTCAAACTAGGCGAAACACTGCAATGGCTATGCGTTTCTTCAAGAGAATTTTGCGATCAGCTGGTGGTTCGCCGCACACAATTGTTACTGATAAGCTCGGAAGTTATGGTGCCGCTAAAAGAAAAATGGGTGGCACTTGGAAACATGATACGTCGCAGTATTCGAATAATCTCTGTGAACAGTCCCATCGTCCAACTCGAAGTAAAGAGCGGAGTATGAAGAAGTTTAGATCGATGAAGCAGGGACAACGCTTCTTGAATATTCATGCAGCTGTATCGAATTTATTCAATTTGGGGCGACATTTGACCACGGGCAAGAACTATCGAAAATTTAGGAATAATTCGTTCAATGAGTGGAATTTGATAGTTGCATAAACGAGAAATAACGAATTTCGCTGGCTCAATAAAGTTAAGTTGTCAAAACCGCCAAACGGCATGACTGATAATTTCAGGCGGAAATCGGTGTCGCTTATAAGTTTTCATTGTGAGATTATGGGTTTTCTCGAGTTAACTTGTCAGTACCCTAGGAAATTATAATATAGAGTTGAATCGCCAGCCGCTAACAATGATTAGTCTGCCAGTTAGCAATTCGACTAACTGGCAGACTAATTCAAATTTGCGACTAAGCTAGTTGACCGGTGTAACAAGCCATTGAAGGTTTCGGCTTGAGCTTGATGAGTCGTATAAATTCACATTCTGGGCATTCGCGCCATTATTCCCACCATCAATAGCAAACCCGGGAGCATTTCTTTTTCTCAATTGAACAAAACCAGAACCTACGCTCACTTTTTGCCAGTGTTGGTTTCGATTGTTTCGTTGGCAATCCCATAGATAAATATTTTGCAGATTAGCTCCGCCTCTACCACCATCTAAACAATGAGCAGTCCCTTGTTTTTCATAAGAGTAAAAGCCATTGCCTAAGTCAGTTTCAATCCAACGTTGATTTTGATTATTTGGATTTTGCGCCCACAGGTATACATTTTGAGCTCTAGCAGCGTCTCTACCTCCATCAATCGCGAAAGCTAATGCACCACTACGTTTCCTGATATGAACTACGGTCGTGTCTCCAATATTGTTATTGGTATTGTTAGTAGGTGCCGGCGCAGCAGCGGTTTGGGTTAAACCAAGGTTATAAGTCCCATCTAGTGCATTCATTGTTTGTCGCAACTCTGCATTGCTTAAAGGACGATCATAGATAAGAAGACGAGCGATCTCGCCGTCAAAAGATTCTCGGCCAGGGTGCTGTACCGCATCTCTTTCTGTGCCAATTGCCATTCTTTCAGAGTTAGCTGAAGGATTGACTGGAAACTGCCCTGTTCTATGAGGTACGGAATCATCAACAAATAATTCCATAGTAACGGTTCCTTGCCCAGCTGCCTGTCTACCCGCAACAACATAGAATTGACCCGAATTTACCGGCAGGCCTATAACATGTGGGTTATTTACATTGTTACGAGTAAAGTCAACTCCGTTTCTAGAGCCCATCCAAATACTATTATCGTCTTCAAAAGCACCCCAAATACCTTCAAAACGGCCTCCATTTCTTAGATTTCCAAAAAAGGCATTAACATCGGCAAGATTATCATCATTATCGGTATTCTGATCTTGTGGTGACAATACTGCTAACCATGTATAGCCTGATCCTCGAATTAAGCTATCAAATGCATCGTCATTAAAATTAATCAGCTCATCTTCATTAAATACTAATGTATTTCTTCCTGAGATAGCATTCACGCCTTCTCTTAACCTTGGGCGACCTGAGCCCGCAACGCTGCGGCCAATATTGTTAATCACAAAATCTTGTGCCGGTGATGAGCTTACTTTATTTGTCCAACGGGTAACGAAGTTAGATCCGTTAGCAGTAACACCAGAGTTTGCATCAAGGTCTAATAGCAAATTACTTTGTACAACCTTATCATTAGCAACCCACCTTATTCCGCCAGCCAAATGTTCGCGAAACCATATAGCAGAAAAATGAGCTGGGTTATGGCCTAGAGCGGTATAAAACATTCGCCCCCCTTGAAACTCACGGCACCAAGAAATCGGGTGGTCATCTCCATTAGTGCCACCTGTATATGTAGACTCATCTACAGTAAGAAGAATCTGTACGCCACTTTCCTCTCTTGGGTTTGAACTCCAGTTATACCATTCTTCATTTATCGACCACGGTTGACTCAAGTGAGACGTTGATATGTGAGCATTAGTTTCAAAATTCAACGTCGCTGTTGGAGTCCCTGGAGGGTGGTTTACGAAAGTTGTACCGATCATATCTTGATACCAAGGCCAACCTGTTTCCGTCGCCCCTGCAGCATGTATGCCTACATAACCGCCACCGTTATTAATATAATCTTCAAAGGCATTTTGTTGTGCGTTTGTAAGAACATTACCTAAGGTATTATTAAAAATAACCGCATCGTATTGAGCTAAATTTGCCGCTGTAAAAGAATTTGAATTGGTTGTCAGGTCTACCGACCAACCTTCACTATTTGCAATTTGTTGAATTGCATTAATACCTGCAACTTCAGCATCAGCATGTCTAAATGCTTGTTCAACTCTAGTGAAAACCAATATATCTAAACTTTGTGCGCTTACATTAGTAGACACAAGCATTAAAGATAAAAGAGCTATTGGGAGGGTAGAAATTTTAAATAGTTTTATATTATTTAAAACTTCCTTAAAGTTCTTAAGATTTAAGATTTTCATAATTAGTTATTCTTAGTTGTTATTTATTCTTAGTAATCAAAGGGCTCTGACCCCTTTAATTTAATGCATTTAGGCAGTCTATAATCATCATTGCCATCCAATAACGAGGGCAACTCCGATCAAAATAAGTAATTAAGAGCTTATTGAATTCGACTTAAGGCCTTGCTTAATAAGACTTAAGTACTATATCGATGAAATCATAAAGAGTACACAGGGAAGTGTTAAATAGTTCAATTTATGGAATGGTCTGCTAAGCTGGCGGCGCCCCGATGCGACAACGGGCCAGAGTAATCAGTGGTTAAATGGTTCACTGGGCAAACCAACTTAGAATGCGTAAATCGAGCGATTTAATAGCATCGCGAGACACGGTTGGCTAGACATGCATATCTTTAAGTCGATTGAACATGCTCTACTTTTAGCCACGTGATGGCTATGGACTCACAATAATGAACGACCACACTCAGCGATTGATGGAGTCACACCCATTACTAAAAAAGATAAGTCAGTTAGAGTTTTGTCATTTTATTGTGGCTGCCCTTGATACTTGACTTTATACCTAGGACAATTTTTAGAATAACTTTACTCATGGATGTTGGCTATCGCAGCTCATTTAATCTTTCACAACCGTCTTCGTCGCCAGATTTGCATACGCGATCGTATAAATCTATCGCGCGCTTTTTATCTCTCTCAACGCCTTCTCCGTCTTCATAACTAATCGCTAAGTTATAGCAAGAATCCATGTGGCCAGAGTTGCAGCCTTGCGTGTAGAGTGACACGGCTTTCTCGTCATCAACGGTAACGCCTTCGCCTTCGTCATAACTTATCGCTAAACTGAAACAGGCGTCTAATTCACCGGCATCACAACTCTTGATGAAATACGAGACAGCTTTAGCGTGATCTTGTTGTACACCTTCACCATCATCATAGGCAACGGCCAAATTGTAACAAGCATCTGAATTACCGCCTTGGCAGCCTTTTGCATAGTAGCTGGCAGATTTTTCAAAATCTTGAGGAACATCATCTCCAGAATCGTAGCGGATGCCGACTTCATGACAAGCAGCAAAATTTCCGTCATGGCATTGATCAATTTCAAGCTGCGCTTCTTCACCAATACTAGTGGGTTGTGCTGAAACGCTAAAAGAAAGTAATGAACTGGATATGATTATTAAGCCGACTAAATTTTTCATAATCTCAACTAAAAGAATTTTAAAATGATCGTTTACTGCGCTAGAGGGCCACTTTAGCATGAATAAAAATAGCCATTAGTCGTTTTAATGTGATCTTCAATGAATGTGCACGACTCACCGAATAAAAGGGTTCAGTTTATTCTCAATAAACGAGTGCGACACTTTATACGAGAATGAGATTCATGAATAGTTATCATCACCTTAGTAATCAAGAGCGCGCTATTTTAATGATAAGCCTTGAGTCTGGTCGAAGTCTTTGGTAACTATCTAATAGTTTGCAGCGAGTATATATGGATACCCATCGTTAGAAAACGCTCTATGTAGTCAAAGAATGATCAATGCAAAAGTTTAAAAAGAGCATGACTCTCCAATTATTTACGAGCATACAGTCCCAGATATACAACCACTTTAATCATCATAGGCACCTTTAAAATAGAGAAAATTACAAACAACTAAAATTACAAACAACTAAAATTACAAACAACTAAGAGGTGAATCTCTCAGAGGCTGGAGAGAGTTATGTATTGTTGGATAAGTGTGGTTTTAGTAAGCTATTTTCAAATTAGGCAAGTTAATCTGACAACACCCTTAGAATTATTTAAATCAAACTCAATATTATGAAATCCTTATTAGCTTTATTAATTGTGTTTTTTTGTGGAACTGTTAGTCAAAGCGTATTTGCAGACAATTCGAAGTTACTAGGAACGTACGAAGGTATTATTTGGGCTAATTCTGGTAATCCAGGAACAACAGAGTTCTACCTAACCCATGATCAGGAAATTGAAGGTAAGTATGTTTTCATCGATGGTGAACTTGGAGGCGAGGATAAAGGTTTACTTAATAGTTGTGACTTGAGTGGGCTAGTATTACGTTGCATTTGGAATGACGAGTGGGGTACTGGAGATTTTCTGATCGAGTTCGAAGAGGATTTTTCTAGTTTTGCTGGTCAATGGTTTGACGAAATTAGCGAAGATGGGCGCGACGTGACTGATCAAAGTGGCCATACATGGGATGGCGTAAGACAGAAATAGGCGCATTATCTATAACGGTCTTTGGGCTCTGGCTTGGCGGCTGTATATATTAGGCTCTTAAATTCTTTATATCTCCTATACTCAGTTACATCTTAAATATTTCTTTCCCATTACATAAATGCTCTAAAAGATTATCCACGTCTATAGTGTAGAACTCTTCATCATCTTCTTCCTTATCTATGATCTCATCTACAAAGAAATCGGTGATTTTAGGGCCAGTGACCAAACCTTCAAAATCTCGTTCAAATTCTGTAGTCAACAAGTTGTAGTTACATATGGCTTCCTTATCATCGACATAAAAAGCTTTACAATCTATTTTTCCATTGCATTCAAATACATAGTCATTGTAATAGTTATAAATCAACCCTTTTGCCTTTATATTCCCTAATACTGTAAGCGTGCCTTGACTGTAAATATGGTCGGCTTCCATGTCGCCAAATACTATGACATTGCCGGTATAAGAACTTGGAACATCATCATAGACTCCATTAATCGTAAGATTACCTTTTACGATAAGTCTATATTCAGAAGCGAATGATTTATCCAAGGTAAGATCTCCTTCATGGATATACCAATTTTCAGGATTTTCAAGTGTCCACAAAACGTAATTGAAATCATAGGGTTCATCCTTCTCGCTTTTTATAGTTTCTATCACTTCATTTATTGCTTTTTCATCTATTTTTGTGATTTGATCAAAAAAATCATCTACCTTGATCCATTCTAGTTTGCTCATAACTGTACATTATAAAAAGTATACGCCGAGCCAGCAACAAAACTTGCTAACACACCGAGTTTAAGCGGCAAAAAAAATACTAAAGGTACTAATACAAAATGAATGGCATCCCGACTACGCAAGGTGTCAGACAACCCCAATATTTCTCGACAAAATAAGAAGTAACTTAAGGGAACCAGAGAAATAACAATGACATAAAACCGACTTTCTAAGGGCTGATAGCCGTGCATAAAATACAATACGTGAAAAACCAAAATGGTCGCCAAGCTCATCATCAACAGCACACAAAAAGCCTTAGTTGTTTTCGACTTTTCCATTGCAGCCCGCAAATCAACTTGGACATCGTAAGGTGTATACTTAATTTGTTCGAACCGCCGATAATTGAGGTATGTCGGACTAACTGAATAGAACTATTCTGCACCATTGATGACTAAAATATTTTAAGCGCTTTGAAACCAATAAATGAATAAGCATTTACTTATCAAGACTGGTATCACTATTTCGTTTGTTTCTTTTTTGGCGATTAGCGTAAAGCTCTTAAGCGCTGAAGAGCAACACGAAAACCAAGACGACCTATGCGCTGGAAAAACCTATAACGGCGCTTGGTTCGATGTGCGTGTGCCTGAAGGGTTTACTGTACAACCTTCTTTGTTATCAGTATCAAATGAAGGATATGACAGCGTTTGGCTAAGGAGCCATGATGGCGGTTTCGACTTATATATTTATTCGCCACAATGGAGTGGAGAACCAAGTGACGTGCTTGATGATCCCCAGATATCAGGTATCACAGAAAACACACAAATCAATGACCATGGCACCGTGACTGAGGTCACCGTGATTGTGCGCGAAATCGCTTATAAAAATGGCCAATATGGCAAGTTCACGTCAAACCAAACTATCCACAATAACCATTTAACCACTGGTTATCGCCTTAGCAATCAAACATTGTCTGAATCTCAAAATCAAATCCATCGTTGCTTTTTACAGAGCATTCAGCAATACGCGGATTAAAACCCGTTAGGAAATTAGAAATTACGGGGGTCAGTTTCTTGGACATCCATAATTAGATTAGTTTTTAAAGCGCGCTTGAACGGGTTCTCTATTTTGGAGCAGGCCTTTGTTCTAGCCTTGAATACGACTATGAGGGAGTACTGAATTGCCACATACAGGTTTGCAAATAGATACTCGAAGGTACGACCTTGATTGGCTGCGCGTAATAAGTTTTGGCTTACTAATTCTCTACCATATTGGTATGTTTTACGTGACATGGGATTTTCATGTAAAAAGCGTACACATCGGCACCACCTTTGAACCAATAATGAAACTCCTAAATCCATGGAGACTGTCGTTACTCTTTCTGATTTCTGGAATTGCCATTAGATTTGCGATAGACAAACATCTATCTATCTCACGCTTTACGCTATCAAGATCACTGACTTTATTGATACCAATTATCTTTGGCATGCTTGTTGTGGTCGCCCCGCAATCTTGGCTACAGCTAGTCGAAAACAAGGAAGTAAACAGTGGCTTTATCGGTTTCTATCGACAGTATCTCAGCGCTCATGATGGTTTTTCAATCATCGTACCAACTTGGAACCACCTCTGGTATGTCGTATACATCTTTAGCTATACTTTGATTTTAGCGCCATTTGCGAGAGTGTTAAGTAAGGCAATGAACATCTACGGTAATGCGTTAACGCGCCGTATTTTCGAAACAAGGTTTGGCGTTTTCTGGCTACTTTGTCTGCCTATTTTACTTTTCTGGATTCATCACTTTGTACTTAAACCAGACTTTCCTTCAACGCATGCACTGGTAGATGACTGGGCGAATCACCAATTGTATTTTTCTATTTTTGTAGTGGGCTTTTTAATCGCCAAAGATGTCTCATTTTGGCAAGCCGTGCAAAGAGCCTTTTTGCCAGTGACAATTTTGGTGCTCATCCTAGCGGCTATTTCATGTGTCGTATGGTATTTAGAATCCCAAGGGGTAAAAACCAACAGCTTTATTATTGTTGAATTCTTTTCCGAAAGAATTCGCAAAACTGCCTTCGCTTGGTTCTCGATAGTGGCATTACTGAGTATCGCGCAGCGTTATTTAAACACACCAAGCTTGATTCTCAGCTACCTGAATCAAGCGGTATTTTCTTGGTATATTCTTCATCAAACACTGATCGTGATGATCGGTTATTGGTTAACCAGACAAAGCCTCTCGTTTTTTAATGAATTTGTATTGCTCACCTTATCAACCTATCTCATGTGTTTTTTACTACACGAATACATAATTCGACGTCAAAAGTGGGTTCGACCATTGTTTGGCATGAAACTCGACAGCAGTTGATAGATTTACTTCAAGCAATAAATTAAAGGGTCAGCTGAGCCCTTTAATTCTATTATTTTGACTTGCTAACATGCGAATTCGGCTATCTATTTCATTATGCTCTATATAATAGCCGCGTAAGTGCCGGTCACCTGAATTTGCATCAAAGCTCGCTCGGCCATGCAGTATTCGTTGGTTATCAAAGATCACCATTTCACCATTTTTTAATGGATATTCGATATTGTATTTAGCGGTTCGAATACTCACCATTAATTCGCGAAAAGCAGCATAGAAATCGTACATTAAATCGCTGTCAAAGTCGGGCACATCGGCCAAATGGGCATTAAACGTAAGGCCAACAAAATCACCTGAAAGATCTAGGTTTATAACGGGTCTATGCCGGCGTATATCGTCTTTTTCGTCAATAAAACGCCATGGAACTTGTGCTTCACAAAGTAGTTTGTAGTGTTGTGGGTGTTCAACTTTAAAGTCGTCAACAATAGACATGGCGTCGGCAAACAGTGACTCTCCACCAGTGGCATTGTTTCGATAGCAATGCAGAAATTGATTGCCGGGAACAAACTCTTGATTGGCAAGATCGGTATGCAAGGGTAGGGCCAACGATGTATAGGCCAAATTATTAGGATCTGGCTTACTTTTAACTTCAAACATTACGCCATAATTACTCTCACGCTTAAAGCCAATAAGATCACCAAACTCTTCCCCCGACATAGGGTCATCGGCTAGGTTATCTATCAATATTATGCCAGTGGTTTTTAGGGAAACTAAAGCATCATGCAGTGACTTTGGTGAGGTATGACAAGCCTGCGCATCAAAACGCGGTAAGCTCGACATGTTTTCCTCAGACCAACTTTTCTTAGTTATTCTTGCCGCGTCTGGTCGCGGTATACCAGGTCGATGTTCATACAACCATTCACCGCTGTAATGAGATGCTGACTCTTTGTTTGGCCAAATAACTCGCAAGCCGCTTTCATCTAAACTGTAAGATTCAGGCTGGATATCTAAACTAACGCTGCTTAGATCAAAGGTGCGTTCGTGAGTCTGTGGGTGCAACTCGTTCGGATCGTTATCACGTAACCAGATAAAGGGCAGAGTGTTTTTTGAGCCATCGCTCCACCGTATTTCAAAGGCGCGCGCGTGTTTATCAACTTGATCTATATGCATTGTTTTTCAGAGCTTTATTTTTGCTTTGGAAATCGCGCATTAGCCTCTAATACATTCAGATCGAGATGATTGCGCATATACCGTTCATTAGCATTTTGCATGGGTTGAAAATCCCAAGGTTTAAAATTGCCTTTACGCAACCCTGTGTACACTGCTAAACGCTGCTGCTGGCTCAGTGTGACTTGCGCCCTGAATTCTTCAACATTCCAGCGCTGATGAGTTTGCTTAGTGAAATTCTCTAGTTCATCCGCATAGTCGGCATTCTTGGCAAGATTGTTTTCTTCAAACGGATCCTTGGATAAATCAAATAGCTGCGGTTCATCCACCTCACAATAATTGAATTTCCATTGCTGTTGGCGAATCATCAGCATAGGGTCAATCGAGCCTTCACCAACATACTCGGCGTACACAGTATGCTCGGGGTTTTTGTCTTGCGTAATGCAGCTATATAGACTTGTGCCATCGTTGGAAATAGGATGCTGGTCTAAACTACCACCTGCCATCTCTATTAACGTAGGTGCTAAGTCTAAAATTGAAACTGCATTTTTTATCGATTTGTTTTTAAATTTATTTGGTGCTGAAAATATCATTGGTACTTGCATGGAGCCTTCAAAGAAGCTCATTTTGTACCATAGACCGCGTTCACCTAACATATCGCCATGGTCGGCACAGAACACCACTATAGTGTCATCTGTGAATTGGCAATCATCTAGGGTTTGCAGTATCTTGCCAATCTTCTCATCTAGATAACTAATGTTGCCAAAGTAAGCCCTTCGCGCGTTTTTTACATCTTGTTCGTCGACCGAAAAATTCTCAAAATCGACCGCTTTATAGAGGCGCTGACTGTGGCTGTCTTGATCTTCATACGCAATGGCATCAACGTTTAACTTTGGCAGCTCCGTGTCTTGATATAAGTCCCAGTATTTTTGACGAGTAACATAGGGGTCGTGCGGATGAGTAAAGCTCACGGTTAAACAGAATGGTCTGTCGTCTTGTCGTCGCGATAGTTGATGCAGTTTCTGCGTAGCTTGATAAGCCACATCATCATCATATTCTAATTGATTGCTGGTTATGGCAACGCCAGCGCCTGTTACAGAGCCGAGGTTGTGATACCACCAATCAACTCGCTCTTCTGGTTTGCTCCAATCTGGTGTCCAGCCGAAATCGGCAGGATATATATCAGTTGTTAGACGTTCTTCATAACCATGTAATTGGTCTGCGCCGACAAAGTGCATTTTGCCACTGAGTATGGTGTTATAACCTAGCGATCGAAGACTGTGTGCAAAGGTTGGTAGCGTCGAGGGGAACTCAGCCGCGTTATCATAGACTCCCGTTTTTGACGGCAAGTTGCCTGTCATAAACGAGGCACGTGCGGGTGAGCAAAGCGGGCTAGCACAATAGGCATTGTCAAAATTAACACCATTCTTGGCAAGTTTTTTTAGTGCTGGTGCATGCAAAAAATCAGCCGGACCATCGCGAAAAAATTCACCACTTAGCTGATCAACCATCAAGATTAAAATGTTTGGTTGCTGGCTTAAGTTAAGAGTCATAATTACCCTTTGTAAAACAAATTTTTGCACTGTCATTGTGTCTCAAGCATTAAGCCACTGCAATAAAAGGCTAGCTATTAGCAACAACTATGTTCGTATATTAATCAGAAGAAGTCGCATTTAAGATATTTGCGCCATCGCCATGAAATACCACGTCTCAGTACACGCATTAATATAGACGAAGCAGCTCGCTTTGGGAGGGACCATATAAAGCCAGCTTAGTTCAAGAAGAAGGTTACTTTTTAAAAGTAATGAAATGCATCGAACTCAATCCAGTAAGAGCTTGTATGGTTGATGCGCCAAGCCTCTATCGCTGGTCAAGTTTTTATCAAAATGGTGGTACGAAGGCGATTGAGTTTTTAACCTTTCACGATGTCTACAATAGCGCTAGGTTTATCTCAGAGTAAACGATCGGCCTGGAATCTTAAAGCTAAACCAGTTAAAGGGCTCTGACCCCTTAAAGTATGAACCCTTAAATTGCTGGTATTATCATTTAAAATGAAAGGTTTGAAAATAAAGACTAAAGCTGCAATCTCCTATTTGATAAGCGTGTTGATTTTAATTGTATGCTTATTAGGGTATATGAGTTTCGTATATCAGCTGGGATATCCAGACGGTCGCGTTACTGATTATGAATTAATAATGAAATATGTTTTTCTAACATTTGGCTTTGGTCTTTGGATACTAACGAAAAGTTAAGTTATGCAAGAGAGATGATTTAAGGATGAATACTTACATGCTCCGTCGACTTCCGTATGACATTATTAGTTATGTTGTTTGGCTATGCTTTCGATTAAACCTTATTCATCGTGACGTTGAGGATTTATTGGCAATTTTAAGAATAAAGTTTATTCTGTTTCTCTAAAAATAAGAACAATAAATAGTAAGTATGAAAATCACGGTTGAGAACGTACTCCCCAAATTACTAGAATGGCTGTACTCAGGACAACGGGTTTGCTTGGCGACCTTGTATCATTCTCATGGAGCGTCGCCACGCCCTGTCGGGAGCCAAATGGCGATTGCGGAGGATGGACAATGGTTTGGTTACCTCAGTGGTGGCTGTGCTGAACAAGCGATCGCTGAAGAGGGTGTTGATGTTATTACGCAAGCGTCTAATCGATCAGTTCGATATGGGATTGGATCAGCGTACTTAGATATTCAATTACCTTGCGGTGCTGGCATTGATGTTTGGTTTGATCAAACAATTCGAGAGTCACATATAGAGGTCATTCTCGATCGGTTGGGGGCGCGAAAACTAAGTGCTTTGCAATGTGACGCTGGCGAGGCCGTAACACCTCCAAGGATTGTAGATTTTGCTTCGCCGCTTCAACAAAAAGAAGTCTTACCAGATTCAGAATTTCGCCGTTGGTACGTGCCGCCTAGACGTTTATATATTATTGGTGCAGGCCCGGCAGCGGTGGCGTTAGCTGCACTTGCTAGTGAAGCAGATTATCGTGTTTATGTATTAACACCGGACCAACACACCTACCAGGAGGTTGAGAAACGAGCTGGTAGGGTGGAGCTTTTAAAAAATCATTCTCAAGTTGAAGCCTTACAGGTTGATCGCTGGACATCATTAGTTTTAATGTTTCATGAGCATGAGCGCGAAACTCAAATCTTAACTACATTTCTTAAGTATGAGCTGGCATATATTGGGGCCTTAGGTAGTAAGCGCACTCATCGTCATCGTCTTGAGCAACTTAAAGAACATGGCCTGACCTCGGAGCAATGCGCTCAAGTGCGTGGGCCTGTAGGTCTAGATATTATGGCGAGAACACCCGTTGAAATCGCTATTTCGGTACTTGCCGAGTTGACATTGGAGAACCAACAACAAGCCTCACCTCTACTGGATTGGGGCGGTGCAGAGATTAATGTATAGTTATATTCGCTAATTATGATTTATACCTACGACCCTATTTTAGTTTTTGTTTCTATAGTGGTTGCTGTTGTAGGTGCTTATGCCTGTTTTGATTCGGTAATAAAAATTCGTAAAAGTAGTAAAGAAGTCGACCGTTCTTTGTTGCTAATTGCCGCTAGTACCATTGGTGGAAGCATTTGGTCCATGCATTTTGTTGCTATGCAGGCGTTAAATCTGCCGATCGTAATCCGTTACGATATTCTTGTGACGTTGGTCTCTGGGCTCACCTCCATTTTATTGACTGGTCTCGCCTTGTTGATCGTCACTATCAATGTATATAGCTTACGCCACTTAGTATTAGGTGGGGTAATTATGGGTTTAGGGATCACACTCATGCATTACATTGGTATGTCGGCCATGCGTGGCGATTGTACTATCGAGTATGAGGGTGCTTGGATCGTATTATCGATAGCTATCGGTGTTGTAGCGTCAACAGCGTCGCTTTGGGCCGCTTTGCGTTTAAAGGGCCTTGCGCGGCGTATGATTGCTGCGCTGATCATGGGGGTCTCTATTTCTGGAGTTCATTATATAGGGATGATAGGTACGAGCTTTGTCGCACTAGAGGTGACCTTGAGTGTTTCACAACCGATTTTAAGTCCATTCGGACTTGGTTTGTTAACTGCATGTACCACCTTTGTTATTTTAGGAGGAACGATTTTGAGTTTGATGCCGCGCACTCCTGGAGTTGAAGCGATTGAGCCTGAATCGTTAGCTGAAACAGAAAAAACTAGCGTGGTTGATGATAGTGAATCAGTGGATGATGGGGCTCTAGATTTAGATGCGAGAGAGGTACACGAATTTGAAGTACCGAAGATACCTATTCAAAATGGTAAGTTAACGCAGATGATTGACTATGATCAGATAGTGAGTATTTCTGCTGATGGTCATTATACCTCGGTGCATACCCTAGAGGGTTCAGCGTATTTTTGTAATTACTCAATTAGTTCCACTGCTGAGAGTTTGCCTAAAGATCAGTTTTTACGTGTACATCGCAGCCATATCGTTAATTTGGCACACGTAGAAGCGTTCCAACGCAGGGACGGAAAAGGCGTAGTGACTATGCTCTTAGGGAAACATTGCGTACCCGTGAGCCGGCTAAAAATTAAAGAGCTGCGGCGATTCCTAAATATCTAATCGCTGAGCTGAGTAGTTGCGTTTACTAGCATAGATTGCTCGATTCATTTTGGCACAAAAGCCCGGCTTTTATGTGCTTCACATAGTTCGTCTAAGGGTTTTAACTAAGTTACTACCTTGTTCTTATTTGCTATGTAAGAGCAAAGCCCTTGGATTAGTCGGCTGTTATTGTCATTTATAGTTTAAAGGTTCTGAATTTAGTCGAATTGTATGGGCTTTAAGTAAAGCCGGTGGCTGCACGATGGTGCAACTCGTGCAATAACTGTCATTTCGTGCATTGGACGCCACAACTCGTGCAAAAAGCTTTGCTGGAAAAAAGGACCGACCGTAGTATCTGTGATGTTATTGCGAGGAATAACAAAAATGAATTTGAGTAATATCTTAGTGACCTAAGTCGAAGATTTACAAGGCGTTGGTAATGTAGTTTTACGAATTCGCAGACGCTTGTGATGCGCTTCCTCAGTGATAACTACCTATTATTTATAAGGTAAATATCGAAGCTTAAATTTCTTGCCAGATAGTGCGCAAGCTCGTTTAGCCGTTTACCTTTATTACAGCTACAAAAGAGGTAGATGACCAATGATACCCCCTTCGTTTGAATATCATGCGCCGACGACCGTTGAGGATGCAATTAAATTACTTAGTGATCTTGGAGATGAAGCCAAGCTTTTGGCCGGCGGTCACAGTTTGTTGCCCATGATGAAACTTCGTTTCGCCGAGCCTGAGCACTTGATTGATATGAATAATATTGAGTCGCTAAAAGGTATACGCGAAGATGGAAACGAGATTGTCATCGGCGCAATGACCTGCGAAAACGACCTTATTATTTCCGAGTTGTTAAAGCAAAAATGTCCATTGCTTCCTGAAGCGGCTAAGTTAATTGCCGACCCGCAAGTTCGCTATCGGGGGACGATCGGCGGTGATATCGCGCACGGGGATCCGGCCAATGATCATCCAGCATTAATGATGGCATTGGACGCTACGTTTACATTGCAAGGCCCAAACGGTAAGCGTGCCGTTAAAGCCGATGACTTCTTTTTGGGCACTTATTATACGGCGTTAGAAGAAGACGAAATTTTGTCGGAGATCCGACTTCCAGTCGCGCCTAAGAACACAGGCGCTAGCTATCATAAATTAAAGCGAAAGACGGGTGATTTTGCGACTGCGGCTGCGGCAGTTGTCGTACAAATGAGCGCGGGTAGTTGTCAGTTAGCCCGCTTAGCTCTCACTAACGTTGGTCCCACTGCCATGCGTGTACCCGCAGCTGAATCCTTACTCGCGGGCGCTGTTGTCGATGACCAAGTAATTAGCCAAGTTGTTCAAGCCGTCATGGATGCTTGTGACCCTACCGTCGATTTACGTGGCGACGTTGAATATAAAACTCACATGGCCGGTGAAATGGCGCGCCGTGCAACCATTGAAGCCATTGAGCTTGCGGGAGAATAGTGAAAATGTCTAAAACACACTTAAATTTTAAACTTAATGGCACCGATACCGACGTGTTTGTCGAACCACGAGAGTTATTAATACATGTGCTACGCGAGCAGTTACAAGTTACCGGCAGTCATATTGGTTGCGAGACCAGTCATTGTGGTGCTTGTACAGTTGATATTAATGGCACCTCGGTTAAGTCCTGTACCTATTTGGCAGTGCAAGCACAAGGCGCAGATGTTGTAACGGTTGAAGGTCTAAATCAAGATGGTGAACTGCACCCGCTGCAACAAGCGTTTATGGATGAGCATGGTTTACAGTGCGGCTTCTGTACGCCAGGCATGCTCATGCGCAGCTATCGTTTGTTAAAAGAGAATCCAGATCCAAGCGAAGAGGAAATTCGCCATGGCATGGCAGGTAACTTATGTCGTTGCACTGGTTATCAGAACATTATTAAGTCAATTCAAAAAGCAGCCGCTGACATTAATAGTAAGGCAGAAAACGCGACTGTGTCGGAGGGTTAAAATGGTTGAAACCGCAAAAAAACTAGATCAAGACGCAACCGAACGCAAAGATAATTTGCAAGGTATAGGTTGTTCACGTAAGCGTAAAGAAGATCCTCGTTTTATCCAAGGCAAAGGATTGTATGTAGATGATGTAAAAATGCCTGGCATGCTTTGTGGCGTTGCAGTTCGCAGCCCTTATGCGCACGCTAAAATTGTATCGATTAGTGTCGAGGCTGCACTGGCACTGCCCGGCGTGCATGCCGTTATTACAGCTGAAGATTTGAAGCCTTTAGGTTTGCATTGGATGCCAACTTTAGCAGGGGATACGCAAGCCGTGTTGGCTGACGGTGTTGTGTCGTTTCAAGAACAAGAAGTGGCGATGGTGATCGCTGATAATCGTTATATTGCCGCTGATGCTGCGGAACTAGTCGAAGTGGATTACGAAGTCCTTCCGGCTTTGGTTGATCCCAAAAAAGCGATGACCGATGACGCGCCAATTGTGCGCCAAGACCTAGTTGGTAAAGATAATGCTGGCCAAGGTGCACGAACACATAACAACCATATTTTTACATGGGAGGTGGGTGATAAAGACAACACAGACCGTATCTTTGATGATGCCGAGGTTGTTGTTCGAGAAGACATATTGAATCCTCGAGTTCATCCCTGCCCACTAGAAACATGCGGCTGTGTCGCTTCTTTCGATAAAGTCAAAGGCACGATGACAGTCTATATTACTTCGCAAGCGCCGCATGTGGTTCGTACAGTGGTGACGTTATTGTCTGGAATCCCTGAAAGTAAAGTACGTGTCATCTCACCTGATATTGGTGGTGGTTTTGGTAACAAAGTGGGTATTTATCCGGGTTATGTTGCGGCAATTGTCTCGTCTATTGTATTAGGCCGCCCGGTAAAGTGGATTGAAAGCCGCCAAGATAATTTGTCGACAACCGCTTTTGCGCGCGATTATCACGGTGTTGGAGAGTTAGCTGCGGACAAAAATGGCGTCATTAAAGCGCTTCGTTTTAGCGCGCTTGCCGATCACGGCGCGTTTAACGCACATGCGCAACCGACTAAATGGCCAGCCGGTTTCTTTAGTATTTGCACAGGCTCTTATGACATTCCAACCGCCTATGCGCGGGTTGATGGTGTTTATACAAATAAAGCGCCTGGCGGCGTTGCTTATCGTTGTTCTTTTCGTGTTACTGAGGCGGTCTATTTGATTGAACGAATGATTGATATTTTAGCGCAGCAACTGGATATCGATAAGGCTGAAATTCGTCGTCGTAACTTTATTCAAGAAGAACAATTTCCGTATCAGTCAGCGCTTGGTTGGGAATACGATAGCGGCAACTATGCACCGGCGCTTGAAAAAGTACTGCAAGCCTGTGATTACGAAGGCTTGCGTAAAGAGCAAGCTGAGAAACGCGCTAACGGTGAATTGATGGGCATTGGCTTGTGCACCTTCACTGAAATAGTCGGTGCTGGGCCAAGTAAGAATTGCGATATTTTAGGCGTCGGAATGTTCGATAGTTGCGAAATTCGCGTCCATCCCACCGGCAGTGTGATTGCCCGCATGGGCACTATTACCCAAGGCCAAGGGCACCAAACTACTTATGCTCAAATTATTGCCAGTGAATTGGGAGTTCAGTCTGAAGATATTCAAATAGAAGAGGGCGATACAGACACCGCGCCTTATGGTTTGGGTACCTATGGTTCTCGTAGCACGCCGGTTGGTGGTGCGGCAACCGCAATGGCGGCGCGGGCTATTAGAGCTAAAGCACAGAAAATTGCTGCTCATCTATTGGAAGTGAGTCCTGATGATCTTGAATGGGATATTGATCGTTTCAAAGTTAAGGGCAACCCCAGTGCTGAAAAAACCATGAAAGACGTGGCATGGGCGGCCTATAACAATGTGCCTGAAGGCATGGAAATGGGTTTGGAAACTGTCAATTATTATGATCCACCTAATTTCACCTATCCATTTGGTATCTATCTATGTGTGGTAGATATTGATCCTAAAACGGGCGTGACAAGTGTGCGCCGCTTTTACGCTTTAGACGATTGCGGTACGCGCATCAACCCGATGATTATTGACGGCCAAATTCATGGCGGCCTAAATGAAGCCTTTGCCGTTGCCATGGGGCAGTTGATCGATTTTGATGAAGAGGGCAACCTTCAAGGTAATACTTTGATGGATTATTTCCTTCCTACTTTTGTTGAAACGCCGCATTGGGAAACCGATTACACAGTGACGCCATCACCGCATCATCCTTTGGGTGCTAAAGGTGTGGCCGAGTCTCCGCACGTTGGGGGAATTCCTTGTTTTACCAACGCAATTGTAGATGCATTTGCCCACAAAGGGGTTACGCATATGGACATGCCGCATACGGCCTATAACGTTTGGAAGACCATTAACAAACTAGGTCTAAATAAATAGACCATCACGCTTGATAACTGAATTGTCGAGTTAGACGTGTTTTCGCCTAGCTCGACAACTGGTGTTTATGAGAATTATTGACCTATTATGAAAGTAGATTTAAAAAAAGTATTCCCGCTTGAATCCGATAAATCTGATGCATGGAATCAGCTTCGAGATGTTGAAAAAGTTGCAAGCTGCATGCCTGGAGCGGAAATCACAGAACGTGTCGCTGACGATCACTTTAAGGGCAAGGTAAAGGTCAAAGTTGGGCCAGTTTCGCTTGCCTTTAACGGCGATATTCATGTGAAGAATATTGATGAAGAAAAGCAAGAACTGCACTTGGTGGCCGAAGGAAAAGACAAAAAAGGATCTTCTACTGCGTCGATGGATTTAACCGCTTTTATACGCGATGGTGAAACAAGCAAGGTCGATTTAGTAGGTGATGCCGCTGTTAGTTTAAACGGTAAGTTGGTCAGTTTTGGCGGGCGAATGATAGAGAATGTGGCTGACCAAATATTGGATCAGTTCGCAGATAATTTCCGCGATTTATTGCCCGAAGCAAGTGCTGATACTGGAGATGTATCAGACCATAGTTCTAGTGAGGGTTCTGTGGGCTCGGCAAATGAAGCGTCAACCGCAAGTTCACCAACGCCTAAGAAATCAAACGAAATTAATGCTCTAAGTTTGATGTGGAATATGCTTATTGGTTTTTTCAAAAACCTTTTCAGTGGCAGAAAATAAGACATTATGACCGACCTTGAAACGCTGACTAGGCAACTTCGCGATATAAATTATATCGCCAGCCAAGAATTAGTTGTCAGTCTGTGGTTAATGTCGCAGTTAGGTCGCCCGCTATTACTAGAGGGCGATGCCGGTGTTGGCAAAACCGAAGTCGGTAAGGCTCTGTCACAAATCTATGATCGGCCATTAATTCGATTGCAGTGTTATGAAGGACTCGATGTTAATACTGCGGTCTACGAATGGAACTATCAGCGTCAGCTGTTAGAAATCTACCGCACCGGTGAGGCAGCGAAAGCATCCTCGAACAATAGCCAATCGGCTTTGAACGAAGGTGACTTATTCAGTCAAAAATACTTACTTGAACGCCCGCTTCTAAGTTCAATTCGTCAAGAGCAACCGCCAGTACTAATTATTGATGAGATCGATCGTGCCGATGAGGAATTTGAGGCGTATTTATTAGAGGTATTGTCAGATTTTCAAATAAGCATACCTGAATTAGGCACCATTGAAGCTAAAAGTATTCCAATGGTGATACTGACTTCTAACGGCACACGAGAGTTAAGTGATGCGCTTCGAAGGCGCAGTCTATATCACTATATCGATTACCCAGATCACGCTAAGGAATTAAGTATCGTCATGGCGAAAGCTCCTGAAGTCGGTGCAAAACTTGCTTCTCAAGTAGTTAATTTTATTCAGCAGATACGATCTGAAGACTTACGCAAAAAGCCAGGCATTGCGGAAACTTTAGATTGGGTCGCCGCCTTGAGTCGACTAAAGATTGATTCTTTAGATGAAAATCCTGAAGCAGTATTACAGACGCTCGGCTGTTTACTTAAAACCCGTGAAGACCATCAAGCAATGCCAGCTGATGTGATTGAGCGGTACGTGGCGAAGAGTCTATGAATGACGGATTAAATTCTTCTAAGCTAGATCTAGCTCATGACCTACCAGCACGCATAATTGAATTTATTAGCAGCGCGAGGCATCAGGGTTTTGCTATCGGCATTGATGAAACCATAGCCGCTAACCAGCTGGCGCATAGCTTAGACATCACCAATAAACGCCAGTTTCAACAAGGCTTGAAAACCTTATTGTGCAATAACCACGATGACTGGCAACGATTTGATAAATTATTTCATTTTTACTGGGGGTCGGACAGTCTTAAACAAGGTACTTTCGACACCTTAGGCGGTAAAGGCGCTCGCAATCCAGAGGTGCACAACGATACCGCTAACAATGCGTCAGCCCAAGATAGTGCTAATGATTCGCACTTTGACGTGCCAGACGCACACGGGCAGGACAACGATGGTGCGGCAAATTCAAACTTAAGTGACACCGGCGCGAGCTTAATTAAAGGGTCGCAGACCCAATCGTTTGAGCACTTAGAAGATCCAATTGAATTGCGACGTATGGAGCAAATGACTGAAGCGTTGGCTCGCCGAATACGTAAACGACTTACCCATCGCCAACGTGCCAATCGACGTGGTCATGTCATTGATATGCGGCGCACCATACAACATAGCTTACGACATCATGGTCTAGCGATTAACCTTGATTACAAACGCCGTGATCGAAAACAACCCAAGGTTGTATTGATGTTGGACGTAAGCCGTTCAATGAACGTTTATAGTTATTTGTTTTTGCGCTTTGCATGCGGCATGTTAAGCGCTTTCAAGCAAGCGGATGCTTTCGCTTTTCACACGCATCTTGTTCATATTGGCGATACCTTACGTGATCCAAGCCCTGGGCGTTTGGCCGAAAAGATGTCACTCATTTCGGCTGGCTGGGGTGGCGGTACACGCATTGGGGATTCCTTAGCGAGTTTTAATCAAAACTACGCGCAGGTGTTAAGTGGTCGTAGCATTGTCATTATTGTGAGTGATGGCTATGACACAGGAGAGCCTAGCGAGTTAGTAAAACAACTACGTCGAATAAAATCTCGTGCTCGGCGAATCGTATGGCTAAACCCCTTGCTTGGTCGCGATGACTATTTGCCTGAGGCACGATGTATGAAAGCAGCCTTGCCTTTATTGGATGTGTTTGCACCAGCCCACAACTTACAAAGCTTGGCTCTGTTGGAGACGCACCTATCGTGAAGAAATCCAATTTAGAGCTTTGTTTTGAAAGCCTTGCCGACGGTAAAAATGATCCGCGAGCGCTTGCGACAATTATCCAAGTAGCGCCACCGACTTCCTCTAAAGTCGGTGATAAAGCACTGATTAACAAGAGTGGAATTGTCGAAGGATGGGTAGGTGGTGGTTGTGTGCAATCGGCTATCGTCAATGCCACTAACACTGTTATTGAGTCACAAAAACCTTTATTGATTCTAGTAGCACCTAAAGGCGAGTGGCATGCCGTCGACGGAATAAGCCAATTTACCTCGGCTTGTCCAAGCGGTGGCAGTTTGTTGATCTTTATCGAGCCGATAAAAAAGAGGCTAAAACTGTGTGTATTAGGTCATTCGCCAGTTGCCATGAAACTGGCGTCACTTGCTTCCCAATTAAGCTTCCAAGTGAGCATTATGAGCCCTGATTTAGACCTTAATAGTTTGCCGAGTGGCGTCGTAGGTCATACCGACTTTGTCGATATTGACGCTACCTTTTGCATGATTGCAACGCAGGGCAAAGGCGACAAAGCGGCTTTGAAAGCTGCTTTGGATAGTACCGTCTCCTACCTAGGAATGATCGCGAGCGCTAAAAAAGCTAAGGCATTAAAGGTTGAGCTAATCTCAGATGGTCTCGCTCAAGCAGAAGTAGATCGCATTGACAGCCCAGTGGGTAAAAAGCTTGGAGGCGAAACGCCAGCCGAAATAGCCTTAGCAGCATTGTCTGAATTGGTGAGTAGACGAAATTCTGGTTTGTATGACAGAGTTTCGGCGCACGATGGGCAGGTTATCGATGGCTAATATAGATTATAGGGACAATGCCTCAGTTGTTGTTTTAGCAGCAGGCATGTCATCGCGAATGGGTAAGCAAAATAAATTGCATTTAAAACTCAATGGCCAAGCTTTGTTGCGATACAGTGTGCAACGATTTTTAGAAATGGAGTTCAGCGATGTTGTAGTGGTAGTGGGTTACGAGGGTGAAGATACTGCAGAACTTATAGACGATCTTAATGTCACCATAGTGTTAAATCCGTCCTATGCTGATGGGCAAATAACTTCTGTGCGATGCGGTTTAGCAGGCGTTAAGAGGGATTCGAGCGCAACCTTTATTGCTTTGGGCGATCAGCCCGCGGTTACCAAGGACTCAATAGAGGTCATGCTTTGCGCGTTCAAAAATCGTGGCAAAGCCGAATCAGTTGTTCCATATTTTGATGGTAAACGCGGCAATCCTGTACTAATCAGCGCGAATGCTAGAAAACAAATACTAGCCGGTAAAGGGAATTATGGTTGTCGCAAGTTTATGGATCGAAACCCAGATTTGGTGTGCCGAATCAATGTGCAAGATGCCGGCGTAATCACGGATCTAGATACTCCTCAGGAATATCACGATTACTGCTCGCGTCTTATGCAAGGAGCAACAAGTACTTAGGTATGAACTCAATGAATCAGCGTCTTTTATATGAGAAGTTTGTAGTGGGGTTGATTGCGCTTAATACAATTATCGCTGGCGAACTAATTGGTAGTGCTCGTTTTTATATAGTTTTAAGTGTGTTGTTTTTGGTGAGTCTCAGTAGTCTTTTTCTTAACTATATCCGGCCTGTTGACCGAACTAAAATCCTGCATTTGACCTTCATATGCCTGGCTATGTTAAGTGGAATGCTAGTCGGCGGCTTCATAGATTTTGGCCGCTACGGTTTACTTTTGGCTCTTGAGATGTGCCAAGCTCAAGCTAATGGTCAGTGGTTTCAGGCGATAAAAATTGCGCCTTGGACGCATATTGGCATGGTGTTGGCATGTTCTATTGCCATAGTCTGCGTGCAAAAAACCCCTTTTAAAGCGATTAGTTGTATCAAGCATGTTTGTTGTTTGATCTCGATGTTTTATGCCATGTCATTAATGAACTTATTGCCAGGGACCTCTGTTAGTGATTTGGGTAATAGTCTGGAGATTTTAAGTCCTTATAAATGGGACTTAGTGTTAAGCCTGATTCCGCTAACAATGATGTGGTTGGCAATGAGTGTTGCGATGGCAGTCGTTTTTTTTAGCTTCGAATATTACGAAGTAAATAAATCAAAATAGGAGAATAAAAAATGCAGAAAATGATATTACTATTAACCTTGTTGGTTAGTTTCTCTGGTAGTGCACTCGCCTATGAAGCAGGTGATTGGGTTGCTCGAGTAGGTTTAACTAATGTGGAGCCTGATGCAAGCAGTAGCAATATTTTTGTTGGTGGAGGCGACTTAGGCTTTGGCGTTGACGTTGAAGATGATACACAATTAGGGCTTAATCTCGCATACTTTATAACTGACAAATGGAATGTTGAATTATTAGCTTCAACCCCGTTTGATCATGATATCGTTGTGAATGATAACCCTCTTGGTTTAAGCGAGCTAAGCACCGCGACGCAGTTACCACCAACCGTCACTTTTAACTATTTCTTAGCCTCAGCATCATCTTCCTTTCAACCATACATTGGTGTTGGTGTGAATTTGACCGTTTTTTTTGATGAAGAGTTTACCGATGCAAATGAAGCGCTTGGGTTTAGCGACTTAGACCTAGATGAGTCATTTGGTGTAGCGGCACAAATTGGTTTTGACTATTTTCTTAGCGATAAGTGGTTGTTAAATGTGTCGGTCCGTTATATTGATATTAGTACTGATGCCACATTTACCCTAAATAATGCGGCTCTTGGTGTCGATAATGCGCCGGGCGAGGTCTCTGTTGATATTGACCCAATCGTTACAACTTTATCTGTTGGTTATAGGTTCTGAACATTAATTCACTATTAGACCTTAGATGTGCAGAGGGCCTGAGTGACTGGATCAGGCTTCGTAGGCTATTTTAAGAAACGCTATTATCTGTATTGGCATTTCTTGTGTTTTTAACTGAAAGGTAGATGTTCGCAGTGAGCCGTGTGTTTAATTAAGCGCCGCCGGCTTAATACGTCATTCAATAATTTGAACTTTTTAACACTTCACTGTTTACTCTATATGATCCCACCAATAATATAGTGCTTAAGTCCGACTTGATTAGGTCTTAAGTCTAAATCAATAGGTTTTAAGTCCTCATTTAACTGTGGTTGCGCCACTTAATGAATGGCAATGGTTATTATTTTATAGAAAATGTTCGTAATGGAGCAAGGTTACAAGCGGTGTCTAATGCAGTAAATAATGAGGAGTCTATCAGATT
>CAYSUU010000020.1:0-5509 GCA_964434375.1 uncultured Gammaproteobacteria bacterium | reverse complement strand
GAGCAAGGTTACAAGCGGTGTCTAATGCAGTAAATAATGAGGAGTCTATCAGATTATCAAATGGTGGCTTTGGTAGTTGGGTGCAATGGGAATTGGTGCCTGCAGGTAATAACTTTCTGCTTCAAAATAGGGCACATAATACAAATCTAAATGTAAATAACAATTTAGAAATTTCTGCTGGTCCGAGCCGATTGAATGGTCCGGGGGTTCAATGGAAGCTGACCGAAGTTGACTAACATAAAAGTCTATTTATATATGTTTGTATAGTGTACTAGGATTAATCCTCTTCATTCTTAACTAACATGATGTTTAGAGAGTGAAGAGGATTTTTCAGATGTTGAACGATTCAATAAAAGGGATCAAAGCCCTTTTATTTTAATATCTCTCGAAAGCTTTCTAAACGAGAGTAATTAAGGGGTTCATACCACTTAAATTTCCCTTCTTAAACTTTTTCTCCATTTTATTGGTTAACTGAACTTGAAAAGCCGACCTTGGTCTAATATACTTTTTTGACTTTTACGACTTTAGTCTAGGTCGGGTTGGCAAAACGGATATAAAACCATGAGATACACACGCATTCTTTGTTCACTTTTCTTCTTTTTATTGTTCTCGCAAGTGGCTGTTGCGAAAACAACGATTTCGAGTCTTGCAGAGTTTATTGACCTGCAAGATGCGAGCAACCAAAACATTGTGATGCAGCCCGGAACGTACCATATATCATCATCGTCTAAGGCCTTGTTTGATGGTGGCGATTGGCGTGCCAATGTAGAAGATAATTGGCCCGGTTTGTTTAAATTCACTGGCAGTAACAATACATTCGATTTAACTGGTGTTAGGTTCACCTTTGACTCAAGCATCATCAATGAGATGGGTAACAGGGCTCATGGGAATTTAGTAGAGTTAGGCGGAAAAAACAATGAGTGGCTTGGTTTTAATCTACAAGAACTTCCTGCAAATGATGGAACCTATGGTTACTACAGACATCCATCCGGTGGAACGGTTATGCAAATCACGGGTAGTGGCCACGAGTTTAAAGACCTAGTTGTAAAAGCTCGCTACTCTCACCCATACGGTTTCGGCTCAATCTACGGAAAAACCGGCAGTAGCTCTGGATCTTTACCTGGCTCACGTCTTGGTAAAAAAAGCGGTTTGCTTTTGACCGATCTGACCAATACTAACTTCGACAATGTCTTAATTGATCACAGCGCATTCGGGCACACTTTGTTTCTCAGTGGCCCTATTGACGATGTTGTAATCGAAAATGCAACAGTCATTGCAGAATCAAGATCAACCAACGAGCTACGCGCCAATGGAATCGCAGGCACTGACAGAAACGGAGTGCCATTTGGCTTAAGGTATAACAACAACACTCTTACCGGTGCTGCCGATAATGGCGATTTTTTTAGTTTATTCGATACCGATGACCTTGATCGATGCCAAAGCCTAGGCAGCGGTTTTCAAGTGGGACCAATTCGAGAAGACTTTCAATACAGCTTGACTGAGGGTGCTTTTCGTGGCTATAACCAAGATGAAATCGAAGGCCTTGTGATGCGAAACATCACTGTTGTGGGTGCACGCAGCGGTATTGCATTAGAAGTTGCTGGGGTTGGCCTAGAAGTAGAAAACATGACCGTTAGAGGTGTTGCAGGTCATGGAGTTCCTGCGTGTGACGGCGCGTGGAATAGCGACAACGGCGGTGAAGGCGATGCTACCGCATATGGTGTGCCTTCTTATGCCGTTGTAAAAGCGGGTCAGGCTGACGCTGCGTACTCAACTGTATTGGAAGTAAGCGGTGATCGTAGAAATATAACGGCTGACATCGAAGTTCTTGACCCTGAAGACGGCTATTTACGCCCTTCGGGATCAACGGCACTCGCACTTATTAGCGGCAGAGATCATGACATTCGCTTATGGAAACGTGACGGTAATCCGCTCGAACAAGACCTGGTTATTAAAGTTGGAAACAACACAACATCAGGCTTATTGCTTTGCAATATGACAGAGCAAGCTGTCACTTTATCGAACAGGGTGACTAATTCTACAATTTACTCAATCGGGAATGTATTTGACTCAAGTAACGGATCCAACACCATCACCCATGTAGCTAACCTTAGTCAAGAACCTAGTGCCTGCGCTGCTCTTAGAACCACACCAATCAACGGATCCGGCTCTTTTGTGCCAGACCCAAATAAGACTTACTATTTGGATGTACCACAACACAACCTGAGGTTAGCAGCCACGGGGCAAAGCCAGGACCCTTATACAACATCTACCTCAACCACAGGGGCCGATGTTGAATGGAAATTTGTTCAACACGACAATGGTTATTGGCATATTCAAAGAGCCGCTGGCGGTTCAGCACCACGGCTTAGAACCGACAATACTGCATTGGCAGATATGCAGGGAACTGGTAATAGGGGAATTTATACTTACTACCGATTCGATCAAGGAGCAGTGAACGGCACTTATTTTCTGACCTTACCAGACGGGCCGTCTGCATTTCAAAGGCTTCGGATGATACCTAGCGGCCTTGTTCTCTTTACGCCTACAACTTCGACCGGCTCGTGGGTGTCTTGGAGAATCACCGAAGCGTCTGCTTCAGAATGAGTTGTACATATCAGAAAAAGAAGTGGTTAAGATTTCGCTGTCGATGGTGGCACTAATCGACAAGACGTTTACTTATGGGGTGTGCTAACAACAAAAGAATCAGCGTTTAACTTAGTTGTCCTATTTATGCAGTTTGTTGTTGTTGTTGTTGTTCAGTTTGTTGTTGAAAAAAAACCAAAGCAGAGGGCTTATAAAACATGAATATAAAACAATCAATAAAGTTAGTTATCAATGCAGCATTGTTAGTGCTACTCGTGTCAGCATCGAGTTATGCCAATGCCAATGTAGTAGTTATGCAAAAACAAAATACGGCTTTTTCAATTGACGGAAATAATGGTGCCCGTCAAGGCCAGCAAATTTTTCTTTTTGGAACTAATACTAATAATGTAAATCAACAGTGGATAGAAACGAGTGTTGGTGATGGTTATTTTTCTTACCAAAAGCAAAATACCGGACTTTGCTTCGATGGTGGTCGAGGCGGTAGAAATCTTCAGCCGATCACACTTGAGTTGTGTGATGCAGGCAATCAAAACCAGCACTGGCAAAAGATAAGTTTAGCGAATGGTTCGTTTAGATTAGAAAAACGTGGCACTCAATTTTCTATTGACGGTAATCGTGGGGCTGCAAGCCTTCAAGAAATTTATTTGTGGAGTTCTGCTAATGGGAATGTAAACCAGCAGTGGCAATTTATGAATACTGACGGTTCGCCAGCAGAAGATCAAGCGCCTACTGTTAGTTTTGCGGCTCTGGGTAATAACAATAGTTTTGATGCAGGTGATGAGGTTAGCATTAACGTTAATGCCACTGACTCTAATGGTGAAATAGCATCAGTTAGCCTTTCTATTGATGGTGATTTTATTAGAACAGAGTCGAGAGCACCTTACGCTTGGGGTTCACGAGACGATGCACTACAAAATCTTTCGCCAGGTACGTATCAGCTGAGTGCGGTGGCTGAAGATGATGATGGCTTAACGAGTCAAGCAACTACAACAATTACCATTGTTGGAGAGTCAGGTGGTTCGAAACCAAATGCGACAGTATCTAACCTTGAAGATTTGCGTGAAGAAATTCAGCGCAGCAACCGTACGATTGTAATGCAAGCGGGTAATTATAATTTAGCTGACTTGCCATCGAATTCTAGAAACTTACTGTTCAGTGGTTCAAACAATACAATTGACTTAGTTGGTGTTTACATTGAAGTTCCTGTGGGCAGCACTGATGATAGAGAAAGTTATATTACGATGGAAGGTTCGAATAACACCATTCTTGGTGGTGAGTTTGAAGATACGTATACCACTGGTTTAGTAGAAGTTATCGACTTTGTTGCCTATAACAATGATGAATCAAGGCTTGCTTCGGGCCTTCGTGGCGCACCAGTGATGTCTATTTATGGTGAAGACAATGTAGTGGACGGCATAAAACTGACTGTTCGTGGTTCACGTCCATATGGTTATGGAAGTATTTTTGGTATTGGTCGAGATAACTCATTTGGTCTAGATAAGCGTTGCGGCATTAATATTAAAAGCGCGGGTAATACAATTACTAATGCTGAAATTCAAATGCGCTCTTTCTGTCATGGTATTTATATGCAAGAAGACGCGGATGATACTACCATTACGAATACTTTAGTTGAAGGGCGTGTGCGTGAGACTAATGACATGCTTGCTGAAGGCTCGGGAAGTTTACCTGCTCAAGAAAATTTCAGAGATTTCGAAGGTAACCCAATTCCAGCGAATGAAGTAAACTCATTAGCAGAAGATGGTTTACGTTCTTATGGTCGTACAGGCAGTGTTACGGTTGATAATTGTGTTGTTAGAGGTATGCGAGGCGGTGTTCGCTTGTATCTAGCGAGTAGTGCGACAGTAAGCAACACAATAGCGGTTGATAATGGTTTAGCAAACTGGAATCTTCCAAATAATGCAACAGTTACAAACTCATCGGGTAATTTTACTTACGCCCCATTAAATGATCACCGTTTAGGTCGTTCGCGCCAAAATATCGACATGACAATTTTGCCATCACCTAATGCAATTGGTAGTCATAATATTGCTGATATTTTGGGTAATGATCATGAGATTGTTTTTCGTCGAGTACCTGGTCCAGAAGATACAGCGGAGCAACGTGTGATTGTTGTTTCTGGTGACGGATCAACAATTCGAAACGAGACAGAGTACACAATTGTTCTTGAATCTGGAGCGAACGACAATAGAATTATCAGTGCTGGTGATGTTATTGATAATGGAAGAGATAACGATGTTTCACGTATTCCGTTAGACCTATAGTAATTACAATGTAATGTAGTTAAGAAGGTATTTGGCACGCTTTTAGAATTCTAAAAGCGTGCCTTTTTTATTGACCAATTTTTATTAATCAATAAATTGCCGTGCTTGATCTGTTGACTTGAAACGACCCATAACACGCTCGCGAACCCGAGTAGCTTGGTGGTAAAGCGGGTGCTTCAAAAGCATAGATATGGTAAAAGAAAACCATGGATATTTTATCGCTACACAAATAGTCATTGGCAAAAGATACGACCAAAGATTGAAAAGATTCGAATAAGCAGCCGACAACTATAGATTCATATTCGCTCTAATGTGGAGTACGTAAGAAAAATGAATTCCGCACCGTACAATAAGCTGTTGCATGCCAAAAATTATGAAGAACATTTTGTTTAGCCTAACAATTCTATTTTCACCTTTTGCCGCCGCAAGTAATTGGGTGCAAGTCAATGATTCGGCTACACCATTAAACGTTAACCTAAACTCATTAGAGCAAAAACTCTGGTCATTTGTGGCAACCCAATCAAAGGTAAAGTTTCAATCTAAAGACACTTATACATTTCAATACAAAACAATCAATGACTCAGAGCTTTATATTAATGCTCTGTGTAACACGCATGGTG
>CAYSUU010000019.1:0-43730 GCA_964434375.1 uncultured Gammaproteobacteria bacterium | reverse complement strand
AAAACAATCAATGACTCAGAGCTTTATATTAATGCTCTGTGTAACACGCATGGTGCAAGCGATTTAATGAGTGAGTTCATTGTAGTAGATGATGGAGGCTCTTGTTATTTTCAGGCCACTTATAATTTTAAAACTGGTGCTTTTGTTAAACTCGAGGTAAACGGTGAGGCATAAGCATGTAACCAGCGCAAGCACTTGTTACCCCGCGTTGCGGGCCTTATGTCGCTTCGGTCACCTTAGATGCAAATTCTAAAATCCTCGCTCTGTATTGTCATGTTGCTAGTCGCTGGGTGTAGCGACAACTCAGGCCCACCAACTGTTTCGGAAACAAGTTCGGCGACCGCAGTGCTTGCTGAGCGAGTCGAATTCATCGAGAAATACGTAAAGTTTAGACGTAAATACAAACAACTTGAGTATGACGTATTTTATTTAAATGGTGGTTCGTTTGTGCCCGGTCCATCGGAGTGGGATATTCGAATCGTTGCGATGGTTGATCCAAATGAAATCGACCAGTGGACAATTCCTGAGAAACGGAATCTGAACATGGAAACCCCAGAATGGGTGAATTCAACCGTGCAAACGCTTGAGGTTGATGGAATATCGGAATGGTACACTGATGGTGGGCGAACTGTTGGAATTGACCGCGAAAGAGGCGTTGTTGCTTACCGCAATTTCGCAAACTAACTCAATCGAGGACGTTAGGCTTGTTTAATATTCAGTAGGTTTCATTACGTAAAAATGGAAAGCTGAAATATCGCTGGTTCGGGCTCGGTAATCGCGGATGGTATCTGGCTAAACCGATCAACGAAAGATTGTTGCTTTTTCAACCAAGCCCTTTTTGCAAATGTGTTTATAGAATGGAATTGCGTCGTTGCCTAAGAATATTGATTCAAAGTTTTACGGCTTCGAAAGTTCACTTGTCAGTACCGTAATGATATTCTTTCACTTTGAGATTTAACTAGTCGGTACTCTCTGTAATACTCAAAACCCTCATTCGAGACTTTCCGTATTTCAGCTAAAACCTGATGGAATGCATACTAATCTTCGTACTTATGGCTGCGGTTATGAGTGCCGAGATTACATTTCAATTTGAACGATGTTACGAATTAATCTAGATCAAAGTGTCTATAACCTTGCGCATAGTGGATTAGTGAGGGAATTAGACTCATCTGTTAACAGGGTTACTTTAAACCAGTTCTCGTCGATATCACTTAAACAGTTGAACGAAATGGGCTTGGATAATCGCGTGGATTTCAAGTTTGTACTCCCCAAAAACATCCTTGGTGATATATTAGAGCATCTAACTAGTGACTATTCGATCCTGACCGTTGGTAATGACAATATATTTAGCTATGAAAATACTTATTTTGACACAATCGATAGGTTTTTTTACAAATCTCATCATAATGGCAAATTAAATCGTCAAAAACTTAGATTCCGGCGTTATAAAGAATCTGATTTATGTGTGCTGGAAACGAAATTAAAAACGAATAAATCAAGAACTATAAAACAACGTATTTCAATAAAAGAAAACCATCAGAAAGACGTCATTGATTTCCTTAACGAGCAAATTCATTCAGTCAGAACTAGTTTATTACCCAAGTTGTTTAATAATTATCATCGAATGACGTTCACGCATCATCGAAAACAAGAAAAGATCACAATTGATTTTAATCTTGCTTTCGAAAACCCTGATAACAATCTGCAATATCACATTGATGATTATTTTATTGTTGAAGTGAAGACAAAACAGAAAGTTCATCGCTCTGAGTTTTCTCTCTATTGCAAAGAAAATGGCATACGAACAAATCGATTTAGTAAATATTGCATGGGAACTTGTTTGACCAATAACGATGACCTTAAAAAAAATAATTTTAAGAAAAAACTTAGTCTGTTTAGATAGTAAAAGCGTAATGAGAAAAATAATAAACAGGAAAGAATATGCCTGACTTGATGATGGGATTAGATTTTCTTTACCGCTTCATTGTTAATACAATTTTTCTAATTGTGTTAGTTAGAGGGTGTTACTTTTACTCTTCAAAAAACCGGCTATTTGCAGCGTCGTTCATGCTTTTTGGTACAGGTGTGTTTATGGTGACTGGCCTTTTGCATTCAGCCGAAATTTCAATGGGCTTTGCTTTCGGTCTGTTCGCGGTTTTTTCGATGCTGAGGTATCGCACAGAATCTATAACCATCAAGGAAATGACCTACCTGTTTCTGGTGATTTCCATCGCACTTCTCACTGCGGTTGGTCCGATTGGCTTAGTTGGAATTTCTCTAATCAATATGACTATATGTGCCTTCGCTTGTGTCCTCGAGACGGGTGTTTTATTTCCGCGCACTGAAGAGAAAATTGTCCGATATGAAAAAATTGAAAATATCAAACCGCAGAATAGGGCTGAACTAATCAATGACCTAAAACAACGTACCGGCCTTGACGTTAAGTATTTGAATATCGAGTCGGTCGATTTTTTAAATGATACTGCTCAGATACGGATATTCTATGAGAGCGAATAGAGCTTTTTTACATGGCGCCGTAACAACTAAAAAAACCGATAGGCGTCTTTTAGTAAATCAACTTAGAAATCAGAGAATAGGCCGCGCGATCTATCGAGTTCGTCTGGGACCACCTGTTCTCGCGACAAGCCTGGCTCAACGCTGTGCTCGTATCTGAATTTTTCTAGATAACTTGGGCCAAGATATTTCCCCTGCTCTGGAGCGAAAAGCGAAAAATTATCTAGTGCCACGGGAGTCGTATAACGAAGAGGATTCGTGATTCTAGCAATCAGCCAAAACTCGTTTTCTTCTAGCAAGCTCTTTATGCAGCCTAGTTTTCGTAATTTTTTGCTAAAAACGCCTTCTAACAATACGAGGAAATTCTCATTAAATTTTTTCGCGCCTTTTAAGGTATTTAAGTCGTGGTTTGCGAGGCGATCCAGACGTCTCTGGCAAAGCTCATTGCAGTACATTTTGTTTTTTCTTAGCTCAGAAATAAGCCGATTTACTCCTGGCATTTTGAGTTGCAACGTCATTTGAGAGACAACGGGCGAAAATGCTTTCAACGTTTTAGGATATTTAAAATCAAAATAGCTTTGTGCATGCTTCTCATCACCGCATGCGGATCGCCGGCCAAAGAAAACTTTAAGCTTTTCAAATTCTTTCTCCTTCAGCCAATTATCCGTTTTCACCAACTGTATTCTTACATCAATACGTGAGATTTTTTGTTTTTTCGGATTATAAACAGACTCCATTTTAATGCTCTGTGAAAAGCCTTCATCCCTTAAACCTAGCAAAAAGTCTGCTACGAAGTCAGCGTTACCCAAATTTGCTTGCTCATTCCATATTCGACTTAATTCCCGGTCGCTGGATTTGACTCGTTGCCCTTGAATAACAATGCGCGTTTTTTCTGGATCCAGTGTATTGCTTGGGAATACTTTTTCTTTATCGTCATTATCCTTCTGCCAAGCGTTGGCATATTCGTCGATTTTAAAAGTTCCATTTTTATTATTTTTGTTACGACACCAAGCTAGAAAGCAAAATTGGGTATCTCGTATTCTATTTTTATAGAACAAGTTGTAGGTGGCTGAAAACTCTCTTGCCAAGCTAAAATCACTTTGTTCGAAAATGGCGTCTAAGGCTCTTTCTGCATTTTCTTTATTGGCATCTGGCGATAAATTAAATCTGAAATAAGAATAGTCTTTGCTTTCTTTTAAGTTTGAATAAATCGCTGCGATCGAAAACAAAACCGTTAAGTCGACGCCTGAACGCCATTCACGTGATGTTCCATTAGCTTTTACAATTTCGACTAGATCCTCAGATTCCTTATAGGCATAAAATTCATTTTCTTTTAGGGTTTGGGAAAAGCCAAGCGGTGTCACCTCAAAACGTATATTGTCGCTCGCGGTTTCGAGTTGAAAACTCCCTGCTGTCCATTGGAAAGAAGTCTGAGAATAGATGGCTTCACCGGGCGATAGATCCTTTTTAATACTCTTTAATTTCCATGGTGAGAGCCTTTTAAAAAAACCAGTCTTTGCGGCTTCAGCGACAGTGTCATGGCTGTGATAATATTTGTACTCATACACATACTGCATACCCAAAGGCAAGCTGCCGCCGAAAAATCCGCTTGTTGATGTCACATCTCGATCGAGTAGCCCAATAGGTACGGAAATAAGAGCGGTATCTTCAACCAAATAGCGTTTCTCAAATTTTGTTTTTTCTTCGTTGAGTGATAAGCGCCTTTGCGATCTGACTCGAATTCCTAAACCTAAATCAAAGGTATCACCAGAGAAATTAAAGTTTGTTGCTTTGGAAAAATCAACTAGATCTGTAATCTGTCTAAAATCATAAAATGGCGTTTGAATGAGCGATGCAAAACCCACTGATAAAACTTCGTTTATGCTCGGTGTATAGCCAAGAGGTCTCGTGGATTGTGATTGCGTTTCCAGTGCGGCCAGTAATTTTCCTTTTTTGGATATATAGCCTGGATATTTTTTGGCCAAGCTTTGGTAACTTGGGATTTTGTGATTTGTCTGCACTTCGTCGGACAAACCGAAAGCATTGATCATACTTTCAATTCTTAGTTTTAAATTTGTTTTATAAAGATCGGCCGCTGCGGGTACGTGACCAGAACTATCCACTATGTCATTGATTTGTTGATCTGAGAGCCGCGCGAGTCTTCGAATCATCCACTTGATATCGGCTGCTGTCGTGCTGTCAAAATGATCGTGCTCAATTCTATAGTGGTCCCAGCGAAGCCGAACATAAGCCCCTTTATCTTTGGCCAGTTTGCCTCTAAAGTCTGACGCGTTCCCGTGCGTGCGGATAAAGTTATATCCCAATGACCTACCCAAATCATTAAAGTATAAGAGGGGCTGCCAAGCTTGTTCGTCTCCTTTAGGCTTGTACATATCCAGTCTAAAATTTAGTTCTCGAACATCTAATAAACCAATCAAGGCATTAAACGCCAACCACGCACGCCACTCTCGGCGTTGGCCTAAGTTCATTGATTCAATATTAAATGGGCCTACTTTTCTATAGCGATCTTTTTTGTCTCCAGGATAGGATTCTAGAGCCACACCTTTTAACAAAACGGCATTTTCAGTCTCTAGGTACTGGCCATAGGTTAAAAAATTGCCTTGATTAGCGTCATGAGCGACTTTCCACTGGGCTACAAAGGCTTCAAAAGTAGTGTCACAAAGATACATCTTCACTTGAGGACGGTATACATGGGGAATCGAAGGGTAACCCACCGATCGAGCCAGCTGCGTTGATATGATCTGGTTTTGAGTTTCTTGACCAAGACGAAGGGTGACATTGCCATTGTCTAAATCTGTCTTGCAAACGTTCTTTGTTCCAGCGGGATAAAAATCGGCCTTAATTTTAATTTGCCCCGTTCCCATGCGGTCATAAACCATAACTGCGTCTGCTTGTGGAAAAAACTGTTCACCAAAAAACTCTTCTGAGTTTGGGTCAAAGTCTTCAATAATATTATTGGTCCAAAACGCACTGCTTGGAGGGTTTAATAAAGAAAAATCTACGTTTTGCTTGTGCCTTTCCACTAATTGTTCAGAGGATAAAAACTGGTCATTCTCTAATAAATTAAGTGCTTCCTCTTCTGGCGGATTCTGTTTAGGGATGTCATACCAAGGTGGCAATAAACTTTTCACAGACTCTAAAGCTACCTGTAAGAGATTTTCATCTTCATAGCTTTCGACAGCCTGGTAGTAGATCATCAAAGTTGAAATCTCATCTTCGATTTGCTCTGCGCTTAAATTGTTTTGATTTTGAATCAACGATTCAATTCGCTCGTCAAACACAATAAAAGGGAGATTTACGCGTGCTTCTCGACCTGTTCGTCTGGCGGCCCTTCGGTCAGATCTTTTATCAGAAAATTGATCCCTATTAATAAACTCGATCTTTACCGATTGGTGAAAAGAATCTAACAGCTGTTGATGTTTCGCCTTAATCTCAGCCTGCAATGTGCGCATTTTGTTGACATCTAATTTTTTTTCTTCCCCGTCAAAGGAATAAAAATTTTCATCGATGAAATCTAAAAACTGCGCTGAGTTTTTTTGATAAGAATTGCCGCCCACATAGTTACTGTATCGAAGCTCTGCGGCGTATAGGTCAAGTTGACCAAGCAATAATGCGGTAATTAAAAGGCTGTACTTCAACACTGAAACCCTGAACTTCAACAAAAACCTGATATAACGCTCAAGCTTTTTGCACTAGAGCTATCAGCGTCATCTTTATTTAAGTCCCGTATTATGGTGACTTAGAGATTTTTATACTACATTAATTTGTGCTCGGCACGTAAAAAAAACGGAGAGTTTTAACTTAGAAGTTACAACACTATTGCTATAACTAAAAAAGCTATTTGTCGAATAATTCTATGCTATGGCCCGTTTTCTGTGCCTTTAAACGATTTGCCGATATTTGGGAGCTAACTTATTAGAACTGTTAATACAGCCGCTGATTGTATGAAGTTAGTCTACTTCTCTTAGAAAAACGCATTTATTATGAGATTACGGTAATAACTCGATTTACTTCAATGCGATAACTCTGCAAGAGTTCGACAACTCGTTAAGGCCATTGCCACCTGCATTTCTGCCCATGGTGGTCTCTTCATAGGAGCCGCCATCGAGATACTCAAATAAAAAATGAGGTGCTCGCTTTTTCGTGAGAAGACGGTAATTATGAATGGACGCTGCTTTCATTTTGAATTTCTCTAAATTTAATCCGCGGGCATATGGCGTTGGCTTTATATTAAGCTCTGAGTTTTCGAAGCGATACTCAATAACATTGTCTATATTGGTGTTTATTGTGTTATAAAAAGTTGCTGACTTTTCTTTTTAGTCATTTTTATTACGGAATTCGTAGGTTGCATGGTCTTATGAGTTATGAATGAAGATATAAATAAAATTAAGGAACCTAAAGCGCAGAGAGAGGACATTTCATCATCCTTCCTTGCGCATAGGAGTTTTTTAAGGAAATTTATATATCGTTTTTTTCATAATAAGGAAGACGTCGAGGACGTTGTTCAAGAAACTTACTTACGCGCCTATGTGGCAGAGCAGAAGTCTAAAATAAGAAATCATAAGTCTTTCTTATTCACGACTGCGAGAAATGTTGCGCTTACAAAAATAACTAGAAAGTCCAAGCAGGTGACTGATTTTCTGGATGATTACTACAATAGAGATGAATTTCAAACGCAGCCATCTGCTCAGGACGAAGTTGATGCGCAACAGCAATTGATCGCTTATTGTAATGCCATACAATCCATCGACGGAAAGCCTAAGGAAGCGTTTCTACTTAAAAAAGTTCATGGTATGACTAATAAGGAAATAGCGTTGCACATGTCTTTGTCTCTCAGTTCGATTGAGAAATATTTACATAGAGCGATGATTTCTTTGGATGACGCGCTTTCTGAACCCGTAGTAAAATCGAACATTGCTCGACTTGGGCAGCACTTTAAAAGTGCAAAGCGGTAAGATGAATAACATTATTGCTTTTTCGGAAAAAAAAGAAATCGCCCACCAAGCGGCGCAATGGCTGTTGCGTTTTGAAAGAGATGGCGGTCTTACTTCTCAGGAGCGCGAGGAACTAATTGAATGGCTAGATCAAAGCCCATTACATCTCGAACATTTTGAACGTTTAGCCGGTGTTTGGTCCGGCGCTAATGTACTTTCGCATTTAAGAGTGCCACTTCCTGTAAGAGAGTCTTTCTATACAAGGTTTGTAACTTCGTTCGAATCATTTAAGTGGAAAGGGGCAGCGATTGCACTCTTTGTTGTGCTCGCGCTTAGTGTCGTATTTTTACATGACGCGATTGACCCCGCAAGAATGAATGGGATTGTTCAAACTCAAATCGGTGATCAAAAAACTCTAGAATTGGTCGACGGTTCTATTCTTAAGTTGAACACTCAGTCGAAGGTTCGTATCGAATACAGCCATGATGTTAGAAATGTTTTCTTGCTCCGTGGCGAAGCTCATTTTACCGTAACTAAAGACGTCGATCGCCCTTTTCGAGTTTATGCTGGCGACGGTTTAATACATGCGATTGGAACGGCATTTGGGGTTTATTTAAGAAATGGTGTTGTCGATGTAACGGTGAATGAAGGCCGTGTTGGTATCGCTTCTGTCGCTGAGCCTGAGGAGATCGATAATGTGGCTCGTAGCAACGAGTCTAAAAAGCCTTTAGTTGCAAAAAGTGTTACGAGTTTAGGTATTTTAAGAGCCGGAGAAGCCGGCGTTATTATTAGTAAATTGGATGATAACGCGAAATTAGTTCATCGCTTTGATCAATTGAATCAAATCACCAATGTTGAAGTTGCCAACCGCACTTCTTGGACCAATGGAGTTTTAATTTTTTCCGGCGAGCCGTTGGAAGACGTAGTTAAGGAAATTAGTCGTTATACGAACGTTGATATCGAGTTTTCAGATCCGGCTGTAGGACAAATAAGAATTGGCGGAAACTTTCCTGTTGGTGAGACAGACGTCATGTTTTCGTCTTTGGAAACAAGCTTCGGACTACAGGTTACGAGGCTAAGTCAAGACCGTGTGATGATATCAAGTTCTAAAAAGTATAATTAAAAAAATAATATTTTTACGGTTTCCCGGCTTTCATTAGTGTTATAACTGAGATCACTTTGAGATGATCAGTATTTACTGAGAAGAGGATGGGAACGTATTAAACATAACAAAATGGTTTTTGCGTGAGTAAGTTCATATGTTTGATAGGCCTAATGCTTCTGTCGTACAGTAGCGTTGCATTGCCTTCAGAAACTACTTTTGAACTTGATATTCCGAAACAAAATTTGGCTGATGCCTTAAACGAGCTGCATCAACAAACGGGCGTTATATCACTTTTCCCATTCGACCTTGTTGCCGATAAAGAGTCCAATTTAGTGGTTGGTCGCTATACTCTTAAACAAGGCCTTTCTCTTATGCTTGAGAATACTGGTCTGGTCGGTGGCCTCTCCAATAAACGTGTGATTAGCATTTCGGTAGATCCGGACGTATCGCCAGAAAATAGTGAGGAAGAGGAAAAGAATATAAAAGCTTTATCTAAAACTGCGGTGACTGGAGCAAATTTAGTCACCAGCGCCGGTGTTAGTTCGGTAGCCGCTCAGGAAGCGGTTCTTGACGAGCCGGTTGAACTAGAATTTGGGCTCGAAGAAATTGTCGTTACTGCTCGTAAACGAGAAGAAAGTTTGCAGACTACTCCAATCGCAGTGACCGCATTTAGTGGCGAAGGTTTAGAGCTTAGAGGTTATACAGACATTTCGTCGATAGCCAATGCAACGCCAAATTTGGTTTTTGATACGGCTCCTCCTGTTTCTGGAAATTCGTCTGGAGCATCGGTATTTTTGCGAGGAGTAGGTCAATTAGATTTCACCATTAATGTTGACCCAGGCGTTGGCGTGTATGTTGATGGAGCTTATGTATCAAGGTCTATTGGTAGTGTGTTAGACCTTTTAGATGTTGAGCGCGTTGAGATATTACGTGGGCCGCAAGGAACTCTTTTTGGGCGTAATACGATCGGTGGTGCCATTCAATATATTTCGAAAAGGCCAACTGAAACAGTTTCTGGACGCGTAAAGTCGACGTTTGGGAGTGATAGTCGCGCCGACCTATTGGCGTCCGTCAATCTTCCTTTTTCAGACACGGTTAGGAGTAAATTTACTCTTTTAAGTAAGAACCGCGACGGTTATGTTATCGATGGTCGCGGTGTAGATCTGGGCGACGATAGTTCAATAAGTGGGCAAGCCTTGTTTGATTGGGATATAAACGAAAACTTTACTGCTAGCTTGGATTTTGATTTCTCGAGTGATGATGAAAATGGAGCGCCTAATGTTCCGATCGAACTGTTTGCGTTTGATGGCGATTTCGGGTTTGAGGATGGTGCTGGAGTAACTGCAGCTGACGATTTTGGCACACGCTTTAATTTCTTTTCGCCTACCTGTCCGTTTGACGCAAACGACGCATCATCTGTGACTAGCCTAGGGTGTTTCGGTAATCAATTTAATACCAATGATATAACGGCGACTAATAGCAATTTTCCTCTAACCAAGTCTGAGAATGATATTGCTGGCGGCTCACTAACCTTAGAATATAACTTTGGTAATCTGCAATTAAAGTCTATTACTTCCGCTCGGACTCTTGATTCCGAATTTGGTCGAGATTCCGATCATTCACCCTTGCCCATCTTTGCTACTGCCAACGTGCAAGAGCAAGACCAGTTTAGTCAAGAGATTCAGCTGAGTGGATCAACCGAACGCAGTAGTTGGGTGATTGGAGGATATTACTTTAATGAAGAAGCCTTTGAGTACACGCAGATCTTTCTTCCCGCGTTTGGTGGCCCCTTATTGTTGACAGGTCAATTTTTTAACGACGTAGATAATGAAAGTACCGCACTTTATGGTGAGTACACCTTTGATTTTAGCGATAAATTGTCATTCACCTTTGGCGGCCGATACACAGATGAATCAAAGTCCTATGCTAGCGATCAAGGTTTTACTTTGATCAATGGCAACCTAGGTGATTCATTATTTTTAGATATTGACCCTAACGATCCAAGTACCAATCCGGAAAGTCTCGCCACGTTTGATGTTCCAGATAGAGACGCAACGATCGATGACTTTGTAGTGACATTGATTGACGAACCTGGTCAAACATTGGATTTTGATGATACCAATGTGCGCCTTAACTTAGCGTATAAACCCAATGATGCTACCTTGATTTACGGAAGCTATTCTGACGCATTTAAAAGTGGTGGGTTTAATCCGCGCTATCTTGCGCCAACGGTAGACTTGCAGGCAATCTCGTTTGATCCTGAGTCGGTTGAGGCGTTTGAATTGGGTTATAAGTTTTCGGGTGAGAACTTTCGTGTGAATCTTGCTCTATTCTTCAACGATTATACCGATATTCAAATTAGTGCAGACTCTCCAGGAAGCCAAGGTGCGACGGTTACCCAAAACGCGGCGGCAGCGACCATCAGCGGTTTTGAAGCTGAATTTACCTATGCCCATCTTGGATGGTTGGTCGAAGCTGGCTTTGGTTACCTTGACGCCGAATATGACGAATTAGGTGATGGTGTTGATAGCACGGTGACGCTCGATTCTCGCTTTGCCCGTATTCCTGAATTTACCTCAAGCATTGGTGTGTCTTATCTTCACTCTTTAAATACCGGTGCACAATTAACTTACCGGTTTGATGCGTCTTATCGAGGCGACTCAGAAGGAACTGTGCAAAACGATCCGCAAGCTTTTCAAGATGACTACGTTCTCGCCAATGCTGCAGTTAATTATAGAAGCCCGAGTGATAAATGGCGTTTTTCTGCTGGGGTTTCAAATTTGACGGATGAAGAGTTCACCAATTCAGTCAATGTTAATCAGCGTTTAGGCTATGCAGAAGCTGTGTTTGCAAGAGGGCGTGAGTTTTTTATCTCCGCTGAATATGCGTTTGGAAATTAAAATTTAATTTTGACTCTATCTCTAGAGGTGTAAGCGGGAGTGGAAACACTCCCGTTTCTTATTTGTTAATGCTTACATGACTTAGGATTAACAAATATTGGCCTAACGATGTTTAAATAGTGTTCACTTGTAACTCGCAATCGTGTTCATCTTTGCCAAGTAATCAAATTGCGAACTAGTTAGTGAGTGCTTGTCGATCGCAGGTGAATTTGTATTAGGAGTGATGGTAGCGCCAGCCACAAAGCGATTTTCAGCCAAGGTGAAATGAGCATCAATTTTTAAATAATAGTGATAATGACGTATCAACAGGGTATTCAAAAGGAGCTTATTCCGTCTATGAGCATAGCAAGCTGAATAAGAAGAACTAACAATCAGCATTTAATTATTTCGATCAAAGCGCTGCATAGTAATTGAAACTTTGTTGAAGGTTCATCAAATAGACTAGTCGCGCAACTAAGCTTTAGTCTGTTATCTTACTTCACTATGACTACTTCTACTATTGACCCAGAACTGCAGCCGACTCTAAGCATGCTTGAACAGCTTTGGGGCGACACCGCGATGAACCTTGATGAGCTTTCGAGCGCACGTCAAACTCATAATCTTATGTCGGAGCAGAAGAATTTACTGGCGCCTATCATTGATGGCGTTGATACTCACCGCGAAATTGTGGTTGATGAGAGTCTGGATTTAAGCGTTCCGGTATACGTGCATAAACCTAGTTCGCTTACTGGCGATTTTTGTAAGGTGTTGTTGCATATTCATGGAGGTGGCTTTGTTACTGGCAGCGCCGCCCATGCCGAGCCTCAACTGCGTGCTATAGCAAAAACATATAATTGTGTGGTTGTTTCAGTGGAATATCGCCTCGCACCAGAGCATCCGTTTCCAGCCGCTTTGTTTGATTGTTTTGCCGCCTTAAAGTGGTTGCATAATGGCGCTGAAACGCTGGGCGTCAAGCCCGAAAAAATTGTGGTGTTTGGAGAAAGCGCGGGTGGAGGCTTGGCTGCAGGTTTAGCACTCTATGCTCGAGACCATAGTGATATCGAAATTGCGCAACAGATACTGCTCTACCCAATGCTCGACTATCGCAATACCGCGCTGGCCAGTGAGGATCAGGCGGATACCGTAATTTGGAGCCGTAAAAACAATGCTTTTGCTTGGAATGCTTACATGAGTGAAGCTGTGGATGACTCTATGTTGGCGTACGCTTCGCCAAGTTATGCTCACAATTGGCACAAGCTCCCGGCAACCTATGTCTGTGTTGGCGACATCGACCTATTCTATGCAGAAAATTGTAAGTATGTAGAGCAACTCAGAGCAGCGGCGATTGATGTAGATATTGATGTTTATCCAGCTGCCTATCATGCGTTCCAAGTAGCTGCGCCAGACGCAACAGTTTCTAAGCAGTGTTCACAAAACATCGAAAAGGTTTTAAGTGACGCCTTGCGTTGATGTGCACGAAAGCCGTCAATGCGACAGTAAATAACTAATATGATTTTGGCATGTTCAATTCTTGCGTGGCAAGGTAGGACAATATTAGGTTGGTAGAAATAGGTGCCACTTGATAAAGACGCGTTTCTCTAAATTTTCTTTCTATGTCGTATTCAACCGCGAAGCCATAACCGCCATGGGTTTGAATGCAGGTGTTGGCGGCTTCCCAAGATGCTTCAGAGGCAAGTAGCTTGCATATGTTCGCTTCGGTACCGCATGCTTGTTCAGTATCGAATTTTTCAGCCGCTTCTTTGACAAGCGCTTCAGCCGCTCGCATTTGTGCATAGTTACGTGCAATAGGAAATTGAATTCCTTGATTTTGGCCAATAGGGCGGCCAAATACATTGCGTTCGCTTGCATAAGCAGACGCCTTGTCGATGAAGAATTTGGCATCGCCGATGCACTCCGCGGCGATTAGAATGCGTTCAGCGTTCATGCCGTCGAGAATATACCTAAAGCCCTTGCCTTCCTCGCCGATCAGACTACTTGTCGGCACTCTTAAGTTGTCAAAAAAAAGTTCAGTAGTGGCGTGATTAAGCATAGTTTTGATTGGTTTGATCGTAAGTCCATTGCCAACCGCATCGCGAAGGTCAATCAGTAGAACGGACATTCCGTCGGATGCTTTTATACAGTCTTCTCGTGCCGTGGTACGCACCAATAAAACCATTAGATCTGAATGTTCGGAGCGCGAAATCCAAACCTTTTGCCCGTTAATTATGTAGTCGTCATTATCGCGGCTTGCGAAGGTAGTGATTTGTGTTGTGTCTGTGCCGCTATTAGGCTCCGTTACTGCAAACGCTTGTAAGCGCAGTTCTCCGTCTGCTATTTTGCCTAAGTATTGTTGTTTTTGTTGTTCGCTGCCATGTCTTAACAAAGTGCCCATAGTGTACATTTGCGCATGGCAAGCGCCACCGTTACAGCCACTGCGTTGAATCTCTTCAAGTACCGCGCATGCGGCCGCTAAAGGTAAGCCAGAACCTCCATGCTCTTGCGGAATAGTGACTGATAAAAAGCCCGCTTCGGAAAGTGTGTTTACGAACTCGGTTGGATACGCTTTTTCCTCATCCAATTTTCGCCAGTATTCACCAGGAAATTTAGCGCATAATTTACGCACCGAATCACGGATTTCAGGATAAGTTTCGGTCATCATATTAAGGCAACTTAAGACAAGCAGGGTGAGTCAGACATTACAGTTCATAGGTATACACGATTTCATTAGGAATAACGATGTCTAAATTGATAGCAAATATAGATCGAAACCACCATGATGAAACCAAATTTGATTTAACAATAAGATTACTCGATAGCGGTCTAATTACATCAAAACTACTAGTTCCATTGTGTGCGTCTTTAAGGCTAAATACTGGCATCAACGCGCTGCCTCGTGTCGCATGTTAAATTAAGAGATAATTATATGAAACAGAACTCAGGAATATTGAGTTATGGCACCTATGTGCCGCGCCGTCGCTTACAGAGAAGTAGTATTCATGACAGCAATAAATGGTTTGCACCTGGTCTTAGAGGCTTAGCCAAGGGCGAGAAGGCTATTACTGGCTGGGATGAAGATCCGATAACAATGGCGGTAGAAGCTGGCCGAAGCTGTGTAAAGAGTTTTGCTCGCGATGAAATCTACGCTATTAGCTTGGCATCGACAACTCTGCCATTTGCAGATCGTTCTAATTCTGGCGTCGTTAAAGAAGCAATGAACTTGTCTGATGAGGTCGCAGTATCAGATCGCTCAGGCAGTATGCGTGCAGCTACTACCGGCTTATTAGATGCTCTACACGATAATCGTCAGCAGCTCTGTTTGGCGGCCGATAGACGAAAGGCTAAATTAGCTTCAGCCGATGAGATGAATTATGGCGACGCCGCCTGCGCTTTATTAGTCGGTGAGGGTGACGTCATTGCACGCTACTTAGGTGGCAAGTCTACGTCGATAGATTTTGTAGATCATTTTCGTGAAGCGGGCTCAGATTACGATTATTCTTGGGAGGCGCGTTTTACGCGTGACGAAGGTTATCAAAAGATTCTTGGCGAAACGATTAAACAATGTTTGATCGATATCAAGGTTGATGGATCAAATATCAACCATGCTGTGATCGCGGCGCCGGTTAGAGGTGTTCCACAAAAGCTCGCGAGTGCAGCGGGCATTTCAATTGATGCGGTAGCCGATACCTTAATTGCGAATATTGGTAACACCGGCGTTGCACATCCCTTGTTGATGCTTGCCAATACTCTGCAGCACGCACAAGCCGGTGATAAAATTTTGCTGGCTAGTTTTGGTCAGGGCGCAGACGTTATGGTTTTTGAAGCAACCGAACACTTAAGTGCTGTAAATGCTCGCCAAGTATCAGTAACAGCGCCAGGTTTGGCCGACACAAACTATTCTCGATATTTATTTCATCGTGGTCAGTTAGATATCGACAAAGGCATGCGTGCCGAACTTGATGAAAAGCAACCTGGCACCAGCCTAGCGCGTGACCGTAAAACAGTTCTTGGCTTGGTGGGTGGCAGATGCACTGAAACGGGCTCTATTGAGTTTCCCAGAACAGAAATTTCTGTTGCACAAGAGTCACGTCAAAGAGGCACTCAAGAAGACTATTTTTTTGCCGACAGGCATGCCAAGGTGGTGAGCTTTACTGCCGACCGATTAGCATATTCGCCGGATCCACCCAATTATTATGGCATGATCGATTTTGAAGGCGGTGGGCGCATGGTGCTAGAGTTTGCTGATGTACAAGATAACGAAGTAGATGTTGATGTACCAATGCGAATGGTGTTTAGAATTAAAGCCTTTGATGACTTACGCGACTTTAGAAAATATTTTTGGAAAGCAACGCCGATACGTTCGGTAGACAGTTCGGGAGAACAATAATGGCCAGCGGAATTAAAGATAAAGTAGCCATACTTGGTATGGGCTGTGCCCGATTTGGTGAACGCTGGGATGCCAGTGCTGATGAACTAATGGTCGAAGCTTTTGACGAAGCCATACTCGACGCTGGTATCGAAGTCTCGCAGCTTGATGCAGCGTGGTTAGGTGTGGGGTTTGATGCGCAGAGTGTCGGCCCTTCTGGAATTCCTGCGGCTATTGCACTGCGTTTACCTGACATTGGCGTGACTAAGGTAGAAAATTACTGCGCTAGCGGAACCGAGTCTTTACGTGGCGCTGTGTATGCTGTGGCCTCGGGCGCTGCCGACATTGCGTTGGCTGTTGGGGTAGAAAAACTAAAAGACACTGGTTATGGCGGTTTGCCAACGCGCACTCGGGGTAGCCGTTGGGACATGATTGGTGTGACTGGTTCTGCGCCGGGTAATTTTGCCCAATTAGCTAGTGCCTATCGCGCCAAGCATGGTGTTGACTCCGAAGACCTTAAACGAGCTATGGCGCATGTGTCGGTTAAGAGTCATGCTAACGGCGCTAAAAATGCCAAGGCACATTTACGCAAAGTGATCGATATCGACACCGCTATTAATGCGCCCATGATTGCGGAACCACTCGGCCTTTTTGATTGTTGTGGCGTTTCTGACGGTGCCGCTTGCGCGATCGTGACCACACCTGAAATTGCAAAGGCCTTAGGTAAAAATGATATTGTTGCGGTCAAAGCCATGCAGTTAGTGACCTCTAACGGTTGGGAAATGCAAAGTCAGGAATGGGATGGCAGCTATTTACACACCACTAGACTGGCGGCTAAAAAAGCTTATTTAGAAGCAGGTATTTCAGACCCTAAAAAGCAGGTTTCATTAACAGAAGTGCATGATTGTTTTTCGATTACAGAGTTAATAACAATGGAAGATTTGTTTATCTCAGACGAAGGACAAGGTTGGGTAGACGTGCTTGACGGTAAGTTTGATGCTGACGGCGATGTGCCTTGCCAAATTGATGGTGGTTTAAAATGTTTTGGCCATCCTATTGGCGCTTCAGGCTTACGCATGGTGTATGAAAATTATCTTCAATTACTCGGACGCGCAGGTGACCGCCAGCGTAAACAACCGCCAACTTTTTGCTTGTCGCATAACTTAGGTGGCATGCCTTATCAAAATGTGAGCTCGGTGTCCATTATTGGCCCTTTGGATTAAAGCGCTTTATTTAAAAAAGGATAACAGATGTATCAAATTTTGAAGGGCTTACGAGTTATTGAGGCAAGTTCATTTGTTGCTTCGCCTTCGGCCGGCTTGTACTTGGCGCAGTTGGGTGCTGAGGTGATTCGCGTTGACACCCTTGGAGGTGGGCCGGACTATAAACGTTGGCCAAAAAGTGATAACGGAGACAGTTTTTATTGGGAAGGTCTTAATAAAGGCAAGCGTTCGGTAGCGGTAAATCTGCGTAGTCAAGAAGGCAAAGATATTGTTGGTGACTTAGTAGCGGCCTTAGGTGATCAGGGTGGTATTTTGCTAACTAATTTTCCGGCCCGAGGGTTTTTGTCGTATGACAATCTTAAAAAGTTGCGCGAAGACGTGATCGTAGTGCGCGTTATGGGGCAAGCCAACGGCGGCCCAGCTTTAGACTACACGGTTAATTGTTCGCTTGGTTACCCTCTCATCACTGGCCCTGATTCATTGGGAGACGAGCCAGTAAATCATGTGTTACCGGCGTGGGATTTACTAGCTGGCAGCTACGCGGCCTTTAGTTTACTAGCTGCACTTAAACATAGAGATGTAACCGGTGAAGGTGGCGAATACAAAGTTCCCTTGGCGGATATCGGTGTGACAGCTATGGCAAACATGGGTCAGCTTGCTGAAGTACTTTATAGTGATGCTAACCGCGCGCGTTATGGTAACCAAGTCTATGGTGCTTTTGGACGCGACTTTAAGACCCGTGATGGTACCCGTATGATGATTATGGCGATCACGCCACGTCAATGGACCGGTTTGCTTAGGGTCTTGGAAATAGAACAACAAGTCAGTGAAATAGAGACAGTAAGAGGTGTTTCTTTTGCTAAAGACGAAGGACTGCGTTTTGAACATCGAGATGCTCTATACCCCTTGTTAGAAACGAAAGTTTTTCAGTGGAGTGCTAAAGAATTACAAGCGGCCTTAGACGCTGTGGGTGGTTGCTGGGGTGAGTATCAAAGCATGCGTGAGGCGGCTGACGATGCCGCACTGGTGCGAGATAATCCGGTGTTTACCGAGCTTAAAAATCCAAGTGGTTTTAGTTACCCAACGCCAGGATCGGCCTTAACCATTGCGGATAAAGAACGTGGTATGCCCGAGTTAGCGCCAACGCTTGGCGAACATACCGCCGAGGTACTTGAACAAGTGCTGGGTCAATCTGAGGCTGACCTCTTAGAACTCGTAAATTCAGGTGTTATCGGTGAACAAGTAGGATTAAAAAAATGACGTTTGAATTAAGACAGTTTAATAGCGCTCTCGCCGCTGCTGACCGCTATGTTGGGCATGCGCATGAGCTTACTAGTGAATTAACTTCGCAAGATGGCAAAGTTAACGCTGCTTTGATAGATAAGCATCAAAGGGTAGTGCATGGTTACGCGTGGTTAAAATCGACTACAACAGCGTTACATGCACTCTTAAATTGGGCGGAAGCGCTGCAGAGTAAAGGTCGGTTACAGCTAGTTGAACAACTTAGTTTAGACATTGCTTTTGGTGAGTATTTAGCGCAGTTAATTGGCGGCGTAATGATGGGCCAAAATGAGGTGGTTCGTCCGGCTGACTTTGGTTTAGTTAAAGAGTCGCTGGAGTTCTCGCAAGATAAATCCGTACAGTATTTTTTAAGCCACGGTAATACGCCTGATAAACGCAAAGCCTTAGCTGAGTTTTGTCGTGATGGAGTGTTTGCTTCGGAACAATTAGATGACGAGTTTATTGATGCAGTGCGTGATCAGTACCGCCGTTTTACAGACCAAAAAATTGTTCCTTATGCGCATCAATGGCATTTAGATAACGCCTTAATTCCTGATCACTTAGTCGAGGAACTGGCTGAGCTTGGCACCTTCGGTGTCTGTATTCCTCAAGAGTATGATGGTTTGGGCCAAGGTAAACTGGTGATGAGTGTGATTACCGAAGAACTGAGTCGTGGTTGGATTGCGGCTGGTTCTTTAGGCACACGATCAGAAATCGCAGGTGACTTGATTCATCAGGGTGGTACCGCACAGCAACGCCAGCAATGGCTGCCTAAAATTGCGACCGGTGAAATACTACCAACCGCGGTGTTCACTGAGCCCGATACAGGTTCGGACATGGGCTCGTTAGCGACACGAGCCATTAAGACCGACAATGGTTGGATAATTAAGGGCGCAAAAACGTGGATTACTCATGCTGCTCGTTCAGACCTGATGACCTTGATGGCACGAAGTAAACCCGATGTAGATGGCTATGCCGGCTTATCTATGTTCCTAGCGCCCAAACCAAGAGGCTCTGAAGAAAACAGCTTTCCGGCTGAGGGTATGACCGGTACCGAAATAGAGGTGCTTGGTTATCGAGGAATGCGCGAATACGAACTGTCATTTGATGGTTTTGAGTTAGACCAATCAGCGCTTCTTGGCGCACAGCAAGGCAATGGCTTTAAACAGTTAATGCAGACTTTTGAGGGTGCGCGAATTCAAACTGCTGCGCGCGCGGTGGGTGTTGCACGGCGTGCCTTTGAATTGGGTTTGTCTTACTCACTAGAACGAAAACAATTTGCTAAGCCGATTTTTGAGTTTCCAAGAGTGTCAGATAAGTTGGCGATGATGTCAGTCGATATTTTACTTGCGCGCGAGTTAACGTATTTTTCCGCACGTGAAAAAGACAAGGGTCACCGTTGTGATATAGAAGCAGGCATGGCAAAGTTGATTGCAGCTCGCGCATCCTGGGCTAACGCAGACGCCGCCTTACAAATTCATGGCGGCAACGGCTATGCGCTTGAATACGAGATAAGCCGGATATTGTGCGACGCTCGTATTCTGAATATTTTCGAAGGTGCAGGCGAAATTCAAGCACAAGTAATCGCGCGTGGTTTGCTTTCCAATAGGCGCGCAGCGTGAAAGATTTAAGCCAGTGGATAGGCCGCAGTCAGAGCATCAGTGATGTTGTTACCCAAAGCGGTGTAGATCGTTTCTGCGCGACGATTGATTGCCCCTCATCGAGTGTCAATAATAGTAAGGTTGCACCGCATGGTTACCATTGGTGTCTTGGACTGCCGGATTCTCTCACGAGTGAACTTGGTGAAGACGGGCATCCAATGAAAGGCGGCTTTCTACCGCCGGTGGAGTTGCCGCGACGTATGTGGGCCTCGAGCAAGGTAGAGTTTGTTCAAGCACTGCCGATAGGCGCAACCATAAAGCGAAATTCACGCATTGCATCCGTTGTCGAGAAAAGTGGCAAGACTGGTAAGCTTGTGTTTGTTGGTGTGGATCACGAAACCCAAGTGGAGAGCGAAGTCGCAATCCGTGAACAACAAACTATTGTGTATCGAGAAGCCACAAAAACCAGTACACCATTGCCCGACGATAATGCCGAACAGCCAAAAGACTGGCAGATTGTTGAAAGCTTAATACCAAGCCCGCAATTATTGTTTCGTTACTCCGCGCTCACTTTTAACAGCCATAGAATTCATTACGATCTGCCATACACTCAAGCTGAAGAACTGTACGCAGGTTTAATTGTACATGGGCCATTAATGGCAACCTTGATATTACAGTTAGCCGCTAAGCATGGCGATGTAGCTAAATTTTCATTTCGTGGAATGTCGCCGGCTTACTGTAATCAATCGCTCTATCTCACTGCTAACTTTAAGCAAAGCTCCGATTTGCATTCCGGAGAATTAGCAACCATCGGTGGCGATGGGCGCACTTGTCTGAGCGCGCAGCTCGAATTTAGAGCCTGAACTGCAAAGTTTGGATGCCAGCTTAATTAAATTCAAATAGTTAGATCATCAGTTTTTTTCAAAAAGGTCGGTGCAATAAAGGCTCATCCATTAGGCTTTTTATAGCACAGCTGCATTTATCCAGAACATGAGTATAAATTTAGTGGTCGAAACACTATGATGCTCTAAGAATTTTTGAAATGATTTCGGATACGAAAACGAAGTTTACAAAGTAGTGTTTATTCCTAATGATTTGCCCGTCTTTCTGGCGATATCTGAAGGCTCCTATTCTTTCGCACGCGCCTATATCGTTGGCGTTAAAATGTGCTTTAAACACAGCACTTTTACTGAGTCTTAGGCAAATTTAAAATGCGCGATAAAAATAAACCGGAGAGCATAAATGATTGATGAGATCGATAGCGAAGCAATGGCAAAAGCATTTGCGGCTAAGGATGTTGATTCCCTAACACAACAGTATGAAAAATGGGCCGCATCATACGACGCGGAGAATGCAGCGGCTGGATTCAGAATACCGGCCTTAGCTCCCGGTTTTTTTGCACGTCATGTTCCGGTATCTGATAGGCCTATCTTAGATGCGGGATGTGGAACGGGTCTTGCGGGTGACAATCTAAATATACTGGGATACCGAAATCTTGTTGGTATCGATTTATCGTGCAATATGCTTCAGAGCGCCGAAAGGCTTGGTGTCTACAGACAATTAGAAAGAATGACTTTAGGTGAGCATCTTGATTTTCTCGACGATCACTTTGCAGGCGTTATTTCAACCGGCGTATTTACTGAGGGGCATGCACCTTCGTCTAGTTTTGATGAGTTAATCAGGGTGACCGAACCAGGCGGACATATAGTGTTTAACGTTCGCGATGATATTTATGAACACCACGGTTTTAGGGAGAAACAAGAGCTACTCGAACAACAAGGCCTTTGGCAATTAGTGGAAAAAACCGATAGGTTTCGACCCTTTACCATTAAAGAGCTCAATGTTATTGCTCGTATTTTTACCTATAAAGTAATTTAAGAGTGCGACGAATAAGGTCGCGAGCATAATTTAATTGGCTAAGGTGCACATTAATTTGGAGTATATAAAGTAGGAGCTAGTAGCACTTTTTCAAAGTAAATTAATAGATAGCTAGAGCGCATTACTTTATTATCTGCCTTACGACTTTCCCTATTTAATTCTTTTTATTTCCCAATTAAAACCATGAACAAGACTAGATTTTTATTGCTTATATTGAGCGCCTTTTGTTTTACATCGAGCGCTTTGGCCAACGACTTTAAAGAACCGGGGCAAGCGGTTAATGCCTATATCACAGCAGTATCGACAGGCTCCGGCGAGCATGTTGAAATGGCGTACACAGAAGATGCGACCATCAAGTTTTATGATCGCCAAGAGAACTATAAGGAATACACAAGAGAGGGTTTTGCTAAAGCGGTAAATACTGGTCGAAACTGGGATGCTAAGATTGAAATGACCGCATTACTGGTGACCGGTAATGTAGCAAATGCCACGGTCGACTTTACTTGGGGAGAAAATGGTGAACATGGTTATGTGGATTACTTGAATCTCATCAATTTGAACGGCAGCTGGCACATTAGCAGTAAAGTCGCGCAATACATCTCGCGCTAAATTAAAGGCAAAGGTGCCTTTTCTAACTCTCGCCAACCGTGCTTCGAAAACGATAAGCAACCGTTCACGGTTGGCAAAATGGATTATCTCGTTTCTTACATCTATAGTTCTAGGGCTTTTTAAAATAAGTCAGCTAAGCTTCTTTCAATTAATGCGACTTTTTTGTGACTATCGTTTATGGCTTAGCCTCCAGAAGGCCGGTTATCGTGATCGTTCCAGTCTTGGCGTGAGGCCCATTCGTGCATTGTTTCTAGTTTTATTTCTGGTAAGCGTTCTGCCATGTAATTAGTGTTCACCGAGAAAGGTTTGGTTGGTGCTGTATTATTGTAATGGTAGAAATTACTAAAGTACTGCATGAACTGCTTGCGCGCTTTAGGTTCCTTGCTGTAGTTCATGGCTTCGGCAAGCATTTCAGCAAAACTTTCTGGTGTGCAAGGTGCATATTCAAGCTCGAAGCCAAGTACATCAGAAAGAATTTGCGCGACCGCGGGGCCGGTTAATTTTTCTGGGCCGCCAATGTTCATCCATGAGCCAATCATATCTGGGCGTTTAAGAGATGTGACCATTATTTTTGCAACATCGTCTAAGCTTATCCAGTTTGCCTCAACGTGGGGTGCGTGTGGATATATATATTTGCGGTCATTAATAAGGCTGGGCCTTGCCCAGTCGGTTAGGAGGTTGTCCATAAACAGTACCGATCCAAATACTGTTGTAGGTGTTCCGGTCGCCCAGAGTTTATTTATGGCATGTGTATTGTTGGCATAAGTGAAGGGGTCGCCAGGTCGCTCCGGTATCCAGCTCGAGGTGTTCCATATAAGCTGAGAAATATTTGCTGTTTTACAAGCTAGACCTACGCGTTCAGCAAGTTCAATGCGTTGGTGGTTCATTTGCAAAGGTTGATTATAAAATACCGCATCAGAGTTTGTTATAGCGCTAACGATACTCGCCTCGTCGTTCATATCCATATAAGCAACTTCTACCTCATTGGCGAGCCCACCCATTTCGGAATTGATGTCGCGAGATAGACATCGAACTTTGTAGCCAGATTGAAGTAGGCATTTAGTTTGTGCCAGGCCTTGGCGGCCTGAGGCGCCAATTACTGAGACTCGTTGCATGTTTACTCTCCGCTTGTTTTTTTTTAGCATAAAGCGTGGTTCGTTACGCGCCAATGCTTTGTTTTGATAGTCGTCGTCCTTAACGCTGTGACGGCTGCAAATTACGCAGCGCAAAGTAATTAGCTGAGTGCGGGTTTTTCTCAGAACATCACTTAAGGTGTTTGGCTAGTTGTTTTGTTAGGTCAGATTTATCGAGTTTCATTGCAAAAAATGATCGGAAAAGTATATTTGCCTAACACCCAGTATCTAAGGTCTAGCATTCAAACCTTGATACTCAAGACTCTATACTAATACCCAATACCTAGGCTCGATGCCAGTTGCTGGTTTAACATGAATCGCAGGACTTAATATGCCTCCAAAGACTAGTCTTTATTCAATAGCACAAACCGTCAGAGATCGAGCACTTGAATATGGCGCTCAAGCGGTTTTCAGCTTTAAAGGGCAAGACGTTGCTTACCATGAACTTGATAACAACAGTAACCGAGCCGCTAATGGCTTGCTTGCGTGCGGTTTAGAGAAAGGTGACCGAATTGCGTTTTTAGGTAAAAACTCTCCGGTTTATTTTGAACTCATTGCGGCTGTTTCTAAAACTCAAACCGTAGTCACTCCTATCAATTGGCGACTGGCCGGGCCAGAGTTGATCTATGTTGTTAATGATTGCAAAGCCAAATTGATCTTTGCTGATGCTGAGTATTGTGAAGCTCTGACACAGCTAGGATCTTCTTTGCTGTTTGACCCAATTTTGATTTGTGTAGATGGGGATGTACCAATGGCTGAGCCTTACGCGCAGTGGTTAAGTAAGCACACTGATCTTGATCCTAGGCTTGATGAGTCTGCTGATGATGACGTTGTGCAGCTTTATACCTCTGGCACTACCGGTAAGCCCAAGGGTGCGGTGCTAAGTGATCGCGGACTTTTGGCTCTTAGAGGTCAGGAGCCAGACGATATTATGCAAGATTGGCAGCTTTATGAGCTGGGTGAAACTGGTTTACTGGCGATGCCGTGTTTTCATGTTGGTGGCACTTCTTTTGGTTTAGGCATAATACACAGTGGCGCGCATGCTGTGATTATTCCTGAATATGATCCGAACGAGGTTTTGACACTGATTGAAAAGTACAAGGTAAGTAAAATTTTTATGGTGCCTGCTGCGTTAAAGATCATTCTCGAGAGCCCGCGTATCGACGACGTTGATTTGACCTCGCTCAAGTTTATTTTTTATGGTGCTTCACCTATTCCATCAGAATTAATGCGTGAGTCAATTGATCGTTTTGGTTGCGGTTTTGTGCAAATGTATGGCATGACGGAAAGTGGCGGAACTATTGTTGCTTTGCCGCCAGAAGATCATGACCCAGAGGGTAACGAAAAAATGAAGTCGGTTGGAAAACCATTATGGGGCGTTGAATTAAAGATAATTGATGAGCAAGGTAATACATTACGCCCTGGCACTATTGGCGAAATTGCCACGCGCTCAGCTAAAAATATGAAGGCTTATTGGAACAGGCCTGAAGCAAGCAAAGAAGCCTTTGATCGTGATGGCTGGTTGCGCACTGGAGATGCCGGTTATCTTGATGAACAGGGTTATTTGTATATTCATGATCGTGTCAAAGACATGATTATCTCGGGCGGAGAAAATGTTTATCCTGCGGAAGTAGAAAATGCGGTCTATTCTCATCCAGATGTGTCTGATGTGGCTGTGGTTGGAGTGCCTGATAGTAAGTGGGGTGAGGCAATAAAAGCGTTTGTTGTACTTAAGCCTGGAGTCAGTGAGGACGCTCAAGCAATTATTGATTTTTCACGTACTCAGATAGCAGCATATAAATGCCCAAAATCAATTAGTTTTGTAGATTCTTTGCCGCGTAACGCCTCCGGTAAAGTACTTCGTCGTGAGCTACGCGAACCGTTTTGGCAAGGCAAGACTAAAGCCGTCAATTAAATTTCTAATTCAATACAGTAAGCAAAAATAAAAAATCGCTCTTTTAAGTGATCAGCCCTGACAATTTTGATCGTTCAAATAGATGAATATAAGCGTTATAGTTGAATTCTAATAAGTAACTAATTTATAAAAAAGGTAAAGCAATGGATCTCGGACTTAATGGTAAAAAAGTAATCATGAACGGTGGCTCAGGTGGCCTTGGTATTGAAACCTTAACGACCTTTGCTGCTGAAGGTTGTGATATTGCCTTTTGCTCAAGCAACGAGGAGCGCGTAGGCAAGGCCAGCACGGTGATTGACTCTGCAGGTTCGGGGCAAGTGTATGGCAGTGTTGTTAATATTGCTGAAGACCCTGAGGCTTATGCGGCTTGGTTAGAAAATGCCGTTGAACAATTAGGCGGCTGCGATATTTTCGTTCACACAGCAAGTGCCTCTGGCCTTGGTGCAACAGCCGACTGGGATGTTTGTTTAAACGTTGATGTTAAGAGTGCAGTTAAGGGCGTTGAAGTGCTCACACCTTCTTTGGAAGCATCGGGTGCCGGCTCGATTGTATTGATGGCATCTACAGCAGGGGTGGAAAAATTCTTTGTTCCACAAGCTTACAATGCAATGAAAGCGGCCATGTTGACCTATAGTTCGCAATTGGGTCAATCCTTAGCAGCTCAAGGTATTAGAGTAAATTGTGTATCACCAGGGCCGATTGAATTTGCAGGCGGCAATTGGGAGAACATCAAAAACGGTAATCGTGATTTTTATGATGCTACTGTTGCGCAGATGCCATTAGGTCGACTTGGTACGCCACAAGACGTGGCTAATTCGGTGGTGTTTTTAGCAAGTCCGGCGTCGCCATATACGACGGGTACCAACCTCGTTGTTGACGGTGGTTATACTAAACGCGTTCAATTTTAAAGCCTCTTATGAGCATAACAATGTCGGCTGCAGAGGTTCTCGATACTGTCTATAGCCTTATGCGGCAAGGAGATTGGTCAGGTGTGCAAGCAATGCTCACCGACGATTTTAAAGTCCTTGAACCAGAGTCATTACCTTTTGGCGGCGTATGGCAGGGTAAAGATGCATTGCAACGCTTGTTTCCGGCGGTGATGCAGTGTTTTGACGACCCCGCGCCGGTTACTAAGGAAGTGATCGGCGGTAAAGATTGGGCATCATGTATTGTCGACTTTACTGTTACGTCAAAAAAATCGGGAAAGAGATTTACCATGACCGTGAGTGAGGTGGGCCGGATCGAAGGCGATAAACTTGCTGAGTTGCAAATTCATTATTTTGATACAGCGGCTATGCTGGCTGAAATTCCAGACGACTTACTAAAGTAAAACGATGGCTGATATTCAAAAAGTGTTAGTGCTGGGCGCGTCTGGTGATCAGGGAATACCCTTGGTGTCTGCATTGCTCGAACAGAACGTTAATGTTGTGGCGGGGGCGCGGCGTGGCGATGCAATGCAAAATACGCCGCATTCAGATATTGAAGTTTTAGCGGCCGATATTTCTGATCAAGCAAGTTTGGAAACGGCATTCGCTCAGGTAGATGCGGTTGCCATGCATTTGCCATTTGAGCACAACGTCGAGGTGGCTGAGGCCTTTGGACGCAATATCGCCGGGGCAGCTAAAAAGGTTGGTTTAAGGAAACTCGTTTTCAACACCAGTTGTTATGTCGTCGATGACCAAGACCTTGGGTTAGGTGGTCATGAAGGGCGTCAGCGTATTGAAAAAACAATTAAGCAATCAGGCGTCGACTATGTGATTTTGCGCCCGGCCGTGTTTATGGATAATCAAATTCGTGCTTGGTGTAAGCCTGCTGTCGTTCATCAAAATACATTTGCCTATCCCGCCAGCGATGAGTTAAAAATTAGTTGGATCAGTCTTGATGATCTTGGCAAGCTAGTCGCTTGCGCTACTATGGCCGATAATGTCTCTAAGCAAACCATCACCGTGGGTGGTCCGCAAGCACTTACGGGTCACCAAATAGCCGCGAATATGAGTCAAGCTGCAGGACGAGAAATCGTCTTTAAGAGTCTTGCGCCGATGGAGTTTGCTGAGAATATGAGTGAATTGGTAACAGGTTCACGAGAGGTAATCGAGGGCAGCGTGTATTGGGGTATGTCGCGTTTCTATGGTTGGTACAACGAGCAAGCCGTATCGCCGCTTGATATTAATCCTCAAGGCTTCAAAGATATTTTACCTGTCACGCTAACTAGTCACGCTGAGTGGGCTAAGCGGCAAGATTGGGATAAGGTCTAAGAGCTGACTTGATCTAGTGGTATACCGATAACTTTAGCAATATGTTTGTGCACTGCTTGCAGTGCGGGTTCATTGGCACCGATCAAAACTTCAAAATCGGCAGGCGCTGATTTCAAATTGTTGTAACCATGCATGGACACTCGATAATCTTCTGTTACAACCACTTTGGCTGTAGCGTCGTAGGCAATCTCGCAATTCTTTTTATGTTCATCAGACTCAATGCCAAAGGGTGCATAAACTGCGAATTGGCAACGTGTTTTGCCTACGCCATCCGGAAATAGCCTAAAAACCTGCGTGAAGTACATGCCAGGCATTAATGAGCCATAAAAAATGACCGTGTTTGGAAATAAGAAATGCACCGCACCATAATCATATTCGGGCCAGTTTTTTTCGTCCATGTCGAGGAGGTCGGCTAAAGCAAGCTTTGGGAAGGTGACCTTATGGTGCATTCCAAATGGTTCGAACACATTTTTGTTATTGTAGTTTGTCTTAGCAATAGTTGTTTTGTGTAGGGTCGAAAAATGATAGCTCTCACCGTAAGTATCAAGTGCATATTTCCAATTTGACTCGGCCTCGAGAATGCCTTTTTTTACTGGCTCGGCGCGCCAGAGTTCCAACTTCGCTAAGACTTGTGCATAATCGCCAAGAAACTCTTTGGCCGCTTTTGTGTCTAGAGCTTCGCCTTGTGGGTTTGCCCGAACAAAGACAAGTCCTAGGTATTCAGTACAAGGAATTTTGATTAGATCGCGTTTCCCTATTGAACAATCAGCAAAACCTTCTCTGCCAGGTTGGCCTACGAGTTTTCCGCCACTTGAAAATAACCATGCATGAAAAGGGCATGTTAAACGTTTTGAACTCCCAGACCATGGTTCACTTTCTTCTATAATTTTCGCGCCTCGGTGGGTGCACATATTTAAAAACGCACAGGCATTACCGTCTTTGTCGCGAGATACAATGATTGATGGACCAGCGGCATCAAATAAAATAGCAGTGTTGGGTTCTGGAATATCTTGTGACAAGCATGCAACTAACGGCTGATCCAAAAAAATGTGTTCTTGTTCAGCTTTAAAACGTTGCTCGCTCAAATAAATTGACTTGTGAAGTGTCATGGCGCTGTCAGCCATGTCAGTCTCGGTTTGGAGCATTTTAACTAGTGCTCGTGTCTGTTCACGCCCCGCTGCCCGTCTTGCTTGCGCCCAGTCGCTGTGGTTTCCAAGAAGTTCTTCGTAGTTATTCTCTTTCATCTATTGAGTCTAATGAGGGTTGTTCTCTTTGGCGTTTACATAAGTGTTGACGCCAAGATTAATACTCGAATTATTAGAGATTCTTAGTCGAGTATAGTGTTTGACTAGCGTCTTAGCTTACCCTAAATTTTGCCTAGCTTGTTTAGCGCTTTTAATAGGCAAATGGTTCCTTCCAATCTCAATGTCAGCCATGTTTTGCTAAAACAAAAATAGCTCTTAGTCACTCGCGCCAAGAAAGCCGAGCTGTCCTGCTTTAAAAATAGTTTGCGCTCGATTCACTGAATAGAGTTTTTCTCCTGCGCGATGAATATGATAGCGGATGGTGGCATGCGATAAAGATATAATCTCCGCAATTTCTTTATCAGTTTTGCCGATGGCAGCCCATTGTAAGCATTCGACTTCGCGTTTTGATAGTACTAAGTCTCCAGGTATGCGTGTAGTTTTACGTATCGCGGTGACATAGCCTGAAATAAAACGACGAAAAATAAGAGCGAAAAAATCGGCGTAGTATGCGTATTCTTCAGACAGGTCTGTTTTAGTATTGTCCAGAGAATGGATACTATTTGCGGAAATTTGAGCAAAGGGCAAATGTATTGGAATGATAATCGCAGAAGGGTAGCGCGCGTATTCATCAAAATACTCTTGCGTTTTTATTTCTTTGATATAGGGGTTTATTCCGTGTCCATTAATGCCGTCTCGATTACACCAAAATGGTTCAGATTCATAACGACAAGCTCTAACAACAGGGGAATGAAGTGCTAAGCAGTGTTCTTCCCACCAACGCTCTCCATCATCTAACCAACCAAAAATATCGGCGCTCAATACAGTACCTTCGGCATCTACCATCGGGTCTCGAGAAGAAATATCTTCGCATAGTGCGATTCGAAAATTACAATCATCGGCTATTTTTTTAATTTTTATGGCCGCATCATGAACATCTTCCATTGCCTCTATGCTGACTTCGTCAAGCAGTTCGGGCAGGTCGAAATTATTTAAGGCGTTGTCAGATGGATTGAGCATCGTGGATCCTATAAGTCATATTATCCATAAATATAACCAGTATCGACAAGCATGTGAACCACTAATGGTCTACTACTAGAGTCCTAAAATTCGTTTGGCGATAATATTTTTTTGTACTTCATTGCTACCGCCATAGATGGTTGATGCTCTGCCGTTAAGGAATGAGGCAAGCGAGACTTGAGCGCCCGTATTGCCAATAGCCTCTGGAGCATCTTCTGAATATAGGGGGCGATGGTAAGGTAGCTGTAGCCCGTCGTAGCCAAACAACTCACTCTTTAAGGCTTGAAATTCCTGCGATAAATTAGAATAAATTAATTTAGTCAGAGAGGTTATTGCCCCAGCAGGGCGGTCATTCGCAATATCCGCTTGAATTCTTAGTTCAGTAAATTCGAGCGCTGAGGCGCGGAGTTTTAGCTTCGCTAATCGCCGTTTGAAGTCAGGGTCGTTATTCATTGTTGAGCTATAACAATCTGGCGTGTCTTTTGCGGCTGCTTCCAGTGAGTTGATGCTCTGTAATAATCGCGGTGCAAAACAGCTGCCACCGCGCTCGTTCTGTAGAAGGAATTTAGCGATTTCCCAACCTTGTCCTTCCTCACCGACTCGGTTTTCTAGTAGCGTTTCCGCATCATCGAAGAACACTTGATTTACTTCATGATCACCCGATATCGATATGATTGGCGTAACAGTAACGCCGGGTTGATCCATTGGCACTAGTAAAAATGTGATTCCAGCTTGTTTTCTTTCACTAATCGAGGTTCTTACCAAGCAGAAAATCCAGTTTGCATGTTGTGCATGAGTCGTCCAAATTTTGGTGCCATTAATCTTGTATTTCCCATCTATAAGCGAGGCGCTCATTGACAGTGAAGCTAAGTCAGATCCGCTTGATGGTTCTGAATAGCCTTGTGCCCAAAAATCTTCACCAGAGCGAATGCGAGGTAAAAATTTTGCTTGTTGTTCTGGTGTGCCATAGCGACACAATACAGGCCCGATAAGACCTAAGCTAATTGGCGCAGGTCTGGGTGCGTTGGCCATCGCAAATTCTTTTTCTAGGATATATCGCTGCATTGGCGTCCAGTCGGTGCCGCCAAACTCGACCGGCCATCGATGAGAAATCCAGCCTTTCTCAAAAAGAATTTTATGCCACTCAAGTCCTATGTCGGGTTCGACAAAAACGCCGGGCGTTCGCTTGACTCCGTCGCTTAGCCGTTTTGGGAGTTTCTCTTTTAAAAACTTGCGGACTTCGTCACGAAACTCGAGATCGGCCTCGGAGTAATTCATATCCATTGTTTAACTCCTAATGGCTGTTCAAGCCTTGTCGTGAATGGATTCAGTGGCAATAAATAAGTTAATTGCATGCGTAAGTGTCGTGATTGAATATATAGGTTAGCTTAGGCGACTTCTAAATAGCTATTGAGATTCGCTGATGCGTTACCAAATAGGCGAGACAACATTAGGATGCGCTTCATACAATGACCGACGCCAACTTCATCGGTAATGCCCATCGCGCCGTGATACTGCACAGCTCGCCCAGCGATGAAAGTTGCGCCTTCAGAGATAAATGACTTAGCGCCCATAACGTCAGCGAACCAATCGTCCTGCGAATCGCCCTCGACAAGTAAGGTTCGGTATAGCATTGAACGCATTTGTTCGAGTTCACTAAAACAATCGACTAAGCCGTGTTGAATGGCTTGGAAAGAACCAATCGAGACGCCAAATTGTTCTCGGTTTTTCACGTACTCAAGGGTGTCATTTAGCAATAGTTGGCCAAGTCCTACCATTTCGCTGCAGCATAAAACAGAGGTTTCGGCAATTATTTTCCTAAATTCTTGGAAGTTGATCTCGAGTTTTGGACCTGCTTCAACCTCGTTCATCGATACCAAGGTCGCTAGGCTTCCGTCGGCCAGGGCATAGGGCTGGTTCGTTAGACCGTGACTATCACTGGGCACGCAATACAAGCCAAATTTGTCGTTTTCATTTGCAGTGACTAAAATATAATCGGCAAGAGCACCGCCTAAAACAAAACGTTTTTGACCAGTCAATACGGTTGAATTGTTAGCGCCGGTGGTGCTTGCTTGGAGTTGTTTGGGAAATAAGTTGTAACGCGATTTTTCTTCGGCGAAAGCGAGTGCGGCTATTTTTGATCCGTCTAGTAGCGAAGCTAATATTTTTGTGTCATTGGCTTTGCTCATTAGGCGAATTGGTAGTGCACCATTTTCTAACCAAGGGTCGGGGGCATTGTTTGCACCGAGGCTTTCGGCAATGGTACTCAAATCTGTTAACGAACCATCGAGCCCGCCTTGACTATTATTAGCGGCAATTGCCAGCAAGCCGAGTTCGGCGATTTCACTCCAACGACTTTTGTCATAGGCGCCGACGTGCGCACGAATTTTATCGCGTTCTGCGACATCAACGTTTCGCGTAAAACGTTCTACAGTGGAGCGAAATAACTCCTGAGTTTCAGATAAATCAAAATTCACGAATGAAAAAAACCATATTTTTTATTTTCAGTTTGTTAAGTAGGCTTAGTCTCTGGCCTTCTTAGAAAACGTTTATAGCATTGTATATAGCTGCTTAAATCCACGCTAATGTTGATGCTCGTAGTTACTATTTTGTTGACATTCTGCCACAGGAAAAAAATGATGCGATACTCGAAAGTGTTAGGACTATCAAATAAAAGGCTTAGGGTCGTCGCCTAGAAATCATTTAATCTCTTATCGAAGTTTGTCAAACTGGTGCTTGTTATGGTCATTTTTGATTGGAGTATTAATGCCTGCTTGAATGTTATAGTTTGCAGTTATTGAAAATCTATATAGGTCGGGTAAATGCCACAATTAAAAGATAAAACTGCAGTTGTGATGGGTGCCGCTTCGTCGGGTAATATGGCGCAAATCATAGCGCAAAGGTTTGCAGATGAAGGCGCAGAGGTCTTGGTCAGTGGTCGAAATGAAAGTGAGTTGAAAAAAATCTCTAGTCAGATTAACGGCTCTTACATTATTTGTGATATTACCGATCATGAGCAAGTTAAGCAGCTCGCCGAAGGCGCACTCAGCGAGTTGGGCTCCGTCGATATTGCAGTCAATGCGACAGGCTGGGGTTTAGCAAAACCTATTTTAGACGTTCAAGACGACGAATTGGAACGTATGGTCGATCTGCAGTTTAAAGGGGTGCATTACTTTCTTGCAGAATTTGTGCGTGTGATGATGGCTAATACAACACCTGGCGGTTCTTTGATTAATATCTCATCAGCTACCACCAAAGCCTTAGTTAATAATTATGCCAGCTATATTGGGACTAAGTCTGGTGCGGAAGCACTGGTTCGTTGTGTTGCCAATGATTATGGTCAGTACGGAGTCCGCGCCAACTCTATTTCACCCGCGCTTACTAAGACCCCGATGACCGAAGGCAGCTTTGGTGTGCCTGGTTTAGTTGATACGTTTATTTCTCGTACTCCATTAGGTAGGCTTAATACATCAGGTGATATTGCATCAGCCGCAGTTTGGCTGGCGAGTGATCAAGCGTTTGTTTCAGGTCAGAACATTCAAGTTAATGGAGGGTTGACCTTGCGCGGCAACCCGCAAGCAGCCGATATTCAAAAAGCCATAGCAGAGGCGTCCGCTAAGTCGTGATTTAGCGATCATGACGGCTACGGTGACATGATTGTTTGGCGCTTAGCATCGTTTGGCTAGTCTTTTGTGATCGCTAATTTGGCCTATTATTTGTCCTACTATGAGTCTCAGTAAAGAGCCCTAGTAAGGAGCCTAGTTTTTCAACCTTTTTGATAGTGGTAAAAGGCTGAGTGTTGCATGATATTGGTCGACCTTTATAGTGCGTCTAATCAAGTAGTACTTTGTCATGTCTGGGCTAGAGAAAATAAGGTGTAAATCGGGTTTGCCGACTGCGTCTAGTTCAGATTTTTCATCATATGCCAATGTTATTATTTTTGTTTGGATTATCTTTTCCAATAATTGATCAGTACAGTGCTCGTCCTCTTTAATCGTAAGACTGGAGAGCCTGAATCGTAAGTAAAATAACAACGCTCGAATACTGGAGTTATGTATGACAAACCTAAGTCAACCACAATTAGAGCACGCTTATCGACGAATGAAGACCATTCGAGAATTCGAAGAGCGTCTGCATATTGAAATAGCAACAGGTCAAATCGCCGGTTTCACGCATTTGTATGCGGGTCAAGAGGCGATTGCTGTCGGCGTGTGTGAGCATCTTAGTGATGCCGACTCCATTGTCAGTACGCACAGAGGTCATGGTCATTGTATAGCCAAGGGCGCTGATGTTTTGAAAATGATGAAGGAAATCTGGGGTTCTACTGAAGGTACTTGTAAAGGTAAAGGTGGCAGTATGCACATTGCCGAGGTTGGCCGAGGGATTTTAGGCGCGAATGGGATTGTCGGAGGAGGCCCGCCAATTGGAGTTGGCGCTGCTCTCGCAGGTAAACTTAAAAAGAACAATACCGTGGCCTTGTCTTTTGGTGGTGACGGATCAAGTAATCAAGGTACCACTTTTGAAGCGATGAACATGGCGGTTTGTTTAAAAGTGCCAAAAATATTTGTTATGGAAAACAATGGATACTCTGAAAATACCGGCGCAAGTTATTCGTCTGGAGGAATTGATATCGCGGCCCGCGCGGCTGGTTTTGGTATGCCAGTTTTTGAAGCCGATGGTTCGGATTTCTTTTCGGTTTACGAAGCTGCTAATAAGGCTATCGATCACTCTAGAGGCGGAGGCGGTCCATCGGTTATATACGCAACGATGATGAGATACTTTGGCCACTTTGAAGGCGATGCACAATTGTATCGAGCCAAAGATGAGGTTAAAAAACTACGAGAAACCTCAGACTGTTTAACTAAATTTAGAGACCGAGTGGCCGCCGATAAGCTCATGGACATGGCCGCACTTGATGCCATTGATGATGAAGTTTTAGCGTTAATCGAACAATCCGTGCAAGAAGCCAAAGCGGCTCCGAGAGGCACCTTGGCAGACGTTACTAAAGACGTTTATATTAATTATTAAATGAGAAATTTTTATGCCTATTAAAGCGGCGCGCGACGCCTTAAATGAAGCTATGTTTCATGAATTTGCCCGTGATCCAAACGTGTTTGCAATTGGTGAAGATATCGCCGGTGGCCGCGGAGGTAGTGGCGAAGAAATTGGCTGCGTAGGAGGAATTTTTGGCGTGACCAAGGGGCTTGTGGCCGAGTTTGGTGAAGAGCGTGTGATAGATACTCCAATTTCTGAATCTGCAATTGTTGGAGCGGCATCAGGTGCCGCCTTGGCCGGTATGAGGCCAGTCGCCGAAATCATGTTTGCCGATTTTTTTGGTGTGTGTCTTGATCAAGTGATGAATCAAGTGGCGAAATTTCGATATATGTTTGGTGGCGAATCAAAATGTCCTTTGGTTATTCGATGTAATACCGGTGCCGGATACAGTGCCGCTGCTCAACATTCTCAAACGGTATATCAAATGATGACCGCTATACCTGGTTTGAAAGTGGTGATTCCATCAAACGCTTATGATGCAAAAGGTTTGTTGATATCCGCGATTCGAGATGATGATCCGGTTTTGTTTTTTGAGCATAAGTTGTTGTATCAAAGTGAATGTGAAGTACCTGATGAAGCTTATACCATCCCATTTGGAGAAGCGGCGATGCCGCGTGAAGGCGAACACTGCACAGTAGTGGCCTTTGGACAAATGGTGAATGTGGCTGCTAAGGCAATTGACGCGCTTGAAGAACAAGGCATTAGCTGTGACCTTATTGATCCACGTACAACATCACCATTGGACGAAGAGACTATTCTTGAAAGTGTTGAGGCTACTGGACGCTTGGTGGTGGTTGACGAGTCACCACCGCGGTGTGGGCTTACTGCTGACATCGCTGGAATGGTTGCTGACAAAGGCTTTAGCAGTTTAAAGGCGCCTATTAAGCAAGTGACAGCGCCACATAGTCCAGTACCGTTTGCTGCTGAGTTAGAAGCTGCTTACATTCCCAACGCTGATGATGTGACTAAAGCAATTCAAGAGACATTGGTATGAGTTCAGGTATCTATGCACTAGCGATTCCAAAATGGGGAATCGAAATGGAAAATGGCACGGTAACTCAGTGGCATCACAATGTGGGTGATAATGTTACTCAAGGTGAAGAGTTGGTAGATATTGAATCTGACAAAATAATGAACACTCTAGATGCAACTGCCACGGGGGTATTGAGACGAGTTTTGTTAGAAGTTGGCGATACGCTGGGTGTTGGGGAGTTGATTGGTATTATTGCTGATGCAGAGGCGTCTGAAGATGCCATTGATTCGTTCATAAACGATTTCAATAGTGCTTTAGGAAAATCCAAAAGTGACAGTGAAGCGGTGGTTGCTGAGTCTAGCGCGGCGATACCTGAAGCTGCGACGGCGACCGCCAATACTAAAACTACTAATACCAAAACTAAGGTCAGAGTTAGCCCACCGGTTCGGCGTTTGGCAGAAAAGCTAGGTGTTGATATTGGCAACGTAACTGGTTCTGGACCGAATGGTCGAATCACTTCTGTTGATGTTGAGGCCGCGGCTAGTGGTAGCGACGCACGGGAGCCCGCTGCAATTGATGCTCAATCCGACGATGAATACACGAGCATAGCCTTGACTACGACGAAGCAAACCATTGCTCGACGTTTAGTTGAGTCAAAACAGTCGGTACCGCATTTTTATTTAAATGTTGATATCGTACTTGATGCATTATTAGCGAAGCGCGCAACGATTAATGCCGAGCAGAGCCAAAAGGTCTCGATCAATGATTTGATCGTTTGGTGCACGGCTCGTGCTTTAGTGGCTGTGCCTCAGATAAACGCACAACTTGTGGGCGACGAAGTTAGACAATTTAAACATGCGGACATATCTGTTGCGGTGGCGACAGAACGTGGCTTATTAACTCCGATTATCCGTGCTGCCGAAACAATGACTCCGGTAGAAATTTCAGTCAGTACAACAGCGATGATTGAAAAAGCCAAAGGTGGCGGTTTAGAGCGTAATGATATTGTTGGTGGCTCGTTTACTCTGTCTAACCTTGGTATGTATGGCGTGAGCAGTTTTGATGCCATTATTAATCCTCCACAAGTTGCAATACTTGCCTTGGGTAAGGCGCAAAAACAAGTTTTGGCAACTGATGACGATGAAACCAGAATAGCCACTGTGTTAACGGCAAGCTTATCATGCGACCATCGTGTCGTTGATGGCGCACTTGGTGGTAAGTTTCTTAGTGCTTTAAAGCAAGAAGTAGAATCGCTCTAAGGATTTAAGGTTTATAGTTAAGCTCGAGTACTTGCGCGGTTTTATGCTCAAGTGATTTCTATTTCGTTTTTAAACACCGTTCTTTAAGAGAGTAGCTATATGCTCGAATATAAATCTGCGATATTTATTCCTGGCGCGAATGAAAAAATGTTGTCGAAGGCGGCGACACTAGATGCTGATCTTGTGATATTCGATTTGGAAGATTCAGTTAGTGAGAACCAAAAGCAAACCGCGCGCGAATTAGTCGTCAAAGTTATAGAGCAGTCGCGAGCGAGGCAAAAACCATATGGTGTTCGGCTTAACTCTCTTGATAGTGCGCACTTGTCAGATGACTTGCATGCGATAGTACCGGTTAAACCAGAGCTAATTGTATTGCCGAAGGTGGAGTCGGGTGATGACCTCGAGCAAATTGATGCACTCATAGGGGATATCGAAAATAAATCGAACATCGAGATAGGTGCCACAAAATTAATAATTCTTACCGCCGAAACCCCAGGCTCTTTATTTCGCTTTGATAGTTTGTCTAATATATCTAATCGTCTACTAGGAATGACATGGGGCGCCGAAGATTTAGCCAGTGACTTAGGTGCTGCTCACGGGCGCGATAAACTTGGAGAGTGGTTACCTCCATTTCAATTAGCACAAACACTATGTTTAGCTAAAGCTCGTGATCTTGGCGTGCAGCCGATTGATACGGTTATGGCTGATTTCAATGACTTAGAGGGTTTAAGGAAGGAGTGTTTGGCGGCTAAAGAAATTGGCTTTACTGGAAAATTAGCGATTCACCCCTGCCAGTTAGACATTATTAACCACGTTTTTATGCCAACTGAGCAAGAAATCGAGTTTGCGCGTCGTGTTATTGAATTATTCAGTTCCAATACTCAAGCGGGCGCTTTACAGTTAGATGGAGTAATGCTTGATGTTCCTCATTTGCGAGCCGCACAGCGCCTGTTGCGCCGCTTATAAATGGTTCTAAGTGTAAAGTAACTCGCTACTTCGCTAATACATATGATAGGTGGATATTTTTCTGTAATAGGTATTATTAATGACAGTCGCATCGTAAAAATCGAGCCGTCAAAAACATAACAATGTGCGACGCAAAATAAAATGTGGCATTAATTACATATATAACACCTTGAGGAGAAGCTTTATGTCGAAAGCCCGCAATGCTAAATATTTGAAGAAAACTGGAGTGGCGGGGTTTGTTGCCTTGACGCTTGGTGCTGGACTAGTTGGTCCCGCATATTCGCAACAGGTACTCGAAGAGGTTATTGTCACCGCTCGAAAAACTCAGGAGAGTTTGCAAGACGTGCCTATCTCTGTAACCGTGCATACTGGAGACTCTTTAAAAGATGCCGGTATTACTGAATTTGTACAGGTGGCATCGCAAACGCCAAACTTTGACGTTAGGTCAGATAATGTAAGGGGTGAGTTAGCCGCCGAGCTTACGATTCGAGGACAAAGCTCCACAACGTCAGATTTAACCATCGACCAAGCGGTTGGTATTAATATTAATGGTGCTCCAGTGACTCGAGGAACCAATTTGTTTGGTAACTTATTTGACATTGAGCAAATCGAAGTGTTGAAAGGACCTCAAGGCACACTGTTTGGTAAAAACACAACCGGTGGTTTGGTTATTGTTACCACTACTGCACCTCAATTAGGGGAAAACAGCGGTTACGTTGAAGCGACAGCAGGTAATTTTAGCCAATTTGATGTGGAAGCCGTGGGTAATGTGGCACTAGGCGAAACGGCAGCATTGCGCTTTGGTGCAGCAGTAACGAGTCGTGATGGTTTCGGTCAAGGTGTATTTTCAGATGGTTCTGATTCTGGTTTTGATTTAGGAGACGATGATGAAGAATTTTTTAGAGCGTCCTTCCTATATAAACCAAGCGAAGACTTTTCACTAAGAATAAATGTCGATACGCATGACGTGGATGAAAATGGTGCAGTAATACGAGCGTTGCTGCCAGGCGCTATTGTTCCAGGCGTTATTTTTGCTGCGCTTCCTCCGGCAACAGATGAGTTTTTCGTTGGCGCCAACTTTAATGATGGTCAGATTTTACCGAATTCAGATGAACCAGAAGTAACCGCGGATGAGACAAATATTAACGCGACAATTGAGGCTAATCTTGGTTTTGCCAATTTAACTTCAATCACCAGTTATCGCGATCAAGATTCTAATACTAATCTAAATTTCAGCCCACTTGGAGCGATCGAAATCGGCCAAAATTCTGAGTTGATTGCGCAGGAACTTCGGTTCTCAGGAGGGGCCGAGGCATTTACGTGGCAGGCAGGTTTGTTTTTATCTAATGAAGAAGGTGATGATAGAAATAATACCGTCGGCCGTGCTCAAGTAACGGCGGTTGAAAATGATTCTGTCTCTATATTTGGTCAATTTGGTTTTGATCTAAGTGACAAATTAAGTCTAACGGTTGGCGCACGCTATACTGAAGATGATCGGGCGGTTGAATTAATTGAGCTTGGCGCGCTAGCCGCGTTTGGCGGCTCAGTTGCAGCCGCACGGGTAGGCCTTGGGACAACGGCATTAGATGATGGTACGGTGATTCTTAATGATGGCACGACAATTGAAAATGATGCTGAGTTTGAAGAGTTTTCTTGGACTGTTGCTTTAGACTATAAGCTTACAGAGGATCAGCTGGTTTATGGCTCGATTTCTCGTGGTTTTAGAAGTGGTGGTATCGATGGTGATGGTCTCCTATCTACAGAAGTAGACCCTGAGTTTGTTGATAATATTGAATTTGGCTATAAAGCTAGCTTTCTTAATCAAAGTCTTCGTTGGAATAGCGCGATTTGGTACTCTGACTACACTGATATTCAGATCCAAAGCTTTTCTTTAGATACTACCGTGACAGCAGGTGTCCCATTAGCTGTTCTTAATAACGCAGCCGAAGCCGAGCTATTCGGTTTTGAGTCTGAAATTGAGTGGGTACCAACCAATAATTTTACTCTGAAAGCAGCCGTTGGTTACACCGATGGCGAATTTAGTGAGTTTACTGAACCTCGTTTGATCGACCCAGCTAACCCTGCTGCAGGTACTTTTGAGTTTGATCGATCAGATGAGGATATTGCCGGGCCTGAGTTACAGTTTAATCTGACGGCACGTTATAGTTTTGACGTAGCCGCAAATACACGCGGTGCCTTTCAATTAAGCTATACATTTCTTGATGAGCAAATATTGGGTTCACCAGCAGTTATAGACTTAGTTAATGGTCAGGCTGCGAGTCTTCAAGCAAGCGGTGTAAATGTAGGCCAAGAAAGTAATTTCGGAGTTATAGAAGAAATTGATCTTGTTAATGCCACGCTTGATTTTCAAATTGGCGAGTCATTAAACGTCGCTTTATGGTCTAAAAACCTTACTGACGAAGAGTTTTTCTCTACTGGCTTTGCCTTGGAAGTTTTTGGCGGCTTAGCACAACGTACAGTTGGCTCGCCTAGACAATATGGTGTGACCGTTCGATACGACTTTTAAACCTCCTTAAGTCAATTAACTAAGCCCTATGCTTTGTATAAGTATGGGGCTTTTTTTTGACTAAAGCTCTTTCGGTTACAGATCAATATCATAAGATGCTTAGCATGATGAAAAATTATTTATTAGTTCTTATTGGCGTCGGCTTGTTCGCTTGCAATAGTCAAGATGAGATTAAAAATGGCGAACCTTTGGGGAGTAGTCAGCTAACTGAATATTTGCGCATAAGTGAGGCGGAGTCAGAGCCACAAAACTGGCTTAGCCATGGACGCACTTATAAGGAGCAGCGTTTTAGTCCACTTGACCAAATCAATAGTGAAAACATCGATGAGCTTGGTTTACATTGGTTTTTCGATTTAGACACTCAACGTGGTCAAGAAGCAACGCCCATTGTAGTTGATGGCAATATGTATGTATCAACTGCATGGAGTATGGTTAAAGCGCTTGATGCCAAAACTGGAAAATTATTGTGGCAATATGATCCGCAGGTCGATCGTGCCTGGGCTGTTAACGCCTGTTGTGATGTGGTTAACCGTGGTGTGGCCTTTTGGGACGGGCAAATATTTATTGGCACCTTAGATGGTTATCTTGTTGCTCTGGATGCAAAAACCGGTGTTGAAAACTGGAAGGTGCTGACCATTGATAAATCTAAGCCCTACACCATTACAGGTGCGCCACGAGTCGTTAAAGGTAAGGTCATTATCGGTAATGGTGGTGCCGAGTTTGGAGTGCGTGGTTATGTGAGCGCATATGATGTTGTAGACGGTGAAATGGTTTGGCGTTTCTATACAGTGCCTGGTGACCCAGCAAAAGGTTTTGAAAATGAGGCAATGAAACTCGCTGCTAAAACCTGGACGGGTGAGTGGTGGAAGCTTGGTGGTGGCGGTACTGTTTGGGACTCCATGGCGTATGACGTTGAATTAGATCTACTTTATATTGGTGTTGGTAATGGTTCGCCTTGGAATCAATCAATAAGAAGCCCGGAAGGTGGTGACAACTTATTTCTGTCTTCGATTGTTGCGCTGCGACCAGATACTGGTGAATACGTTTGGCATTATCAAACCACGCCCGGCGAGACATGGGACTATACCGCCACTCAGCAAATCACCTTAGCAGATATTGAGGTTGACGGTGTCGTACGAAAAGTATTAATGCAAGCGCCTAAAAATGGTTTCTTCTATGTGCTCGATAGAGCCACAGGCGAATTTATTTCGGGCGAAGCTTTTGCGACAATGAATTGGGCGCTCGGTATGGATGATAATGGACGACCCATTCCAAATCCTGCAGCGCGTTATGATCAAACAGGAGAGGTCTTTCTAGTAACACCTAGCCCTGCTGGCGCGCATAATTGGCATTCAATGTCTTACAGTCCTAACACCGGATTGGTCTATATTCCTATGCAGGAAGCAGCCTTTCCGATGCTCAACGATACTGAGTTTACAGTACGAGATCAGGCTTGGAATTTAGGCTTAAATACAAGCGATTTTGAACAGCCGACGGGGCAAGAAGAAATAGATGCTATTGCGGCATCCTTTCAGGGGTTTTTGTTGGCCTGGAACCCGCGTACTCAATCGCCTGCATGGCGAGTTAAGCATGAAGGAGTATCCAATGGCGGTGCCCTCTCAACCGCAGGCGGACTAGTATTTCAAGGTACCGCCAAGGGCCAGTTTAATGCTTTTGATGCCGATGACGGAAGCTTAAAGTGGAGCTTCTCAAGTAACACAGGCATTATTGCGGCTCCCGTGAGTTATGAGCTTGATGGTGATCAGTACGTTGCTATTGTGGTTGGTTGGGGAGGGGTGTTTGGTTTAGGGCATGGTGACCTTAGCAAGGTATATGCAGATGTTAGAAATAATAGTCGAGTACTTGTTTTTAAGCTTAATGGTAATACTCAGTTGCCGGTTAGCAGGCCCTATCAGGAGAACTTTGTTGCGCCGCCTAAGCAAGTTGGCAGTGCCGCACAAGTTGCTGCTGGAAAAGATGTTTACAATCAATATTGTGTAGTATGTCACGGCTCTCGTGCAATTGGTGGAGGGCTAATACAAGATATACGATACGGTGGCGTTCTTCATAGCCCCGAGCTTTGGAATCAAGTTGTGCTGAAGGGCATATTCGCAAATAAAGGGATGGCCGGTTTTGAGTCTGTATTAAGTGCATCCCAAGTAGAAGATATTAGAGCTTATGTCATCGACGTGGCACAAGCTAATGCACAGCTTAGAGCCAAAGAGTCTAGTGGCACGCAAGTTCCTGAGCTACCTTCAAAAGCTTTAGAAGACCAGTAAAAGGGCTGTGCATTAAAATCGGCTAACGTGAATTGGTTAACTGTGTTGCGAAAATACGCTTATTCTTTCTTTTCGATATTTCGCGCAGAAACAAATTATACAAAAGTTCAAATTGATTACACCTAAATTAGAAGCATCAATGACTACAGAAAACTTAGCAACAAGGCATACGAACACCGGTGAGAATTATGGCAGTTTTGCTTATCGTACTTATGTATTGATTTCTTTAACCACGGTCTACATGATCAACTTTCTAGACCGTATTCTTATCAGTGTTATCGGCCGGCCAATCATTGACGAATTTGGTTTAAGTAATTTTCAGTTTGGCATACTCACTGGCTTTGGCTTTGCCTTGTTTTATACAACGCTTGGCATTCCAATTGCTCGTTTTTCTGATCGGTATAGTCGAGTCCGCATTATAGGCTTTTGTGCCATTCTGTGGTCCGTAGCGACGATTTTATGCGGCTATACCGTTGGTTTTATGTCGCTGTTATTTGCGCGACTCGCCGTGGGTATTGGAGAAGCCGGTTGCACGGCTCCGTCAAACTCTCTAATAAGCGATTACTATAAGCCGATTGAACGGCCGGCCGCGCTCGGAATTTTCGCCGGCGGTATAATGATTGGCAGCGTACTGGCTCAGTTGACCGGCGGCTATGTGCTGCAGCTGTTTAGTTGGCGTGAAGCGTTTATTTATGT
>CAYSUU010000018.1:0-56602 GCA_964434375.1 uncultured Gammaproteobacteria bacterium | reverse complement strand
TTTATAATTAACTTGATCGGTTACGGCCTAGGGCCACCTCTAATTGGTTTGCTGGCGGACTTTTTCACGAACTCTTATTTAGCGACTTCTACTGCGAGCGAAGTGTTAACGGCTAAATGTAATTTTAGTGATTCGAATTTATCACAGGCTCTAAAAGACGCTTGTTTACAAGCAAAAACCTATGGTATGCGAACTGCTTGTTTGATTACGATTTCGTTTTTCTTTTTGGCAAGTTTATTTTTCTTGTTCTCTGGGCGATTTTTAAAGAATGATTTGGCACAAGCTTGATTAGAGCCAAGCATTGGGAGATAGATTTATATGAAGAAAATAAGTGGAAGTTGCCTTTGTGGCGCAGTTCAATATTCAAGCGATGTTGAAGAACCTATTATGACGGCAATATGTCATTGTGAGAATTGCCAGCGACAAACAGGGACTGCGTTCTCGATTATCGTGGGTGTGCCTGAAGATTCTATTACCTTTGAGAATAAAGACACTCTTAAAGAATATTTAGATCAAGGGCAAAGCGGTAAAGCGGTTCACCGAAAATTTTGTGGCGATTGCGGGTCGCCGATCCTTTCGTTGGTGGAAAATGCCCCAGGTCTTGGCATTATAAAAGCGGGCACACTTAATGATAAATCATGGTTAAAGCCAACCACTGAGTTTTGGTGCAGCACTGCGCAGCCTTGGTTAGAGGTTATAGGTGAATTTGATAGTCATGAAGAAAACCCTATAAGTTAAGGTTTAAGCACTGGGTCGAAGCGAGCTGATAGGTTTTCTGTATTCAGTAGTATGAGCTTTTCCTTGAGTTTGTGATCTATGCCTTAGATCTGCGCTGCTGAATAACTGGCTTGTTTGATCGCTTCTTTTGCATCGAGTTCGGCGGCTTTGAATGCGCCGCCAATTAATTCAACTGACGCTAAAGTATCTTTTAAAGAGTCATACAACCTGCGTTCAGATTCTTGTCCTGCACAAATAATAATGGTGTCGGCCGGAATGACGCTTGTTTGCTGCTCACGTTGAATATGTAAACCTTGATCGTCGATTTTTAAATACTTAACGCCATTAAGCATGTTAACGCCACGGCGAGCCAAGGCAAGGCGGTGGGTCCAGCCGGTCGTTCGGCCAAGCCCTCGACCTACTGGAGTAGGTTTCCTTTGTAGCAGCCAAATCTGGCGATCGCTTTTCGCTACCACCGGTTCTACTCCGGTTACGCCTCCGCGTGGGTGGTTATCAAAGTCTATTCCCCATTCACGCGCAAACACTTTTCTGTCTGTGGCACCGGATGGGCCTGAATGGCTGATCAGTTCGCATACATCAAAACCAATTCCGCCAGCGCCAATAACGGCGACTGTTTCACCAACGCTTTTAACGTCCTTAATAACGTCGGTATACATGACTACTTTTTGATGGTCGATGCCGTCTATCGCCGGTACGCGCGGCGCGATACCAGTAGCAATCACCACGTGATCGAATTGATCTGAGCTAAGATCTTGTGCAGATACAATACGCCCAAGCTCTAGCCCAACATTGTGCACCTCAATCATTTTCGCGTAGTAGCGAAGGGTCTCATAGAATTCTTCCTTGCCTGGGATTTTCTTAGCTAAATTAAATTGGCCGCCAATTTCATCCGCAGCATCAAAAAGCGTGACTTGGTGGCCTCGCTCGGCAGCCAATGTAGCGTATGCGAGTCCGGATGGTCCAGCGCCAACTACGGCAATTCGCTTCTTTATTTGTGTTGGCAAATAGTTTAATTGCGTTTCATGGCATGCGCGCGGATTAACCAAGCACGAAGAAGTAATGCCATTGAAGGTATGGTCTAGACAGGCTTGGTTGCAGGCAATACAGGTATTGATCTCATCTTCACGTTCGTCTAGTGCCTTGAGCATGAATTCGCTGTCGGCTAGTAAGGGTCTTGCCATCGAAACTAGGTCAGCATCTCCGCGTGTTAAAACTTGCTCAGCAACATCTGGCATGTTGATACGGTTAGAGGTGATCACTGGAATGTTGAGTTCTTTGCGTAGCCGCCCAGTCACCGAGGTAAAGGCCGCTCGTGGAACCATAGTAGCAATAGTTGGTACTGCGCTTTCGTGCCAGGTAAAGTGGGTAGAGACAATGTTGGCACCAGCATCTTCTATACGTTTGCCAAGCATGACGACTTCTTCCCAACTCATGCCACCTTGCAGCATGTCCATGGCGGCGATGCGAAAAATTAGGATGAAATTATTACCGACTGCTGCTCGTGTTCGCTTAATAATTTCTATTGGGAAACGCATGCGATTTTCATAACTGCCGCCGTACTCGTCGTTGCGCTGGTTGGTTTTTTCGACTAAAAACGTAGACACTAAATAGCCCGCAGAGCCAATTATTTCGACACCGTCATACCCGGCTTTTTGCGCTAGCAGTGCGCATTGCACATGGTCATTAATTTGTTTTTCGACACCGGCAGCATCTAACTCATTGGGGACTTGTTTTGAGATTTTTGATTTTATCGCTGAGGGTGCAACTGCGTTCGTCGTTCTTGCAAGTGGTCCTGAATGCAGTATTTGTAAGCAAATTTTAACGTCAGGCGCGGTTGCATGGACTTTGTTTGTGACGATTTGATGTTGCTCAACTTCGGCCTGCGTTGATAATTTGGCGTGGCCGTCACTACCGCCTTCATCATTGGGCGCAATGCCGCCGGTGATGATCATGCCGATACCACCAGCTGCACGTTCGGAAAAATAAGCAGCCATTCGCTCAAAGCCATTCTCAGTTTCCTCTAAGCCCGTATGCATAGATCCCATGATTGAGCGATTTCGGATTTTGGTAAAGCCAAGATCAAGTGGTTCAAAAAGTTTTGGGTATTTCATAATTAGAGCGTTATGGGGCTAGGGAATGACTGGAAAATTGATTGTTAAAAATCACCAAACAATCTAAGTAACTGTGTTTGCGTATTTTTGCAATACTGTTTTAGCAATCATAAGTTGCATAATTTCGGTGGTTCCTTCATAAATTCGATAGATGCGCGAATCACGATAGAAACGTTCTGCCTCGTATTCGCGCAAATAACCAGAGCCACCATAGATTTGCACGACACGGTCAACAATGCGCCCACAGGCTTCTGAAGCAAACATTTTTGCCGATGCGGCCTCAAGTCGTATGTCAACGTCTTCATCAAGTTTGCTGGCCGCATCTCGGATCATACATTCCATGGCGTAGATATCCGCTTGAGAGTCGGCAATTTTTGCCTGAGTTAATTGAAAATTTGTGATTACTTCCCCAAACGCTTTACGCTCCATACCATACCTTATTGCACTATCAAGCGCGCGCTTGGAGTAGCCTAATGCCGCGGCTGCAACCGACAGTCTTCCACCGTTTAGCGAATTCATTGCGGCGCGAAAACCAGTGCCTTCAATTTCGCCCAATAATGCTGACTTAGGGAGTCGAACGTCTTCTAGAATTACGTCGGCGATTTGAGCGCCTTCTTGCCCCATTTTTATATCTGGCTTACCAATTGATAAGCCAGGAGTGTCGCGCGGAACCAAAAAAGCACTAATATGCGCGTTTTTAGGTAGTTTCCTTGGACTGGTTTTTGCCATCACTAAAATAACATCGGCAAAGGGTGCATTGGAAATATAGCGCTTTACACCATTTAGCAGGTAGCCAACGTTAGTATCTTCGGCAGTCGTTTGGAGCGCCGCGCTATCGGAACCTGAATCGGGTTCTGTGAGAGCGAATGCTCCAATGCTGCCACTTGCGATCGCGGGTAGCCACTCTTGTTTTTGTTTTTCGGTACCATAATCGCTTATTGCAGAATTAAAGATGCCGGAACCCACGGCGATTATTGATCGAAAGGCGGGGGCCGCCCACGACATTTCTACCAGAGCATTATAGTATTGCCTGGCATTCATGCCAGCACCACCATAGTGTTCAGGAATGTTGAGACCGAACAATCCTAAATCTCGCATTTGCTGAACAATGGAAGGTGGAATCTCATTGTTCTCGACCACTTGTTTTTCAGCAGGGACTAGCTTTTCTTTGACAAAGCGCTTCAGCGTGTCGAGAAAAAGCTCATAAGATTCTTGATCCATTCCACTATTTCGCATATCGGTTATCGCTTCTTAATTAAGTGTGTCGATGGCTCACGAACAAAATCACGCCTTACTTACTCGCGACCGCCGCCACAAACAATCGTCTGGCCTGTTACGTAATTACTGTCTTCGGTGCAAAACATGAATACCGCACCGGCTGCTTCTTCAGGTGTGCCTGCGCGTCCCATCGGGATGACGGCCATAGAGGCCTCTAAATGTTTAGCAGGAATACCTACTTTAATTGAACGGTCGCCGATTTGAACATCAGGTTTTTCTCCCTCAACCCCTTGCGTTAAGCGCGTGGCGATCATGCCGTAGGCAACACAATTAACATTAACCTTGTAGCGTCCCCATTCTTTAGCCAGCGTCTCAGTAATGCCAATGACCGCCTTTTTAGCGGCCGAGTAATTAACTTGCCCAGCATTGCCGCGAGTACCACTCACGGATGATATGTTAATTACTTTACGGAACACTTCTCGACCTTCTGCAGCTTCCTTTTTTCCTTGCTCACGGAAATGCTCAGACGCGGCTCTAAGAATACGAAAAGGTGTCATGGTGTGCACTTCGATCATGGCCATGAATTGCTCGTCGCTCATTTTTTGAATTACGCTGTCCCATGTGTAGCCGGCGTTGTTGACGATGATGTCCAGTTTGCCGAATTCATCGAGTGCGGTTTTGACAAAACGCTCTCCAAAGTCTATAGCGGTTACGTCGCCGACACAGCTAACCGCTTTGCCACCAGCACTAATGATTTCGTTAACTGTCTCGTTCGCGGCTGTCTCATCAATATCATTAACAACAATCGCGGCGCCTTCGTTGGCAAGTTTGAGAGCGATAGCACGACCAATACCTTGGCCTGACCCGGAAATGATAGCCACTTTTTGATTAAGTTTAGCCATTTCGTGTTTCTCCAGTAGTTTAAATAAATGGGTTTAGTTTGACCTTATAATTGTTATTAAAAGGTTTTTGTTTGTACGTCTTGTTTGTTTAGTCTTAGAGTAGGTGGTGTCGCTAGGAAACCTTGATAATGGCAGTGCCTGCCAAGGTTTTCCTTCCTGTATGGGTCCTTGTTTCAATATCTAAGGTTAATCGCTGTTCGTTACCTTCTACTTTTTTATCTGCGATAGTCGCCATCGCGGTAACTTGGTCGAGAACGTGGGTGATGGAGGTAAAGCGCACAGAAAAAGACTCAATATTCTCTTGTTTTGTCCAATTAGTCAGCATTCGCCCTAAAATAGCCATAGACAACATGCCATGTGCAAAGACATCGTCATAGCCAGCGGCTTGTGCGAAGTCTTTGTCGACATGGATTGGATTATGATCACCTGACCCTCCGCAATAAAGGGCAAGGGTGTGCCTTGAAATAGGGCCAAACTCTAAGCAGGGAAGTGGGTCTCCGATGTCTAGCTGTGAAAAATCTAATGCCTCGGCAGTTAAATTGTCAGTGTTCGTATCTATCATTGAGCTACCTCTTGTTTCATCACGAGTGTGGTGGTGAGATTTTGCACGAGCTCAGTCTGTCGATGAATGCTGGTAAGCATCACCATAAATTGCAATGCGCCTCCTTTCTTTTCATACATATCGCTGATTTGACTCACTAATGTGAGTTGATCACCTGCATAAATTGCATGAAATGATTCTATTTTTTCTTCAGCGTGCAGGAGTTTTTTGTAGTCTATGCCTAAGGAGTCATAACTAAGCTCTTGAGAGGGCGCTAATAATTTTAGGCAATTACCAAACGTTGGCGGCGCTAAAATATCACGATGGCCTGCGGCTTGCGCGGCCATTTGGTCATAATAAATCGGGTTCGTTTCAAGTATTGCTTTGGCAAATAATTTCAGCTGCCCATGTTCAACAACAATATTACGTGGCTCAGATTTGCGTCCAAGATTTTTTGGATTAAGCATCGACAATTCTCTAGCTAAATTTAATTAGTGATGATTAAACGATTACTTAACTTTCGCGTAGCTTTAATCTGACTAGGAAAAGCTCTAACTTTAATCGTCAATATCGCCAATTTGCTTACATTGCTAAGATGGATCGTTGATGAGACAGCTCTGTAAAGCCAAATTTCCCATGATATGCACCAATTCCGCTGCCATTCACACCACCAAAGGGCAGTTCTTTAGCCGCTACATGCAACAAGCAATTATTTACCGTTACACCGCCTGATGAGGTTTTTGCCAACGCCGTTTCGATAAACTTGTCATCGCTGGTGAAAATATACAGTGCTAGAGGTTTAGATTGCGCTTGAATGCTAGTAAAAGCTTCATCTACGTCTTTGTAAGTAAAAACATTAAGTATTGGGCCAAATGTTTCTTCTCCCATAATTGTTGCATTATCAGGTACATTGGTCATGATGGTTGGATGAATCGATCTTATTTCTGGTTCTGATTCACCACCACAGACAATATCGGCACCTTTTTCTCGCGCGTCATCGATGTAGCCCTTAACACGTTGAAAGTTTCGTTCATCTATAATTTTACCGTTGGCTTTTGGGTTTAGTTTACCGTCTTGATAAAACAAAGCTTGAAACGTACCTTGAACTGCATCAATAAAGTCTTCAGCCATTTCTTCAGGTACCCAAATATTCTCTGGGCATAGGCATACTTGGCCATTGTTCATATTACGGAAAGCCGCAATTTTTCCGGCGGCATCGTTTAAGTCGGCAGTACGGTCGATGATGACCGGATTCTTGCCACCCAATTCCAATGTGACAGAACTCAAATGTTGGGCCGCTGCGCGCATGACAATTTTGCCAACCGCAGGACTGCCAGTAAAGAATATGTGATCCATCGGTAGTTCTAATAGCTCGTTAGCTAGATCAACCCCACCTTCGAATACGGCAACATCTTTTTCGTCAAAAGCTTGTTCAATAATTTCAGCCGCGACTTTACTAATATTCGGCGCTAATTCATTCGGTTTAACTATTGCGCAATTGCCGGCTGCGATAATTGACACTAATGGTTGAAAGAGTAGGGCAAAAGGGTAATTCCATGGGCTGAATAGCAGGACTATTCCTCTTGCTTCGCTGGTAATACGTGCTTTGCTTCCTTCAAACGGTGTGGCATTAACTTCAACAGGTGCCATCCATTCTTCTATGCTAGCGTTGACTTGTTCAATTTCGCTATAAATAGAATCGATTTCACCCTGTGCGCCTTGCTCGTCTCTACGCAAATCGGCATCTAAAGCGTTCAATATATCTTGTTCTCGTGACTTAATTTCCTGCTTTAATTTCTCAATTTTTTCCAGTCTTTGCGCGGCGGTGGACATCTTGTTAACCCACTTTTGCTTAGTTTGTAACTCAAATATTTCTTTAACTTTTTTGGATGTTTGATTCATTTGTTTTCTCTTGAGGAAAGTAGCTTTATTTCGTAAGCGGGTTATAGAGCTGTTAGCTCAGTTAGTCCTGTGGCCAGTAAGATATCTATGGGTTCCAATAAAGGTGGCCACTTCCCCGCACTATTTTGACACGATTTTTCACACTAAAGTCCGATAATCGCAGATCGGAAGAGCCATGTGTACTAGCTATCCTGTTAGTTTAAATCAACGTTATTTTTAACGCTATGGCATAATTTACTGCTGTGGCTCTTCATTAATGTTGCGTGATTTATCAACCTATTAATTGACTCTCAGTATTTTAAAGGCATAGTAGATATTATATGTCTTGGAGGCTTTTTGGATGTTTTATTACACAGCTTAGGTAACTAGTACAAAATGTTTGTATTTGGTAAGCAGTACGCAGGCGGTATTTGTGAAATTTATAAAAACGATTTTCACAAAAATCTCGCGTACTTGATCATGCTTGGAACCACGGAAGATATTACTGTCATCGATAGGTCTGGAACACAGTATTGCGGGGATGCTCTGCTGATTAAACCCATGGTCGAACATTTTATTGTGGAAAGCTCAAGCTTAGCTTGCAGTATTTTTCTAGCCCCTAACTCGGCGTTTGCGGCAAGCATGAATAGCTATGTTCGTAAGCAAGGGGTTGTCAAACTACCGCCACATGCCTTGCCCTTTCACAGCGGTATGTCGAATGATGAGATCTTCTCGACTGTGGATAAACTAATCGCAGAATCAGATACTGAAATTGATCCTCGACTAGCTGCGGCGATCGAAGCTTTGGAGGATATGTCTTATCAATCCTCTATTGCTGATATTGTTGCGCAATCTGGATTGTCTTCTTCTCGGCTTAGAGCGCTCGCCAAAGAACAAATAGGCGTACCTCTATCCGCATTGCTTTTATGGCGTAAAATGGTTAAATCCATGGAAGTTTTAGCATCGGGTTCCACTTTATCTGAAGCCGCAATGGCTGGAGGTTTTTCGGACCAAGCGCATTTTTCTCGAACAATGCGTAAAATGTTTGGCATAACGCCTAGTAGTAGCACACACGCCTTAAGTTACTAAAAGTATTAGGCGTCTACTGTCATTTTGTTCAATATCGCAATGGCTCTGACATTGTATCCTGATGTTCCTTAGCAAACGGCGAGCAACTAATTGCACCGCCCAACGAAATTTCAACCACCATCTAGGAAGTTGCTATGCAAAAAATAAGTGGGAAGTGTCTTTGTGGTTCAATTCAGTACGCCAGTGATGCTGAACCAGTATTTACAATCGTCTGCCATTGTAATGATTGTCAACGTCAAACTGGAACGGCTTTTTCGATGACTGTGGGGGTACCGAAACAGGCTCTGATTTTCAAAAATGAAGACCGTCTTAAAGAATATATAGGTGAATCTGCAACAGGTAAAAAAGTTCAACGCAAGTTCTGTGAAGATTGTGGTTCTCCTATAATCTCCGAGATCGAAGTAATGCCTGACCTGTATATGGTGAAAGCCGGTACACTTGATGATAAGTCTTGGTTAAAACCAACTCATCAGTTTTGGTGCAGCTCAAAACATCCTTGGTTAGAATTAAGCGAGGAACTTGAAAAACACGATCGGAACCCCGTTAAGTAGACTTTAGTTAAATCAAGTTGTCTCTGTGTTTCTGGTAAAGATTATCAACCCGCGAGTGAACCCGTCGGAGAGACGAATTTGGTCACGATCGATCTAAGCCCAATGCTAGGTTTGACATAGGGTGATTGCGCGAGGTCTTGCCACTACTTCATTTTTATAACGTTAAAGCGTGATTTATATACAATCTATCTAACTATTCTTAACTAGTAGTTTCTGCGTTCTTATGAAGTCATTCTTAGCAGCAAGCATTTCACTATTTTTTTTCGTCAGTCATTATTCTTTCGCGCAGCGGCCAGCCGAAGTCATGTTGATGGGAACTTTTCATTTCAGTAACCCTGGATTAGATGTCGTAAAGACCCGTAAATTAGATGTTTTAAGCGACAGTAATCAAGCGTACCTAATTGCCTTTGTTAAACGTGTTGTAACATCGTTTGCACCAACTGACGTTCTAATGGAATGCTCCCGAGACCGTGAAGAAGAACTTAACGAGGAATATCAGCAGTATTTAAAAGGTAATTTTGAGTTGCCGGTAAACGAAACTTACCAGGTCGGATTTCGAGTGGCTGAGCAGTCTGGCACTAAACGGGTTTTGTGCTATGACGAAAATGAGGTTCACTGGAACGGCGAAGCTTTGTTTAAAGAACTGCCTAAAAGTGCGCCTGAGTTGAAGCTAGAATTCGATCGTGCCATTGCGGAGCTGACAGAACGAGACAATAAAATGCACCAAGAGCTTGGCTTAGGTGAAATCTTAAAGCATTTGAACTCGCAAGCTTCAGAAGCAGAAAATAAAGCGCTCTATATTTTAACTAACGAAGTCGGCGCCAATGGTGAAGGCTATGCCGGTGCTGATGCAACGGCGAGTTGGTGGCATCGAAACTTTCGTATGTATGCCAATATTCAAAAACACGCAGTGCCTGAGCGACGACTGTTTGTGATTGGCGGACAAGGTCACACTGCAATACTCAAAGATTTACTTGAGTTAGATACCAAACGGATTGGCAGGTCAGTCGCTCCTAACTTATAAGCGCTGGTAAGCGCAAGAAAAACTTCCAATGCCGGCATGCATGAGCTCGTTGTATAGATACAATGACGATCTGAAATCCGCTTTTTTTTCATGATACTAGACCCGTCTTGTGTGGTGTTTATTTTTTTGGTGCTGTTGTTAGGTCAGATGTCGCATTTGAAATGCTCGAATCGTTAGCCGGGCTTTTCCTCAGATCTCTTACTTATCGTATTAGGTTTGATAGTCACATGCCGAAGATAGTTCCGTTTTAGTTTTTATTATTCTCGGTAATCCACTCAAGAAAAACATCGGCACTTTTTTGCCAATTTCTCGACATCATTAAATTATGCGGCTCGCCTTGAAGGATGTGGGCTTGAACGCCCAAATGCGCGGCTAAACTTTCTTGGTGTTCGACAGCAACGGTTCTATCGGCCCCGCCGCCTACTACACAGATAGGTGTGTCAGTGGCTGGATCAGGCTTTTTGGGTAGCGCGAAGATTAGCATTCCAAAGAAAGCAAAATACGCCTCATCGCCGAGATTGTTAATAAGGCGATCAACGGTCTTTTGATCGGCGTCAGGCTCTAAAAACATAGTTTGCGCATGCTCAGGATTAGAGACTAATGGATACAAAGACCAGGTTAAGCTGCTCTTTAGCAGCTGCAGTGGATGTACTGTCAGTTTTGCCCCCTTAACGCCATAATGAGGCAGTGAGGCAAGCAGGCCAAGGCCTTTGATACTTACGTCTTTGTTTAAGAGGTGCTGGCAAACCAAGCCCCCCATAGAATGCCCGATCACAATCGGCGCGCTAGGCATTTCAGCGATGACAGCTACTACGTCTTTAATGTAATTACCGATCGTGGTTAAACGAAGGGGCTTTGAATTTCCGCTGTCGCCATGGCCGCGTAAATCCATTGCCCAGGTTTCGTGCCCGGATTCTGAAAAATAATCTAAGTAGGTATCTTGCCAACACCATGCGCCATGCCAAGCACCGTGAACAAGTAAAATCGGTGGTTTATTAATCGAACCTTTAGCGGGCTTTTTTTGCAGCGTGTTTAATACGCCAATGAATATTTTTTTTGTTTCAATCATTAGTTCTCTTTGCAGACCACATATTTTTCGATGCCGCTTTAGTCTTTAAATCGCAATTACTCGAATGGCTAATTTTTAAAGTAATAGTCTCTAGTAGACGAATATTTTTAGTCAACACAGATTGTAAAACGCCTATTTTGGAGACTATATTCACAGAACAAATCGAGTATGTGTACTAACTATCCTGCTAGTTCTATCACGACTTTGCAATTCGGATTTATAGGAACTAGTGTCGCGTCAACTCTAAGCTAAGACCACCTTTTGCCTAACAACTAAGTACTTTCCGACTAATCTGCGACTATTTAGCTGGCTAATAAAAATGATAGGCTGCGGTAGTCGATTCATTCAATATTTTCTCTTCGTCAATTGTCATCTTAATAGCCACATAAAACCTGTTTTGTTGGTTTCATATTGGTGGCGAGCCTTGTGATGTTCGCTCAACGATCACAAATAACAATAACAATAACAATAACAATAAAACTTATTAGAAGTTACTGAGGAGAATACTGAATGAGTAAAGCTAGAGTAGCCCCCAAAAGCCCTAAGTCTTTGATATCTAAGATAGTCGCCGCATCTTTGCTAGGTGGCGCCTTATATAGCCCTAGTGCCTTTTCGCAGGAGTCTGAAGCCATTATTCTTGAAGAGATAATTGTATCGGCTCGAAAAAGACAAGAGTCATTACAAGATGTGCCTATTGCAATTAGCGCATTCGATGTAGGCACTATAGAGCGCCAGCATTTAGATACCGTAGCAGACTTAGAAAAATTCATACCAAATACAGACTTTGGGGCAATTTCATTTGCTGGGCAAGCATTAGGCGCAACCATCCGTGGTGTTGGTTTTTCTGATTTTGAGAAGTCGTTCGAGCCCGCCGTTGGAGTCTCGATTGATGGCGTATTTCAGGCATTCAGTACAAATTCGGCAATTGACTCCTTCGATTTGGAGTCGGTTGAGGTATTGCGTGGTCCACAAGGTACTCTATTTGGACGAAACACCGTTGGTGGGGTAATTAGTATTAGACGATCTAGGCCTACCGAGGAGTTGGGCGTAAAACTGGGTACACGGTTTAATAATGTTGGTGGCGAAGAATTCATAATCGTTGCGAATACTGGTCAGATCGCTGACTCTTTCTCAACCAAATTGTGGGGATTTACTAAGCAAGATGAAACGTTTGCTGTTAATAGGTTGACTGGCTCTCCAGACGATCAAACGGATATCACAAACTTTGGTGCGGCTTTTTTGTATGAGCCAAATGACAATTTTGAAGCACTTATTTCGATTGACTCCTTTGATGATGATTCTCAAGGTTCGCCGATCTTTAATTTTAATGCTCCGACTGATTTATTTTGTTTCTTACCAAATGCCATATTCGGTTTTAATCCAGCAAATATAAATGCAGGTTGCGCCTCTGAGTCTGGAGATATTGCCTTAGAATCTGGTTTAGAGGTCTTTACAAGAGGCGAACCTTTTATATCGACTTCTGAGGGCACGTCAGCAACAGCGGAGATTAATTACCAAATCAATGACAACCTTAGATTGACGTCAATCACAGGCTTTCGCGAAACCGATGAGCAATTGTTAAATGAAGGCTTGGGTGCTCCAAATATCGAAATACCAGTGGCGCCTGGCGTTGTTGTTGATTTTCCACTGTTATTTACAAATCGCGTGCAGGACTCTGAGCAGTTCTCTCAGGAATTACGATTGGCGGGTGAAATTGGCGACAACCTAACATTTGTCGCAGGCTTATATTATTTAGATGCTGAATTCTCTCTAACCGGTGGAACATTTCCCGATGGCACTTTTGGCACAGCACAAGCCTTTGGCGCCGTTAGCGGTAATGATACCTATGACCAAACAACAGAAGCATTTGCTGTGTTTGTAGACGGTACGTATCAAGTTAATAATCGTTTTTCAATATCGGGTGGGCTACGTTACTCGGATGAAACAAAGGACGCTATAAGGACCTTTATTCTAGATCCTACCAACCCTATCTCAAGTGGCGAACAATCGGCTAGTTTTGATGAGGTATCGGGGCGTTTTATTTTACAATATGAATTTGCAGATAATATCTCGGCGTTTGGTGGTTTCTCTCGAGGTTTCAGAAGCGGCGGGTTTAACGGTCGTGCTCAATCTGTGGAGGTTCTCGGCCCGTTTGATTCTGAAATTGTTGAAGGTTTCGAAGCCGGGCTACGTACTGAATTTTTCAACAATAGACTGCGCGTGAATCCTACAGTTTTCACTTACGATTACACTGACAAGCAAGAAGAAAATTCTATTGCGGTTGGTGTTTTGACTCAAACAACGGTGCAAAATGCATCGGAGGTTGAAATTTCAGGGTTAGAGCTAGAAGTACAAGCTTTGCTTTCGCCTACAGTGAACCTTCGAGCTTCACTTGGCCTTCTTGACGCTGAATTTTCTGAATTCTTTGTACCGGACCTTAGTGATCCAACTGGTCAAACTCTTGTTGATGTGACTGATGAGAGAAATCTGCGTTCAGCTCCTGATTCTACATTTTCGATCGGCGCCACTTATACGAAAGCATTTTTTGGTGGCAATTCGCAAATTGTGTTTGATGCCAGCTATAACTTTCAAGAAGATTTCTTTACCAGTGGCATCAATGATCCACAAGGTTTAGGGCGAGAAGTTAGTGAAGGGACAGAAGGTTTTGATTTTTCATTGACATATCAAACCTTAGGTGATGGAACGAATTTCAAAGTAACCGCGTTCATTAATGACGCCTTTGACGACGATGCAGGTCGTATTGCAACAACTGTTTTTGTTCCTGGTTTATTTACTTTTGGTATTGGTCAGGCAACAACAATTTATGGTATTCAAGCCGAAGTACAATTCTAGAGCCAGTTTATTGCGACTGACTGTATCTCGGTCAGTCGCATTTTGGTCTAGACAATTGTATGGGCAAAATAAGAGTATTGTGTTGCCACTTTTTAAAAAGATAACTGAACGATAAACTGATATGAACAATCCAGATCAAGTCCCTTTTTGGATGGCTGATTCTTTTGCGCCTGTAGTTGACGAAGTAACAGAGATCGACCTTGAGGTGAGCGGCAGCATTCCAACAGAGCTGAATGGTCGATACTTTCGTAATGGCGCAAACCCTAAAGCACATGCGAGCCCAGATTGGTTTCTTGGTGAAGGTATGATCCATGGCGTTGAAATTCAAAATGGTAAAGCCACTTGGTATCGTAATCGCTATGTGCAAACGCCATTATTAAATGAAGAAGTCATTACACGTGAGAAGACATCCGCGCCAGAAAATTCCTTTGCCAATACCCATATTATTGGGCACGCGGGCAAAGTCTTGGCCCTACAAGAGTTGCACCCACCATTCGAGATGACCAAAGACCTTGACACCGTAGGCATGTACACCTTTGACGGTAAGCTCGAACGCAATATGACAGCTCATCCAAAGTTTTGCCCTGAGACCGGCGAGATGTTGTTTTTTGGCTACGGCATTATGCCGCCATTTTTGACTTATCATCGGGTCGATGCCTTTGGCGAATTAGTGCAGTCCGAGGTCATTGATGTAAAAGCGGCAACCATGGTGCATGATTTTGTCATTAGCCGTAACTACGTCATTTTTATGGACTTGCCGATGTTATGGGATATACCTAATTTGGAGAAGCCAGGCGTGCCAGTAAAGTTTGACGAAAATTATGGCGCGCGTATGGGTGTTATGCAGCGAACTGGATCGAGCAAAGATATCAAATGGTTCGATATTGATCCATGTTATGTCTACCACACCATGAATGCCCACGAACAGGGCGATGAAATCGTTGTGCATGCACCGCGTTTATTTGGTTATACGTCTGTTGGCATGGCTGCACCGCCTATACCTCAATTGCATGAATGGAAATTGAACCTTAAAACTGGGGCAACATCGGAACGTCAATTAGATGATTTAGGCGTTGACTTCCCAACGGTCGCTGAGACGCACGTTGGGCTGCCAAATCGTTATGGCTATGCGGCGGAATTTAACTCTAAAGGTAGCCCAACTATCTTAGGTTTGCATAAATATGATTTACAAACCGGTTCTAAGACGTCTCATATGTTAAAGAATGGACGAGTTGGAGCCGAGCCTACCTTTATTGCTGCACAGGGCGCCGTGTCTGAAGATGAGGGTTATCTCATGAGCTTTGTTTATGATCCCGCCGAAGACAAAAGTGAGCTGGTTATTTTTAATGCTAACCAGATCGAACAAGAGCCAATCGCGCGGATACATTTGCCGGTTCGTGTGCCAGCAGGTTTTCATGGTAGCTGGATACCCGACGCGGCTTAAAGCCTGCTAGTTTGTCTGCGAGCTTGTTTGTAAATAAAAGGCCATAGTGTTATGCCCATATCCGATGTGTATAACAAAAATGGCCTAGTGCTTAACTAGCTAGCCTCGCGAACATAGCGTAGGAGTCATCCTCTGGGAAGTTTTTACCAAGGTGTCTTGGGTCGGGGTCACGCGAAGGTGCGGGGCTAGCGTCGGTCATTCGGTTCCAATCAAACACGCATTTTCTCAACTTTATTTTCCACTCGCCTTGGTATTTTTCCATCTCGTCGAGATAACGGCCAGCAACAATCAACTCCTTAGGACCAGCCTCGGTTGACATAACATGAAAGGCGACAAAGTAGCTTTCACAGGCCGCCTTGGAACCAGATACGTCGACATTTTGCGTTGCAATAATGTGCTGCGATGCGTCGAACTTTTTTAACTCTTCCATTACCCAGTCACAAAACTCAACAACACCTGCTTTAAAGAATCCGTGGTCATCTACGCCATCGGGATGAAAGCAAGATTCAAGCAGAGATCGATCACAGCGATCTAAGCCTCTGGCAAAACGATGAGGTATGGCTTTGATCTCTTCGCGATCAAGCATAGCGGTTAGTTTGTTATTCAGCTCATTAGAAGTGGATTCCGACATTATTGATTCTCGTTCATTCTTGGAACCCTAGTTATATACCAAACTTAGAAACAACTAACTGACAAAATTGCTAGCCGCTGACAATGGTTTTCTAATGTATGAACTGGCTTTTTTTATCGTCTGTTTAAACTACTGCTTTCTCAGTTTTGATATGCGAAGAACTGGCATGGATATTGACTTTTTAAGCCATCAATTAATACTATTTCCTGATCCTGAAGCTGTATAAATTGATAGCAGACAAGCCACTATATTCGGGATAGAGTTTGTGATAGAAATTATGGGTATAAAGAGTTTAGAAGATCACTTATGACGAATGAAAACCGAGCGCATGCATTAGGCTTAGATGAAAACGGCTTTCTAGATGAGCGCAAGTTGCCAGAACCGCCATTAGGTGACGGCCCTATACTGGGCGAACGCTATTACTGCCCAGAGTTTATGCAAAAAGAGTGGGATCATGTATGGACTAAGGTTTGGCTCGTTGGTGGCATGGAAGAGCAAATTCCAAAGCCGGGTGACCGCATGACCTTTGATATTGGCAAAGAGTCGATACTCTGCACCAGGGATAGTGACGGCAAAATCAGAGTTTTTTACAATGTTTGCCCACACCGTGGCAATAAACTGGTTCATGAAGAGAACGGCAGCGGCAAGACTATGGCCTGCGCTTATCACGGTTGGCGTTTTAAGACCGACGGTGAATTATCCTCTGTTCCTCAATCAGAAGATTATGCTCAAGGTAACCCTTGCGGCAAGTTGCGCTTAAAAGAACTGCGCAGTGAAGTTTGTGGTGGTTTTATTTGGTATTCCATGAATGACGATGTGATGCCCTTGGCTGAATACCTTGGTCCGGTGTATGCGCAAATTCAGACCTATGACCTTAAGCGGATGAAACGCACGCATTGGATTACTGTAGAAGGGCAATTTAATTGGAAAATTGTGCAAGACAACTTTAACGAATCCTATCACTTACCATTCGTTCACCCGAGTACCAAATACGTGATGGAACAAAGCTATAAACACTGCCAATTCGATATATTTGAAGAAGGGCATGCGCGCATGTTTATGCCAGGCAATCGTCCTTCCCTTGGTTTAAAAGGTGGCTACGATGAAACCTTGAAGCAGATGAAGCACTATTTTGATTTTTGGGGGCTAGAAGGTGAAGACTACCGTTCTGACCCGCATTCGATACGCGCTGCGATGCAAAAGGTTAAACGAGAAAAGGGTGCTGAAAAAGGATTAGACTTTTCGGGTCTTACTGATAATCAGTTAACCGATCACTATCACTATACAATTTTTCCTAATTTTTCATTGAGTTTAAGGCCAGATGGAGCCTTCTTTTTGATGGCGACACCGCACCCAACCGACCCAAGTCGTTGTTATTTTGATACTTGGTACTTAAACTGGTTCCCAGATGGCACCAAAGAGTATTATTCGGCGGCCATGTTTCAAACCGTCAGTTGGGATACTGTAGTTCCGCATATCACTGGCTTGGTTGGAGAGGTAGAGTGTGGCAAGGTAATTGATGAGGATCTCTCTGTTTGGACCACTCAGCAAAAAGGCTTGATGTCGAAAGGATATCAAGGCGGATATCTGTCGGGCCAAGAGGGTAGAGTACGCTTTTTTCATGAAGAGCTTGATAGATACATTGCAAAAGGCGAAGCGGCTGCTAAAAAATAAGATTGAGCACAATTAAAACTAAGCACTGACAGAAAATAAGAACAATTATGAAATCCATACTGGATAATGTTCTTGCTAGGGGCGTTCAGTCTGGTGCCGCCCCAGGTGTGGTGGCAGTAGTCGTAAACCGAGACGGTGTGTTATGGGAAGGCGCCGCCGGTGAAAGGGACGTTGAAAGCGGCGAGCCGATGACAGTTGATACTGTCGGTGCGATTTTTTCGATGACTAAAGCCATCACGGGCGCTGCGGCCATGCAATTAGTTGAGCAAGGCAAGATAGATATTGATGCACCGGCTGCGCAGATATGCCCTTGGTTAAACGAGGTGCAGGTGCTGGATGGTTTCGATGTTGGCGGCGAGCCTATACTGCGTGAGCCTGCTTCTCCTGTAACACTGCGTCACTTGCTAACGCATACCTCTGGTTTTACTTATGAGATGTGGAATGTCAACGATGCTCAATGGAGAGAGACAACTGGAACACCCAGTCTTACCACTCAAGAAAATAAGTCACTTAAAGCCCCTTTGGCGTTTGACCCTGGTACGCGTTGGGAGTACGGAATTGGTATAGACTGGACCGGTAAAATTATTGAAGCCGTATCTGGTATGACGCTTGGTGAGTATTTTGCAAAATATATAACAGGGCCTTTAGGAATGTCCGATACCGCATTTACACACTCTCCATCGATGTTAGAGCGGGCTTCAGCTTTGCATACCAGACTGCCAGATGGTTCATGGCAACACCTAGAGTTACCACCTAAGGAAAATTCTGAATTTGAATCTGGCGGTGGTGGCCTGTTTGGCACTATGAATGATTATGCAAAGTTTATCCGCATGATTCTCAATGATGGCGCGCTTAATGGTGTCAGAATACTAAAACCTGAAACGGTTGAGAGTATGTGTAAAAACCATATTGGTGATTTGCGAGTAAGGGGCTTAAAATCAATGGCCCCGTTGTTCAGTAATGATGCTGAATTTTTTCCCGGTCTAGACAAGTCTTGGGGCTTAACTTTCCAAATCAATGAAACAGCTACCGATACCGGCCGGCCGGCGGGCACATTAATGTGGGCTGGATTGGCAAACAGTTATTTCTGGATTGATCGAAAGAATGGTCTTGGCGGTGCTTATCTCAGTCAGTTACTTCCGTTTGCTGACAAAAAATCTATGAATTTGTTCTTTGAACTTGAACGAGAGGTATACCAATCTCTGTCTTGATGAGGATTCTATTGTGTTTTGAAATCGATATTTAGACTTTTGGGAGCTCTAAAAGAATAGTGAGGATGATACTCGATCGTGCTGTTCTTATCAGTCAATTCAATCGAGTTCATTTTTTCTAATAAGGTTTTGAACGCGCTGCGTAGCTCGAGTCTAGCCAATGAAGCGCCCAGGCAAAAATGATTTCCCATTCCAAAGCCCAAATGTGCGGCTGCCCGCTCTCGATCAAGATCAATTTCGTTGGCATTTTCAAATTGATCATCATCACGATTTGCTGAGCCAAAACGAACTGACAGAGCAGCACCTTTGGCCAAACTAACGCCGCCGAGTTCGGTGTCCTCGTGAACGAATCGGTAGTTGCCTTGTACTGGTGATTCCAGCCTGACTACTTCTTCGATAAACGTGTCTAGATATTTGTCTGGGTTAGATTTTAACTGTTTCCAAACATTGGGTTGCTCGATCAGAAGTATTACGCCAGAAGCAAGTGCATTGGTGGTTGTTTCACTGCCTCCGACAAATGTGGAGGCCATCATTTCTGCGTGTAACTCATTGTCGTTGAGTTTGCGGCCCCAGCCTTCGACTTCTGTATTCACTAAATCGCTGAGCGTGCTGCCGTCGGGGTTTTTTCGCAGGGAGTCGAAGATAGGCTGAAAGTAATGTTGAGCCTCAACTTCCTTTTCTACCATCGCGGTTTGCTCGTCATTATCGAGCATGAGGCCAATCCTATGAAAAAAAGCTTGAGTCCATTCCTTGATCTTCCATATGTCTTCTTCTGGTGCTCCCATCTCATGACAAATTACGATTAGCGGCAGAGGAATAGCAAGCTCGCGCACCCAATCACAAGAGCCTCTTTCGATAAAATTCGCGAATAAGTGTTCGGTAGTTTCAGCAATAAAGCCTTCAAGTTTTTTGATTTGGCTAGCGCGAAAGGTCTTTTCATAAAGTGCCCGTAGTTGCTTGTGTTCAGGCTGCCCTCTAAACGGTAGCGCGCTGGCTGGCACCCATCCTTTCTCTGCAAATATTTTATTCGCATGAGCTCTTTTTTCTGCAAACGCATTAAAAGCTCTGCTGTCGACTAGCGGAACATTGCCAAATACCCTTGGGTTTTTTAACACCTTTTTTACATCTTCAAACTTGCTAACGACATAAAAACCGGTTTTTGGGTCTAAATAGACCGGCGATTCTTGACGTAGCTTTTCATAAGTGTGGTAAGGGCATTGCTGAATCTTTTCGTCAAGAAGAGTGAGTGCTGGTTTTTCTTTGTTCATCTATTTGTCACCGCTTATTTTCTGAAAATGTAGGCTAAGCGTTTTAAATCAAAACGATTGATTTAGCGCTACCAGCTTTTTGAAATAGGGAGAAGGTTAGAAGTCATCACCGTCTCGCAAGCTTGGTGCAAAAAATATCAGACGTGAGTTGTTAGTCTGGGTGTTTAAATAGCCCAGGGAGTATGGATTTTCCATAGTCCACGGGAATGCTAACACCATTGATAAATTTAGATTCATCAGAGGCTAAAAACACCACGGCATGCCCAACATCATTAGGTTCGCCGATTTCTCCTTTGGGTGCCAACTTAGCGGCTTCTTCTGGGTTTTGCATAAACTGCGCTCGAATATTTTGTACCATTGGTGTATCAATACTCGAGGGGTTAAGGCAATTGCAACGAACGTCTATTTGGTTTTCACCGCAATAACCAGCAATATTAATCGTCAACGCCTGAACCGCACCTTTGGCCGCTGAGTAGGCGGCTACCCGCGACACTCCTTGAATTGATGCAAGTGATGCCATGTTAATAATTGAGCCACTACCCGAGGCTTTCATTGCCGGAATAGCATACTTGCAACCCATAAACGTGGCTCGTGCACTAACGTCCATGATGAAATCATATTCATCCATGGTTTGGCTTTCGATGGTGCCGGGTTTAACAACGCCCGCGTTATTTACAAGAACATCTAAGCCGCCATGTAGATCCACAACATCGTCGATTAGGGTTTTCCAACCTTGCTCATCGCGCACATCTTGATATAGAAATGTTACGTTTTCGCCGAGTTCATGCGCTAATGCTTGTCCGGCTTTTGTATCGATATCAGTGATGACGACTTTGGCGCCCTCGGCAACAAACAAGCGCGTATTTGCTTCGCCCAGACCCTTTGAAGCCCCCGTAATGATTGCTATTTTATCTTTTAGTCTATTCATATTATCTGAGCTCTTTTAGTTTTAGGGTGAATGAAATAGCCTATTTGCTAGTGGCTATGACCCAATTTAGCTGTAATTATATGAATAACGAGCAAAATTGTATTAATAACCAGCCTATCAAAACTGAGGATGCCGTATCGGCCTAATCATGTTTGATTTAGTAAAAACAAGGTAAAAAAGTCCATGAGAGACATCGATAAATTATTAGTACGGATAGAAATAGAGGAACAGTTATACCGGTATTGTCGATCGATTGATCAAAAAGATTGGGAGGGTGTGCGGTCATGCTTTGGTGTGGAACACGTACACAAGCATGGTTCTTATACCGGCGATTTAGATGGTTTTATCTTTTTTGCTAAGCCTGTTGTTAACGGTATGCTCGCTGGCCACCACAGTATTTCAAATCTCGTTGTAGATGTGAGCGACGATAGGTTGAGTGCAAGTTCTCAAGCGTATTTTACTGCGGTCCATAAAATTGGTGCCTCACAGATGGCCAAGATGAGATTCTTCACACCAGAGATGCAAGAAGTGGATTCAGATTGGACTGTTGCTGGTTACTACAACGATCGATGGGTTTTTCGCGATGGTCAATGGCTTATTATTGAACGTAATGCTGGGCATGTATGGGAGCGTGTAGAACCGTCTACGCCAGAGCCTCTTTAAGAATCTGTTTGTTAGCTTAGAGAGTTAAAAATCCTTAAAAGCTGCGTTTACTTGCCGCTAAACTTAGCTTTTCTGCGCTCTCTGAAGGCAGCTACTCCTTCCACAAAATCAGCGGTGCGTCCGGCGGTTTTTTGATTTTTTCTATCCAGCAGTAGTTGTGTTTCGAAATCTGAATCAAGAGCAGCCCAAGCTGATTGCCTAATCATTTTTAGTGCAAGAGAAGGTCCATTTGCCAGTCGTTGAGCGTATTCAATTGCTGTGCTTTCAACATCTTGATCTTTTACAACTTTAGTGACCAAACCGTCTTGATAGGCTCGTTCGGCAGGGTAACGCTCACCAAGCAGCATTAACTCCATGGCTCGTATACGACCTACGGATTTTGATAATATATAAGCCGCGCCGCCATCAGGCACTAAGCCGACATGGCAAAATGCTTGCAGGAAAAAGCCCGATTTACCGGCAATGATAATGTCTCCCATCAGCGCAATTGAACAGCCAACACCCGCGGCGGCGCCGCGAATTCCGGATATTAAAGGGATCGGTAAATCTCGAATTTTTAACAGCAGTGGGTTGTAGATTTCTTCTAATTTTTCACCCATATCAATGTCTGCACTGATGTTATCCATGCGGCTCGATTTTAGGTTTGCTCCAGCACTGAAGGCCTTCTCACCACCAAGTAAGACAATGGCTTTTGCCTCGCGGCTCGCTTGCTCGATGGCGCCTGCTAATGCTTGGCCCATTTCAGGCGTCATCGCATTACGTGATTCAGCTTGATTAAGCTGCACAGTTGCCACTCCTTCCTCTAGGCTGTAAAGCACAAGTTCTTTGGTATCAGTCATTAACGGTTAACGTTTTGATTTGTGAAGTTTTTCTCTTGCTAATTCATCGCACATTGATGATGTTCAACGGCATGAGCAATAAGTGTTTCTTAAAAGCCGTTATATTTAGTCGCGCATGGCCCACTTTATGCCGCGGCGCAACAATTCATAATAAATTGGGTAGTTCCAAGCGCATTTGTCCGGGTTAGGGTTGAAATCTCTAATACCCGGTAGATCATAGTGGCCTCGACAGTGTCCCAGAGTGTTATATACCACTTCGCCTTGACCGAGGTCGCGAGTGTACAAGATAGGCACTGTAGTTTTAGGCCATTCACTATCGGTGAAGCCGCTAGCCTCGCCTTCAAACGTGGTGGTCATAAGCACGTCGATATCGGCGGTCGTTACTGATAGATATAGTTCGTCTTCTATCTCAAAGTCGTCGATGCCTGCGCTTAATTCATGCTCATTATTTACAACCTCTACCATGAATGTGCCAATGGGAGGGTGTGCTTTAAATTGAGTGCCGAGTACCTTCATTACATCCGGTCGAAGATCGGGCGTGTCTACTCCGTGCTCGACAAATTTGAGTATTGAATTAGTGCCATGTAAGGCTAACCATTTACCGCCTTTGTCTAACCACTTTTTAATGGCCGCCATTTCCGACTCGCTCGGCATTAGGTCACAGCAATAGGTCACTAGAAAGCGACATTCATCTAGACGGTTTATGTCGCTATAGTCGCAGGCGACCGTAGTCCTTATTTCAGGATGCTCAGCTAAGAGTTTTAATATTTCAAGTCGCGCAAAGTCAATATCATGATATTTACCTGCGGCAACAAAATGAGCGTCAATACGTGTTGGCACTAGACCTCCAATATGGTGATTCCGGATAAGCCGGGTGCTCCGTACACATGACTATAGGCGGTTTTAGGCTTGTTTGCGACTTGTCTAGCACCAGCGCGGCCGCGCAATTGGGTAACATTTTCATACACTTGGCGTAAGCCAGTCGCACCAATAGGTTCGCCACAAGCAATGCAACCACCATCCGTATTGATTGGTAAGCTACCAGTGAGTTCAGTGCGACCTTCATAAATCCACTTTTCTTGCTCGCCGTCTTCACATATACCGTTTTCAGCCATGTGCATGATCTCAGCACCTGCTTCGGTATCTTGCAGCTGTGCCACATCAATATCTTCAGGGCCGATTCCAGCTTGTTCATACGCCGCTTTTGATGCAAGTATGGTGGGCTTGCCATCATTGACTATATCAATGGTTGGAGAAAAGACTTCAAACGAGCCGGGGGGGCGTGAACGAATTGCAACGCTGGAAATCTTTACGGCATCAGAACCAAGTTCTCGTACTTTTTTCTCGCTGGCTAAGATTAACGCCACGCCGCCTTCTGCTGGTGAACAAAACATGAACTTAGTGAGCGGATCATTAATCATTGGTGAAGTCATAATGGTGTCGAAATCAATTGGTGTTCTGCGCCATGCGTGATCTGCGTTTTCGGCATTGCGAAATGATTTTGCGGCAACTTTACCGAGAGTGTCGCGGCTAATGTTATGCAATTGCATATAGCGTTGCATTTTTAGGGCAAAAAACTGCGTGGTCATCATCATTCCGGTTTGCCCATACCAATCGGGTAAGCCATATGCTTTTGGATCCGCGTTAAACGCCCCGCGTGGGTGCTTGTCAAAGCCAACCGCTAAGGCGATATCGCATTCACCCGCCGCAATAGCGGATTTGGCTGTTGCCAAAGCACTGCCGCCCGTTGCACAGCCATTGAACACATTGATAAATGGTATGCCAGTAAGTCCTAGGTCTGAAAGCATTATATCGGCTTTGCCAGCGGCATGTGAGCCGCCGGCAGCATATTGAACATCAGTCCATTCTAAGCCAGCATCTTGTAATGCTTCACGCACAGCAAATACGCCTTGATCTCGTCCCGAACGTTCTTCGGTGCGTCCAAATTTATGAATTCCCGCGCCAATAATATATACATCACTCATGCTATTTCTCCGTAATTCCCTTTATTTCTCAGGTCTAAATGCGAACATCGAACGAGTGTCGTCAAACGCAGTAATAATTAATTCCATTCTCATACCTAACTGCAATTGATCTAAACTTGTTTCAACAATATGGCTCTCAACTATGATTTCGTTTGGTAGCTCGACAAAGCCAACTATAAAAGGTTTAAAATCTTCTGGTCCGTCATACGGTGGCTTGGGTCTAAATTCTTGCTGCGTATAAGACCACAATGTGCCAGACCGTGATAATTTGATTATCTCTATATCTTCGGCGGACTCGCCTTCTGGTATTGGGAATAAAATTTTGCCGTTGGCATCACGCGCTCCCAATAGGTGCGGCTGTGGCTCATCTGACCACAGATTAGATGCGATTGCTTGGAGTGAAGTGCTCATGCTATCCACTTAATATTCTGATTTATATTAGACACAAGCTATTTTGCCACAGTCTAAATTTGATGCGACACTCGAAAGTGCTAGGCAAATCGTATTGCTGGCCTAGATTTTTTAATTACAGCGAGGCTGACCAAATAGATAATTCAACCACACGCATCGCTATGTTATTTTAGCAACAGAATATCGTAACCGAGTACGCATAATGGTCGAAACTGTCACTGGTAAAAATCGCTCTAATGGAATTTCGTATAATGAGTTGGCGCGAGGCGATGCGGTTCCCCCGCCCGATGTTTACCTTGAAGATTCACCTATGGATGCCGGCGTTACTAAGGTAAAAACGGATCGATTTTATAGTAAAGAAGCACACGATTTAGAAGTTGAACGCTTATGGAAAAGAGTTTGGCAAATGGCGTGCCATGAAGATGACATTCCAAATGTTGGTGACACCCATGTTTATGATATCGCTGGCTTATCATTCATTATTGTGCGCACTGCAAGCGATAAGGTTAAGGCGTTTCCAAATGCGTGCATGCACCGTGGTCGCGCATTGTGTGACGATCATCGTAAAGGCTTAAAGGTTTTACGTTGTCCTTTTCATGGATGGTCGTGGTCACTCGAAGGCGAATTAAAAGAGATACCTTGTGAATGGGATTTTCCATCGGTCACTAAAACAGAGTACGCTTTGCAAGAGGTTAATGTTGGGCATTGGGGTGGTTTTGTATTCATTAACCCGGATCCGGATTGCGAACCATTAGAAGATTTTATTGGTGACTTTGATCGGCATTTTAAAATTCCTTTCAAACAACGATATAAAGCCGCACATTTAGTTAAAAAGATTCCGTGTAATTGGAAAATTGCGCAAGATGCATTCATGGAAAGTTATCACGTGATAGCGACTCATCCTGAACTATTGCCGACCTTTGCGGACGCTAACTCCAAATACGATGTGTGGGGCAATTTCTCTAGAGCAATTTCAGCAACTGGACCGGCAAGCCCGCATATGGGAGAGCTTTCGCCGGACTACAACCCTTACCCGAATGGTATGAATTACCAAAGCTTTTGCCATCCTTTTAGTGGGCATCAGTATGACCGGATTGAGGAAAACCGAGTTAAAGTTTCGGATAGCAAGGGCAAGTTTGGTATTTTTGATATGTATGCCAAACATATCGAAGGCGAGATCCAATTCGCAGACCCGCATTTATGTAATTGGGTTGCTGGAAAAATAAAACCTGGTGACGAAGCGACACCGGTAACCTTGCCTCATGGTGATGCCTATGGCTATCGCGCGGCGCGCGCTAGTGCCTTTCGTGAAATGTATCGCGCGTCCTTTGGTGATCATATTGATACCGTTAGCGACTCTGATTTTAATGAGGCTATTTTCTATAGTATTTTTCCAAATATCAGCCCTTGGAGTGATTTCAATCCTATTTTTTACCGCTTTCGACCAGATGGTGATAATCCTGAACAATGTTTGCATGAAGTTCTTTGGATGGTGCCACTCCCTGAGGGTGCTGAGCGGCCGCCAGCGGCAGACTGTACCTTTTTAGGCTTAGAAGACGACTACACCGAGGCGACGGACTTTGGTGGTTACTTGTTAAAAGTATTTAATCAAGATTTTTTAAATCACCCCATGGTGCAAAAAGGTATGCGTAACCACCCTAAAGGAGAAATAATTCTTGCCAGTTATCAAGAATCAAAACTCAGACATTTTTATGAAACTTTAGATAAGTGGTTGGCAAGTGATACCGCACCAAAAAGCGCTAAGATTTAAATACCCGAGACGCTTTACTGTTGCAAAAATATTGTTGTTCATACAAGGTCGATGGCGCTCGATCATTATGAGAATGTCGCCGCCTCGAGTTTTGGAACATCTAAGATATCCATCTTTTCTAGCGCGCGCATAGACTCGCGCTTTGATCGGGCGTCTGGGTATAACGCTAAAATTTAGAGGTCGCTACGCCATCGCTGTTGAATACCGGACCTTCTTGATCAATAGAGTACTTTGTTGCGCTTGCACTAAGTAAACCGCAGTTGGCTAAAATTGAATGCATTTTTTTGAAATTGTCGGTAGTGAAGTGCATATCCAGCGTTTCTTCACTTTGCCACTCTTCAAAAACGGTAATAAGTTCCTTATCTGTAGCATCCGCGGCCCAATTATAGTTGAGGCAACCTGGTTCTTTGAGTGTTTCTTTAATGACCGGGCTTGCTTCTGTTAAAGCGTTTGCACGTTTACTTGAGTCGACTTTGATTTGTGCGGCGATAATTATTTTCATGCTTATTTATCCTGCTTTATTAAACGACAATAAACCGATCTTCTGGGTCATTAATGAATTCTGGGCCGTCTTTAGTTATGAGCACGCTGTCTTCGAGATGTGCGCTGCCACCTTGGCCTACGTCTAGCACCGGCATATCAATGCTTACAATCATATTCTCTTGAAGCTCAATATTAATATCTTTGGCAAAGCTCAGAGAGAAATCGAAGGCGTTAGGTTCATCGTGATGATGCATGCCAACGTTGTGCGGATTGACGGCATAAGCTACGTCGATGCCAGTTTCAGCGAACAGCTTGGCCGCTAAGACATAAATGTCAGCGTAGGTTTTGCCTGGTTTTAATTCTGGAAAAATTCGGTCCCATACCCAAGATAGCCCGTCGATCACTTGCTGCATTTTTTTGTTTGGTTCTCCTATGCAAACTGTTCGGCCATAGTCTCCATGGTATTCATGAAAGGTGCTTACGGCATCCATTAAAAATGAGCGTCCATTCTTAATCTCGCCTTCGGCAAGCGCAGGTGTATGCGTATCAAGCATAAGATATTTGAATTGTGAGCCGTACTCAGCACAAGTTTTAGAAAACTCATGACGGACATCGCGGAAGGTGGCGCCCTCTCGAACAGATCTTGCAGCTGCTTTAGCAGCTAAGCTATTTGCTTGAGCAACAAAACGCATGTATTCAATTTCATCAGGGCTTTTAATCATTCGCATGCGTCGAATAAGTCTTTCGCCGTCCACGATTTTAACATCGAGTCCTGTTTTTTCGATAACTGCACGAAGTTGGGGGTTATCGATGGCAATGGTTTTATTCGGTAGTTTTGCTTCTAGAATTTCGGCTAATAGGCAAGCTTCTATCGACGCATAGAGCCTAGTAAAGGCTTTCTCAACTTGATCGAGCCGCCGTTTTTCATGTTGAGAGAGCGCATTAACATCATGTATACGCGGCATTGCAAATGGCGCGGCTGGTGCTTTAACGATATCTGCTGCTTCAGTCAAGGTACCAAAAATTTCCGGCTCAGAAGGAATACCAGAGAAGCGGAAATCAAGTTGATCGGCAACGGATGGTTTAGGCGCATCAAAATAGTAGCCTATTCGGTTGCCAATAAGGCTTGGTTTTTTTTCGATTGAAGACGACAAAGTAGCAAAGTTAGCGCCGTCGACACCGATAAGTGAAGCTGTGCCTCTGCTATTTGTTATGTACTGAACATTTACCGGGTCGGCGCAGATTAGTAAATCAACTTTTGCTTTTTGCATTTCTCGCACGGCATTGTCCCGATTGAGTAGTAATCGATCAGGTTCCGCTGGGATTATTGGGCCCTTTGCAATAATCGCTGCGACCTTATCGTCAGGATTGCGTGCAGGGGCACTTGATTGATTGGAGACATCGTTGGAATTTCCACAGGCACTTAAGCCAGCGGTTGCACTTGCGGCAGCGAAACCGCCGATTACAGAACGTCTAGATATGGCCATAAAAGTATCCTCTCAAGTGAATTGTATTTTTGATGCTAACTGCAGTCGTACTGGCATTAGCCGTTTTGTTGTTTGAGCGCTTCATGTTTTAAGCTTCGCTGGGCAAGCAAGAAAAACACCGCTGCCAGAAAATTAAAAAGCGAGACGATCATTACTGCTTGTTGCAGACCGCTCGCCGAGCTGGCACCCCTAGTGGTAAACCAATCAGACAGTATGCCTATTGTTAGTGGTCCAAGTCCTAGGCCGATAAGCCCTGAAAACATGATCCAAATTGAAACAGAAAAAGCTCTAGTTTTGTCCGAGGCTAGCTGTTGTATCGCCGCAAAACTAGGACCAAAAAAGAACGAGAAGGCGAACTGAGGGATGCCTAAAATTAGTACGCCTAAAGTAAGACTTTCGGCGTAAAGCGCAAAATACATAAAAGGTGTTGCCACAACGAACATGGCGGCGGCGGCTATTAATGCTCCGCCGGCTACCCGTGCATTAAAGTAGTCACCGCATTTTCCACCAAAATAGGCGCCCGCTGAACCGAATACGAGAAACATTAAGCCAAGCTTTACTCCGAGCCCGCTGTATTCAGATACTGGAACTTCATGTATTCGACTGAAAACAGGAAAGTAAAAGGTTTGTACTCCGTAGGCGACGAAGGAAACAACGGCACCAGCAATAATAAGGTGCCAGTAGGCCCATTTTTTGGATAATTCGGCAATAGCATCGGATAGTTTTACTTCACCGGGCTTTGATTTAAATGCTTCACTCAGAGGGCGGTCGCCACGGGGGTCACGAACCGTAAGCCAGATAATTATTGAAATAATAATACCTGGCGCGCCAGCTGCGACGAGTGTCCAACGCCAGCCGAAATTTTCAGCCAACCAACTTCCACCGGTAAATGCGAGGAAAGAGCCAATCGAAACAGACATAGCAAAAATGCCTAGCGCAGTGGCACGACGCTCGGGCGGAAATAGGTCTGCTATTAAAGAGTGAGAGGCAGGAGAAGATCCAGCCTCGCCGATTCCAACGCCAATTCGCGCCAGGAAAATCTGTAGAAAGCTGGCCGCTGCACCACAAAGCACAGTCATAATAGACCAGATGGCAATTGCAATGGCGATGACCTTACTTCGATTCCAGCGGTCGGCAACGATGGCTAAAGGAATTGAAAGTGTCGTATAGAATATGGCAAACGACAAGCCAGTCATCAAACCAACTTGTGTATCTGTTAACCCTAAATCGGCTTTGATGGAATCAGCGAGGATACCGACAATCTGACGATCTATGAAGTTGAACATCAACACCATAAAAAGGATAGCTAACACATAGTTTGCATATCGGCGTTCTTGTTCTGTTTGCACAGCCATATTGTAGTTCCATTTAATTATTTTTATATTAGTCTCATGGTCTCAGATCAGCAGCGCGTTTGATACTAGCTAAGCTAATAGTTGATAGAATACTTAAGTAATAACTTAGCTTAACTCTCGTCATTAGGCTTTTTGCATACGCAGAACTGGTTTAATGACATCTCCAGTTTCACTGGCTCTGATTGCCTGATTAATTTGCTCAAATTCAAAATGCTGGATCAAACGGTCAAAGGGAAACACGCCTTGGCGATAATAGTTGATCAATTTTGGCAGAAAATCTTGTGGTACGGCGCTTCCTTCGACAATTCCTTGTACGCGTTGACCTCTAATCATGGTGGTTGAAAAATCGATTTGCATCATTTGCTCATGAGGGTAGGCGGCCGACAAGCCAAGTATTCCACGAATATTAAGCGAAGAGTAAGCGTCATTAACCAGCGAGGGCACACCTGTTGTATCTAGAATGTAATCCACGCCGTCTACATCTATCGACGCTAACAACTCAGCGATAGGACGACGGTCTGGCAGCAGTGCGTCAGAAGCACCGAGTTCGAGTGCCAGTGCCAGTCGTGATTCAGAGATGTCGAGTGCAATAATTGTTTCAGCATTGGCTATTTTTGAGGCCATTATTGCCGACATACCAACTGCCCCAGCCCCCATTACGAGTACCTTTGAACCAGCTTGTACATCGAGTTCATTGAGTATGCTGCCGGCACCAGTTTGTATGCCACAACCTAGCGGTGCGAGTATTTCTAATGGAATATCTGACGGTGCTTTGACAATATTTTTTATAGGTACAACTGCATGTGTAGAAAAAGCAGATTGACCGAAGAAGTGAGAATGAATTTTCTCGCCATTCGATGATAAAGCTGTTGTTCCATCAGCGCGCGCAGCAGCAAAATTTTTGGCCATAAAGTCTTGGCAATACGGAGCTTGGTGCGACTTGCAAGCCGTGCAGTTTCCACAGCTGCCATAGCTTAAAATAATGGGGTCGCCAACCGCGACGCTTGAGACCGCAGACCCTTTTGCAAGCACGTGTCCAGCGCCTTCGTGACCGAGTACAATGGGTAATGGTACTGGCAGAGCGCCGTCGCGAATGGCTATGTCAGTATGACAAATGCCGCAGGCGGAAATTTCGACTAATACTTCATCGGCATTCGGTGCTTGAACTTCGACAGGCTGAATATTGAGTTGGCCAGACGTTTTACTTAATACTGCTGCTCTTGCGCTTAGATCGATCATAGTTAGGTTTCTGAAAATTCGGTTCTAATTGCTTCAGAATGACTACCGAGTTTAGGGACTTGTTTATAGCTTGCGTTTTCATCTTCATAGGAATATTGGATTGCAGGCGCGACTAATTGCGCGAGCTGTCCGTCCGGCAAAGTGACTTTCCTTCGACGTAACTGAGGGTGATTGCTTAGTGAGTCTACTGAGTTTAATGCCCCATAGGCAATACTCGCTGAGCTCAACAATTTTTCCATTTGCACACGCGTTTTTTCACTAAAAATTTTATTGATATGGACATCAAGTTGCACACGGTTTTTGACCCGACTATTGTTGTCGCGAAAATTTATATCGTTGGTAAGCTGCGGCATAAGGAGGACGTTTTCGCACAGCGATGCCCATTCTCTTTCATTCTGTATAGAGAGTGCGATAATTTCCATGTCTGCGGTTTGGTAGCCTCCATAGGGTGCGATTGATGGATGATTCAATCCCAGCCTCTGCGGCGCTGCGCTGCCATATTCTGCGTGCATCAAAGGCACCGTCATCCAGTCGGCGGCTGTATCAAATAAAGACACTTTTATGCCCATTGAGACACCGGTTTTTTGTCTAGCAAACAAAGCCTGCTGGATGCCTATAAACGCATTCATTCCGGCACCAATGTCACATAATGAAACGCCGATGCGGCCATACTCCGTAGCGCCGCCGCTGATGGATACCAAGCCGCTTTCACATTGTACAAGAAAGTCATAGGCTTTCATGTCACGGTACTCTCCAGTTTCGCCATAGCCATTGATGTCGCAGGTAATTAGTTGTGGGTATTTTTGTCTCAGGCTTTCGGAACCAAGACCTGCGCGTTGCGCTGCGCTGGGCGCTAAGTTTTGAATAAAAACATCGGCTTTGGCTAAAATATTTTGCAATAACTCGGCGTCTTCATTGTCTTTAATATCCAGCTCTAATGATTCTTTGCCGTGGTTTGCCCACACAAAGTAAGAAGACTCGCCTTTAACAGCTGTATCGTAGTTACGCGCAAAATCGCCGCCTGAACGCTCTATTTTAATGACGCGTGCTCCGCCTTCGGCCAGTTTACAAGAACATAGCGGTGCTGCAACGGCCTGTTCAAGTGAGACAACTAATAGGCCTTCATAGGGTTTTGCGTTTTGCTTACTATTCAAAATTGTTGGGTGATTATTAGCTGGTTTGCGGATCCATTCCTAGTTCTCTTAGAACTTCCTCAGTATGTTCGCCTATCTGAGGGGCAGGGCGAATCTCTTTTTCTGACGCATTCTTAAAGTGAACAGGTGGCCGTGTTTCCCAGTAAGGGCCTTCGCTAGGGTGTTCGCGTTTTGTAAAAAAATCAGTGGCGTTTAGTTGAGGATCAACTAGTAGGTCATCCAGAGTGTTCACAGGCGATGCAGGAATACTTGCGTTGTTAAACTCATTAATCCAATGTTCCGTGCTTTGATGAACTAAATAACTGGCAAAACGTTCGTGTTTATAGGAAGAATTAAAGAAGCGCTTTTTTTTGTCATTCAACTGTTCGTCTTGGAGTTCTTTGTTAGCGCCGATAATTTCGAATGCTTTAAGCCAACGTTCATCTGTATAAGGGGCGACCATAATCCAACCGTCACGTGTTTTCATTGGCTGTAGCGTATTGTCAAAGCAGCGTTTGAATCCGAATTCATCGCTAGGCGGGTCAAACACGGCGCCGTCAAAATGATCCTCAAGCAAGAAATGTGTTGCGGTTTCAAACATGGGTACTTCAACACATTGAGGTTCACCTGTTCTATCGCGCAGACGCAGCGCACCGAGTACTGCATAAACAGCATGCAAAGCGGCGACTTTATCGACTAGCATCATTGGTAAGCAGCTCTGTTGATCAGTACCTTGCAACTGGGGAATTAGGCTAGTCATGCCAGATAAGCTTTGCACAATATCATCGAAAGCTGGGCGCCCTGCGTAAGGCCCTCTTGAATCGAAGCCTGTTAGATGTACGTACACAATGTCTGGTTTTATCTCTTTAACCTCTTTATACGTTAGCTTGAGGCGTTCAATACCGCTTTGACGAATATTGTGTATAAAGACATCGCTTTGTGCAATTAAGCGCCTCGTCGCTTCTTTTCCCAGTTCAGATTTTTGATCCCAAGCAACCGAGCGCTTGCCACGATTAATAGTGAGGTGCATCGGACCCATACTTTTGGTTTTTTTTGGTTTGCCAGAGTAACGCATTGGGTCACCAAACGGCGGTTCTAGCTTTGTAACCTCAGCGCCCATATCCGCGAGTGTTTGAGTGCAGTAGGGTCCGAATAGAGTAGAGCTCATATCGGCAATCTTTATATCTGATAAGGCGGAGGAAGCAGGCATAAGTTATTTTTCTATATTTTGAGTTGTCGCTGGGTCGGTGATTATAGGCCTAGTTCTTCAAGCACTTCTTCGGTGTGTTCGCCGAGTGTAGGCGCTGGACGTATTGGTTTGGAAGGAGAGCCTTTAAATCGAATAGGTGGTTGCATTTCTATGTATGAACCTTCCGAAGGATGTTCTTTCTTCTGAAAAAAATTGGTGGCTTGTAGATGAGCGTCCGTTAGTATGTCTTCTAATTCGTACGCTGGACAGACGGGAATGTCATTTTTGTTAAAAACGTCAATCCAATGCGCTGATGTTTCTTGCTCAATATAAGGTTCTATGAGTTTTTGCATAAGACTAAAATGCTTTCTACGTGTAGACCATTGTCGTAGGCGGTCATCATCTAATAGATGTTCTACATCTAATATTTTGAATGTACGTAACCATCTGTCATCGTGGTAGGGAGCTAGGATAATATATCCGTCTTTGGTCTTTAACGGCTGCCGACCCGGGTCAAGTTGGCGGTCGTAACCCATTTCACCTGGAGGGTCAAAGATGCCGTCGGCGATGTGGTCAGTTAAAACAAAACTCGTAACACACTCTTGCATTGGAACTTCTACATGCACTGCTTTGTTGGTTCTGTCACGTTCAATAATGGCTGCAAGCGTGGCTTGAACGGCATGCAGACCAGAAACCTTATCTGCAAGAGCCATTGGGATAAAACGTGGTATACCACTTTGATCCACGCGCGAAGATAGCGTTGTCATACCACTTAAGCCTTGGATTAAATCATCGTAAGCTGGGCGGCCGGCATAAGGTCCATCTGCACTGAAACCTTGACAATGTACATAGATGATTTTCTTATTTATTTTTTTTACATCTTCAAAGGTAAGGCCCAGACGTTCTGCGGCTTCTTGTCTTATGTTGTGAATGAAAATATCACTCCTTTCAATAAGTCGACGAGTGGCTTCTTTGCCTTGTTCTGATTTAAGGTTCCAAGTTACTGACCGTTTACCTCGATTAACTAGGAGGTGCAGCGGTCCCATTTTTTCAGACTTTTTAGATGAACCAATTAACCTCAAAATATCGCCAGCTTCGGGTTCAATTTTCACTACGTCTGCGCCCATATCGGATAAGGTTTGCGTGCAATAAGGACCAAACAAAATGGACGTCATATCGACAATTTTTATATCTTTTAGTAGCGATGAGCCTGGCATTAGGTCTCCTCTCTGGGCTTGGTTTTGGATGTATTTTTGATGTTTCGAGTATATATTTGTTTAAATCACAAAATAAAAATTCGCACTGTTGAATTTGATAGCTTGCAAAGTTACAGCGCGACTTGTTATTACTAATGCCAAGTTATGCTTGGCGGTTATCCTAAGACTCATCTTACGTAGCTTACACGCATCCGTGAGTTAGCCCTTTGCCTTAGCGTAGCTAGCGTATATCAAATATGCTGTATTGCAGTTCTTTAACTGCCGTAGCCGGCCGGCATTATAAATTCCCAGGGGGATGTTTCACTGTCAGCGTCACATGGTATCTCTATTACCACTGGCCCGTGTTCTGACTTCTCCAAAGCCATGCTTAATTGCTGTCTAAATTCTTCAAATGAATGGGCGCGAGAAGCTTGTGCACCGAAGCTCTCAGCAAGTTTAATGAAGTCAGGGTTTTGTAATTCTGAACCAACCACATTGCCGTCGAAGAAGTTAATTTGATCGCGACGCACATTGCCATAGGCATTATTGTTGAATATTAGCAGAATGACACCTATTTTATATTGCACGGCGGTGGCTAGTTCTTGGATTCCAAACATGATTCCTCCATCCCCGGCAATTGAAAATACGACTTTATCTGGATTGGCTATCTTAACGCCAAGGGACGTTTGAAAGCCATGCCCAAGGTTACCTTGATAGCCTCCCGATACAAACTGCCTAGGTTGGTAGACTGGGAATCCAAACCATGAAGTGAATCCCACTTGCGATATTTCTTCGACCAAAATGCCATCGTCAGGGAGCACCTCTCGCATGATATTGAGATACGTCATTTGTGGTTGAAGTTTTTGTATTTCTTGTAAGCTCTCTTGTTTAATTTTTTTAAATTTCTCTACTTTTGATTCAGGCTTTGGTGGCGTACGTTCAAGCTCGCTTAGAAGTGCGCGAGTAGCTAATTTAGAATCCGCAACAATCGAGACTTCCGCGCGTAGACGAACAAGTTGAGTCGGATCTATATCGATACGAATTAACTTCGATGTTGCGACGCCGGATTGCCAACGAAAGGCTGGCAATTCTAGGCGTGAGCCAATGCCAATAGCGACATCGACCTGTGAATAAAGTTTGTAGGCCGAAGCACAGTTAAAGCCATACGGACTGGCGTCAGAAACAATTCCCTTGCCGCTGCGAAAAGAAACAACCGGAGCTTGCAGTACTTCAGCTAGGATATTAATTTCTTGACTTGCGTGGATAGCACCACTACCGACAAAAATCATAGGGTTTTTGGCCGATCGGAGTATTTCGGCTGCGGCTCTAATTGTATCAGGGCTAGCTGTATAACTAGCGGAAGGCGCATCCGGGAAATCCACATCTATCGATGCCTTTTCAGCGAGTGTGTCCATTGGAACTTCTAGGGCTACCGAGCGAATGCGTCCTGTGGTTAGTTTTTTAAAAGCGGTGGACATAAGCGCCGGAGTCTCGGCTGCGTGGTTTATGCGACCGGCCCACTTGGTTAGGCTACGTAAAATCCCGAGTTGGTCCGCGAGTTCGTGCAGCATTCCGTGGCCTACACCCAAAAACTTACTCGGTACTTGACCTGTTATGCAAAACACCGGTGTATTGTGAGCAGTACATAGGGCTGCAGTGGAATTGAGTAAGCCGGGTCCGGGGACTACGCAATACGCACCAATTTTGCCGGTCGATTGCGCATAGCCAAAGGCCATGTATCCGGCGCCTTGTTCGTGCCTCGTTATGACTAAGTTAATATCGGATTTATGTCGGCTTAGTGCATCATAAAGCGCATAGGTTTGAGCGCCAGGTATGCCGAATACTGTATCTACGCCATGTTTTATAAGTGACTTAACAATCGCGTCAGAGCAGGTCATTTCTGTTGTCATTCTTGTCACCTTGGAATAGGTCAGTATGGTTATTACAATTGATGTTTAATCATTACATCAGTGTGGTTAGTGTCCCGAGTAGCTAAAGTTCTAAGCATGCGTCATATTTAGAAAAACGCTTGAATTCCGGTTTGAGCTCGGCCGAGAATCAATGCATGTATGTCGTGCGTTCCTTCGTAGGTATTCACGGTTTCTAGATTAAGCATGTGGCGCATTATAGGGAATTCGTCTGATATGCCATTGCCGCCCAGCATATCGCGCGCTGCGCGAGCAATTTCTAGCGATTTTCCGCAAGAATTGCGTTTGATCATTGAGATAGTTTCTGGCGCTAAATGACCTTCCTGTTTGAGTCGTGTAGCGCGTAATACACTTTGTAGGGCTAGGCTTATTTCCGTTTGCATGTCTGCGAGTTTCTTTTGAATTAACTGATTGGCTGCTAAAGGCCGACTAAATTGTTTTCGGTCTAACACATATTGTCGAGCAGTGTGCCAACAAGATTCTGCCGCGCCTAAGGTGCCCCAGGCGATACCGAGTCTAGCACTGTTTAAACACCCCATAGGGCCGCGTAAGCCCGCGACATTTGGCAATAGATTTTCTTCTGGGACATGCACATTCTGCATAACGATTTCACCAGTAACCGAAGCGCGTAATGATAATTTCCCTTCGATTTTTGGCGCCGATAAGCCGTCCATTCCACGCTCTAGAATAAAACCACGGATTACCTCATCCTCAGTCTTTGCCCAAACTACAAAAATGTCGGCTATTGGCGAGTTTGAAATCCACATTTTGGCGCCATTTAATAGATAGCCGTCTGCTGTTTTCTTTGCGTTAGTGATCATGCTGCCTGGGTCCGAGCCGTGATCAGGTTCGGTTAAACCGAAGCAACCGATATGCTCGCCGGAGGCGAGCTTTGGTAAATACTTCTCGCGTTGTTGTTCTGAGCCATAACTGTGAATTGGGTACATTACAAGGCTCGATTGCACACTCATCATTGAGCGAAAGCCAGAGTCTATCCGCTCAACTTCGCGAGCAATTAAGCCGTAAGAGGTATAACTCATGCCTGCGCAGCCATAACCTTCGAGCATTGGTCCCAGTAAGCCGAGCTGACCCATCTCTTGGAAAATTGTTCGGTCAATGCCTTCTTCTCGATACATCTCGACAACGCGTGGCGCTAATTTTTCTTGTGCGTATTTAGCAACTGAGTCGCGCACCAGTTGCTCTTCGTCGTTAAGCTGTTGATTAAAAAGGAATGGATCTTGCCAGTCGAAAGAGCCCCAATGCGGTGTATTAGTCATAAGATAAAATCAGAGGTTGTATGTATGTTTTAAGCGTAAATCAGGCGTGAGCTTATAGGAAAACTTGAAAGTGCACTAGCTCCTTGGAGTGACTAAGAGTATAGATAAAGTTGCCGAGCGTCACTTTGGTGGCACCGGGTTTAGCTATATTGACCTTGCAAACAAGCGCGTCCCTGCGCTTGTGTATTCTCGCTGAGCAAATGTACTAGTCATTTACACAGCCATTTTACAGACATTATCTAAAACATATCGGCATGCATAACTTTCGACCACGTAGCAACAAAATCTCTAACGAATTTTTCTTTTGCGTCGTCTTGAGCATATACTTCGGCATAACCTCTAAGTATTGAGTTAGATCCAAACACTAGATCGGCACGCGTAGCGGTATATTTTGCTTCGCCTGAAGCACGATCTACAAGCTCATAGTTACCATCTTGCGTTGGTTTCCAGCTGTATGACATGTCGGTGAGTGTAGTAAAAAAGTCTGTGCTCAAAGTGCCGACCTTATCAGTGAATACGCCGTGTCTTGAGCCCCCATGATTCGTTCCAAGAACGCGCATGCCACCAATTAACACTGTCATTTCAGAAGCCGATAAGCCCATTAGTTGAGATCTATCAAGCAAGCATTCCTCGGCAGTCACTGAGAAGTCAGCTTGCAGATAGTTTCTAAATCCGTCATGCACTGGCTCTAGTGGTTCAAATGACGCGGCGTCAGTAATCTCTTGGGTCGCATCTCCGCGACCAGCTTCGAAAGGAACATCGATCGAGACACCAGCGGCACTTGCCGCATTTTCAACACCATGGTTACCAGCGATTACAATTGTATCGGCAATACTAGCACCTGTTTCCTTAGCAATGGGTTCAAGTACGTTCAATACTCTGTCTAATCGATCAGGCTCATTACCATCCCAGTTTTTTTGTGGCTCTAAGCGTATTCTCGCGCCGTTGGCTCCGCCACGCTTATCGGAATGTCTGAACGTGCGGGCACTATCCCAAGCAGTCGAAATAAGGTCTTGGTCTGACAATCCGCTTGCTGCGACTTTCTCTTTGATTGCTTTAACATCGACGCCCTTATTGCCTTGCGGGATAGGGTCTTGCCAAATTAAATCTTCTTCAGGTGTGTATGGGCCGAAATAACATGCCTTTGGCCCCATGTCTCGATGCGTAAGTTTGAACCATGCACGCGCAAATGCGTCGTAAAATTGTTCAGGGTTCTTGTAAAAACGTTCTGATATTTCGCGATAGATTGGGTCTTTAATCATGGCCATATCTGCATCGGTCATGATCGGTATACTGCGTTTAGATGAATCTTCTACATCAACGGGTTTGTCGTCTTCTTTAATATCCACTGGCTGCCATTGCGATGCGCCGGCAGGGCTTTTTGAAAGCTCCCATTCGTGTCCAAAAAGCATTTCAAAGTAGCCGTTATCCCATTTTGTAGGATTGCTAGTCCAAGCACCTTCTAAACCGCTTGTTACTGCATTTTGGGCCGAGTTTCCACCGTTCGGGTTAGTCCATCCGAGACCTTGCTCATAGATATCAGCCGCCTCTGGTTCTGGGCCGAGCGCATCGGCATCACCGTTACCGTGGGCTTTACCTATAGTATGACCGCCGGCTGTTAATGCGACTGTTTCTTCATCATTCATGGCCATACGGGCAAAGGTTTCGCGTACATCTTGCGCCGAACGAAGTGGGTCTGGAATACCATCGCGGCCTTCAGGGTTTACATAAATTAAACCCATATGCACAGCGGCTAAGGGGTTGTTTAATGATTCTGACGAGTCATCTTTCATGCGCTCTTTTGTAGGGGCCAACCATTCTTTTTCACTGCCCCAATAAACGTCTTTCTCTGGGTGCCAAATGTCTTTGCGGCCAAAGCCAAAACCGAATACCTTTAGTCCGGCAGATTCATAACCGATAGTGCCTGCGTAGGCGATCAGGTCGGCCCAGCTTAATTTATTGCCGTATTTCTTCTTGATAGGCCAAAGAATTCGGCGCGCTTTGTCTAGATTGCCATTGTCAGGCCACGAGTTTAATGGGGCAAAGCGTTGATTACCCGTTGATGCACCACCGCGACCATCAGCTGAGCGATAAGAGCCTGCAGCGTGCCATGTCATTCTTGCCATAAGACCAGCATACGTGCCCCAATCGGCAGGCCACCATGGCTGGTTAGATTTCATTAGATCCATCAAGTCTTGTCGTAAACCTTCGTAGTCTAGTGTTTCGAGCTCTTTGTGGTAATCGTAATCACTATCTAGAGGGTCGGTTTTCGCATCATGCTGATGCAGTATGTCGAGATTTAATGAATTTGGCCACCAATCGGTATTGGTTGACTCAGTCTTGGTTTGTGCACCGTGTGCGATAGGGCATTTGCTCATGATTGAAGTTTCTCGCAATAAATTTTCTTAGTTCAAGTTGTGACTAGCTGATGATCGCGCTGTAGCACAAAGTGATATAAAAGTAGTTGGCTAATGTTAGTGGCGTATCAAGCTGACATAGCATATTTAGAAAATTACATAAATACGCCATTATGAACAAGAATAAATTTATTTCTTTCGATAAGCCAGTCGAGTTTTGAAGATTTTATCTATGTAATGACAGAAAATAATTGACGTTAAGCGTGGTGAAAGCGCTATCGAGAATAGCAGCCGTAGTTACTTTGCGGCTGCGCGCGAGTTTAATTTATTATGAATGGGATTTTTTATTTAGCGCATCGACCTTCAGCCAATGGCCAACAGTGGCATTAAAACGACTAAATGCAACGTGGCTGTATACACCTGCGATCGCGTAAGGGTCGTGTTTAAAGAGTTTGTGGGCTATGTCGATGTCATCTGTATCGTAGATTAGACAAGCACTGTCGTTAGTATGTGATTCTATTGAATGTGATAATTGTTGCGTTGGTCCAGCGACGCAAATCATCGCTTTAATTTTAGCAATATAGCTACGATGGGCTATAAGATGTGTTTTGCGTAATTGTTCTGCGTTATCGGAGTCTTGGCAGATAGCGAGTACTGGCATGCGTTGTCCTGTTTAAGGTCTGTGTTGTGAGTATAGACGCTTATTCGATATGCGATAAGCATGCCAACCAAATATTGAATAAACAATTGGCATTCATCAATTGACATTAACATGGGATAGGCCGAGACTGTGCTTATGAATAGTTTGGTTCACAAGCCGTTAAAGTTAACACAGTGGTCAGCGCTGGCAATTTGCCGTGTGCATGGTTTAACAGCCATTAGAGATTGCGCTTTGTGAGCTAGACCCAAAAAATTTCAATAAAGCCGCAATCTCTGAACAGGGGTTGCGGCTTTTTTTATTTGGGAGTTGTAGATAAAAAATGAAGGTATTAAATCGAGGTGGTTTGCTATGACCAAGCTAAGCTCATCTAAGGTCTCTAAAGACAACTTATATACTGCGTTGGCTTTTTTTTCGGTACTTGTTATCTGGAGTACTACCCCGCTAGCGATAAATTGGAGCTCTGAAGGTGCACCTGCCACAAGCGTTAGTTTACGTATGCTAATTGGCACAGGTTTTTGCTTCTGTTTTTTGTTATTGACGCGTCAAACGGTGCCACTTCATCGTGCCGCTATAGTTTTGTATTTAGTTGGTGGGCTTTCTATGTTTGTGGCCATGTCTATGTTTTATGCCGCAGCGCAAGAGATTCCGTCTGGGTGGATTGCTGTTATGTTCGGTATATCACCCATTGTCACCGGCGTATTTTCATCTTTTGTTGAGCCTGAGTCTAAATTAACACCGACGCGTTTACTTGGCTTGTGTCTTGGTTTGGGTGGTTTATATTTAGTTTTTTCGGTTGGTATTAATTTTGCTGATGCCTCGCTTGTCGGTGTGCTTTTGACCTTAGGGGCAACGCTTATTTCGTCTGCGGCATCGGTCACTAGCCGTCATCTAGTTAAGAGTCAAAATTTGAGTGGCATGCAATTAAATACCGGCAGTTTGTTGGTCGCGCTGCCGTTTTTTATTACTACTATGTTGGTGCTTGAGCCTGAACTAAGCTTTGAATTTTCGCAGCGGGCCATCGTAGGGATTTTTTATCTTGGTTTTATCGGCACAGGAATAGGTTTTACGCTCTACTATTTTTTATTAAAGCGAATGTCCGCCGCTCGTTTATCCCTAATTACCTTGGTGACGCCTATTGCCGCGTTATCAATAGGCAGCTACTTTAACAACGAGCCGCTGGTTAGTGAAATTTGGTTGGGGGCTGTTTTGGTATGCGCGGGTCTGGCGTTGTACGAATTTAAGCCAAAACTCGGTTTGCGACGTCTTTAGTAATCTTTGAAGTAAATACTTAGCAAGCCTTGAAATTGTTTGCAGTACAATATCAAGTATAACTTTCATAGTCAGAAGCTGTTTTTTTTAGTGGCTGACATTCAAGATAATCATAGGATTTATAAACATGAAATTAGATGGCAAGACGGCAGTAATTACAGGCGGGGCATCCGGTCTTGGTGAGGCCACCGTTCGACGTTTTTCAGAGGCAGGTACAAACTGCGTTATTTTTGACTTAAATCAAGAGCGCGGCGATTCTCTAGTTGAAGAGTTGGGAGAGCGAGTGGCTTTTTATTCGGTGGACGTTACTAGTGAACAAAGTGTTAGCGAAGGTTTAGCTCGAGCGGTGAGTCGTTTTGGTGATATCCATATAAACTGCAATTACGCCGGTATTGCTTCTGGTGAAAAGACAGTTGGCAAAGAATTTAAACCTCATAGCTTGGATAATTTTAAGAAGGTGGTGGATATTAATTTGATTGGCACATTCAATGTGTTGAGATTGTGCGCTGCGCAAATGGCACAGCAAGACACAATTGATGACCAAGGCCAACGCGGCGTTATTTTAAATACGGCTTCGGTCGCTGGGCAGGAAGGACAAATCGGACAAGCCGCTTATGCAGCAACCAAAGGTGCGATTCTAGGCAGTACCATTTGTTTGGCGCGAGATTTAGCGGAGCATGGTATCCGCGTGAATACGATTGCTCCTGGGTTGATTCACACACCGCTGTTTGATTCCCTGCCGGAGAATATCTTTAAAACACTAGAAAGTTCAGTACTCTATCCGCAGAGACTAGGCAAGCCGGCTGAAATAGCGCATCTTGCCCAGTATCTGGTTGAGAATGACTATATGAACGGCGAATGTGTGCGCATGGATGGCGGTATTCGGATGCAGGCGCGTTAAGCAAGTGAGCCTGCTTTAGACAAAGCTTCGAGCGAGTTGCTCATGGTTTTTAGCGTGTCTTGGCGCAGTTCGCGTTTATTGTATCCATATTGTTCCGTGGGTAGCTGCGCCAATTGTTGAGCGGCTTTTATAGCAGAAGCTTGGAGTGCTTGTGGGGGTACCAGCATATCTAGAAAACCGGCGTCAATTGCTGTTGTTGGATTGCACATCTGTGATTGCAGAGCGGCGGTTTTTATAAATGAGGTCTTTAGTTCGGCCTGCAGAATGCAAAGTAGAAATCGAGTAAACGGCATGCCGCCCGCGGTTTCAGGTAGACCTATTTTATAATCGCCTTCGGCACCTATACGTGTGTCAGCTGCTAATAAGGTAAATGCCCCCATGCCCAGTGCATGACCATTGCACGCTACTACTAGCGGTTGTGGGTGTGAATAGATCTGTTGCAGCATTTGAAAGCCGGTAAGTACCATTGTGTTTTTATCTTGCTCGGATCCGCCCATTACACTTAGATCAAAACCAGCACTGAATTTATCCCCAGTTGCTTGAATCACCGTTGCTTTAGCATCGCTCTGTGCTTTTTTTAAAGACTCGATCACTGCTTCACTGTTTGTTTTGGAAAATACGTTTGCTTTGCCGTCATCAAGCTCGATGATGGCGATGTCGTCTTTGATACTAAAGTTAATCATCTTTGTTCCTGTAAGTTGTTTGGTGTCATTTTCAATTAAGCGCTTATTAATTGACTGACTCATTGTTTACGGATAACTAAACTGCCGATTGAATATCCCGCTCCAAAGGAGCAGATAACGCCGATATCGCCTTTAGTCAGGTCTTTGTTATATTTACTAAAGGCAATAATGGAGCCAGCAGATGCGCAATTGGCATATTCATCTAATACAATGGGTGCTTCTTCTGCGCTCGCGTCTCGACCTAATAAGCGCTTGCTAATTAATATATTCATATTGATGTTAGCTTGATGCAACCACCATCGTTTCAGGTCGTCCGGAACAAAGCCGCATTCTTCCAAATGGGTTTTTATGTGTTTGGCAGCCATTGGGCAGACTTCTTTAAACACCGCTCGGCCTGACTGGTGAAATAGATTATCGTCGCTAAACGGGTCGTCGTCTTTAGCATGTGATACGTAGCCGAAGTTCGAGCGAATGTTGCTGGAATATTGAGTGACCGCTTTTGTGCCTAGTATTTCATAAACGTGTTCAGCATTTGCTGTGCTGCTCATTTCAATAATAGCGGCGGTTGATACATCACCAAAGATAAAGTGACTATCGCGGTCGCGATAGTTGACTTGAGGCGATGTAAGCTCAGGGTTTATTACTAAAACACACTTGGCGGTGCCTGAGTTGACCATTTCATAAGCACGTTGCATGGCAAACGTGGCGGCGGAGCAGGCCACCAGCATATCAAAACCAAAACCGTCAATACCAAGCTCGGCTTGCACTTCAATCGCTATAGCAGGGTAGGAGCGTTCGGTATAGGCACAGCTTACAATAACAGCATCGATGTCTTGTGCCGTTTTTTTTGCCTCACGCATCGCAATTTTTGCCGCTTTGACAGCGAACTCGGCTTGATGAGAAAGTTCATCGTCGCTGCGTTGCGGAATGCGTGGTTTCATTCTATTAATATCACTCACACCGTCTTTAATATAAATGTAGCGCTGGTTAATACCAGAGGCTTTTTTGATAAATTCAGCCGATGACAGTGGCTTAGCCTCTACTTTTCCTGCCTCGATTTGCTGGGCGTTTTCGGCATTAAAGTGTTGCGCGTAGCGATTGTAATTTTCGACTAGTTCTACATTGGTGAGAACATTGGGGGGATTCCATACCCCAGTGCCACTGATAACGGCAATGTTAGACATATTAAGTGATTAAAATATTTTAGGAATTAGGATAGTAAAGCACAGTAATAAGGGATTAAAGCCTGATTAAGAAATTCTTGGGCGATTAGACGTATACTTAATTCTAATAAAGGTGGCAAGCATATGCTTTAATCGCAGCTGAGAGGTTATGAATAACGAGATTTTGAATGATGGTTAAACAAGTTGTGCCTCAGTTACCGGGCTTTAAGCAGGTATTGCCAATTAATGTAAAATGGGGCGATATGGATGCTATGCGCCACGTTAATAACACGCGTTATTTTTACTATGCTGAGTCGGCACGGTTAGACTTTATATTAAAGATGTTTCCTGATTTAAGCGCTATTGGCCAAGATAGAATGCCAGAAGGAATTGCGCTCGCTTATGCAGATTGTAAGTTTAAAGTGTCACTAACTTATCCTGATCAGGTGCTGGTCGGCTCCATTGTAACCCAAATCAAAGAGACAGAGTTTTGCATAAGTCATCACATGTATAGCACCAAGCTTGCTTGCGTTGCCGCTGAGAGTACGGCGCGAATGGTATATTACGACTTTGAGCGAGGCGAGCGTAAAGCGCTTAGCGATGAGATGCTAGTAACACTTAAACAATACTATCTCTGTGAAAGTTAAATCCTAAATGTATTACGTCTTTTAAACATGTTTGTATGGCGCAATCGATTGGCATTAATTTCAATGTTATTACATTAGCGAGTACATAGTTTTATCGGTGCACGTTATAATTAGGCGAAGCGCGCCAGCACAGTTTAATGCGGGAGGCATTCTTAAATCTTTGGCTGGTACTATCTCGCTCTTATGTCATCTTCTCACAGCTTAAAAGACAGTGCTCCAGATGTGGTAGATCACATGGCTTTGTCTTTGCTCATTATTTTGCTTGGCTCGTTCATTGCGCCACTGCTACTACACTCAGCGACGTTGGCGATACCAGCCATTGCAGTAGAGCTGAATTTATCCGCCAAGCAAGTTAGCTCGTTTACTCTTCTTCAGGTTTTAGGCAGTGTTATCTTCGTATTGCCGGCTGGCAAGCTCGCTGATAAATTTGGTCGCCGCCGGATTTTTTGCTTGGGCTTGTTGGTCGCGTCGATATCATCTTTATTGGCAGGCATCGCAAGCAATGACTGGATGATGCTCGGCTCGCGCTCACTTGGAGGCGTTGGTGGGGCGCTGATTTTTGCTAGCGCAGTTGCCTTATTAATGAGTGTTCCGCCCGCGGATCAAAAAATGCGTGTAATGGGTATTTATATATCCGTAGCCTACCTGGGAGTGGTGTTAGGGCCGGTTTTTGGTGGTTTGGTATTGGAATTTTTTAATTGGCGTTGGGTTTTTTTAATCCCTAGTATTTTTTTGCTGGTACTCTCCCTATTAGGTTTTTGGGTGTTGAGGTGGGAGCGCTATGGCGACCGGCAAACGCGTATCAGGTTTCTTGATTTTTCTCTCTATGCGATTTCATTGTCGATATTAGCGATAGGTATTTTTGACGCGGGTGAGTTAAAAGGACAGACGTTTTTGTTGTTTGGTCTGGTGTTTTTTGCTGTATTTTGTTGGTTTCAAACCAAACGTCGTGACCCACTTTTACAAGTTGCTTTATTTACTCAGAACCGCACTTATTCAATCTTAAGTAGCTCTATTTTTCTTATCTACTTTGGTCTTATGGCATTGCCATTTTGCTTGACCTTATATTTTCAATATTTAAAAGGCATTGACGCTAAAACCACCGGTTTTATCTTACTGGTTCAAGCGCTTTGCACCGCCGCGATCGCGCCCGCAGCGGGGTTTTTATCGGCACGATTTCGTCCCCGCTATTTGATCTTGACTGGTGTTTGTATGTTTGTCATCTCTTCTTGGATGTTGGCATCTTTGACTGTCGAAACCTCTATTGCTTGGGTGGTTTTTACTTTGATTGTGTTGGGTTTAGGCTTTGGTGTGCTGGATACACCGCTATTACATACCGCAATGGATTCCGTTGATGAAAAAATGATTGGTTCAGCCTCCGCTACCATGAATGGTTTGCGCACTATGGGTGGTTTTTTTGGTTTGGGTTTAGTGTCTTATTTAATGGGCAAGTATATTGGGGATAAGCCTATAACGCCGCTCGTTTACCCAGAACTTATCATTGTCTTAGATGTGTTTTTTGTGGTCACAGCGTTAGTTTCGACATTGACGGTTTTTTGGCTAATGTACGGTATTGTGACTCGCAACCGTAAACCAAAAATAACGTCTGATTGAATCAGATGTTTTGCTCGCTAAAGACGTATTCCCAGGGTCTATTGTCATACATAAAGGCGCGGTGTTGAGCACCTTGAGCGTCCAAGGCTTGATCGCCAGTCAAATAGTATCCGCAGTCTTCTTGGAATAAGGTGACAACACCTTCGTCGGTCTTGAATGCTCTTGGCAAGTACATGTGTGGTTTAGCATTTTGATAGTGAGTCATAACATCACTCGTTTTAGTAAACCGACTGAGTGAGCGCAAACTTACGAACGATGTGCCGTTAATCTCATTTTGTTGTTGGCATGTAGCCGCAATGCGTCCATTGGTGTTAGCCACTTTGAATCAACAATCTCTTGTTTGTCTATCACGGCTTTTTGATTCGAGTCGCTGGTGTTACATATAAAGAACCACGTAGAATAGCGTTTCTTAACTAGCTTAGGTGTTACCCATTTAGATATTGGCAGGAGTTTAAGTCGATCAAGTTTAATCGAAGTTTCTTCAAATGTTTCGCGGCATGCTGCTTGGCGTGCAGACTGTAAGCTGTTTATGTCGTTATCACAATAGTCAGACTGTTCAACCATGCCACCCGGGAATACCCAGCTACCGCCAAAATTGATGTTTGGGTTTTTTTGTACAAGTAGCACTTCTAAGCGCGCATGCCTGTCGCGCAATAGTAGTGCCGTCGCGGAGGCTTTGGCAGGACTAATAGTTTGTTCGGTGCTGGTAGTCATATACACTCTGCGCTAATGAATGATACGAATCCTAGCACGGCAAGCCATCTAATTTTTGGCGCAGGCCTTATCGGCGGCTTTATGGCGGGTAGTTTTTCAGCTTCAGGTCTTTGCGTGTCAGTCTTAGCAAGAGAGAAGTATCGTTCACGCTTTGCTGGTGAGCTAGTTGTGACTGACTATACAGATCAACGTTTAAGCGCAAAAGATATTGCTTTTTTTACCCAGGCGAGCGAAATAGGCCAACACTTTGATTTTATTTGGATAACGGTTAAATCAACCGGTTTAGAGCAAGTCATAAAAGATATCGACTTATTGGTCGATTCGGACTCAGTTTTGATTAGTTGTCAAAATGGCCTCGGTAGTGAGAAACGGCTGAAGGCGAAATTCCCCAACCATCGAGTGTTAAGAGCGATTATGCAGTCAAATGTGGCGGATATTGGCGACGCTCACTTACATCGCGGCTCGCAAGGAGTGTTTGAAGTCGAATCTTTTTCTTTGGCTAATCAGAGCTTGGCTCAATTAGTGAATTCGGTGGTCTTGCCTGCGCGTTCTGTAGAGAATATCGAATCCTCCGTTTGGGCTAAATTGCAATTGAATCTCGCTAACGCTGTTAATGCCTTGGCTGATATACCTGTGCGAGAGATGCTGTCTGATCGTTCGTATCGAAAAATAATAGCGCAAGCGATGCGCGAACTTATTGCGGTTAGCGATCACAAAAGGATTGATTTAGCTAAAATTTCAGCGGTGCCTATGAAATATGTACCGACTATTTTGGATTTACCCAATTGGCTGTTTGAGATTGTAGGCCGCAGCATGCTTAAGGTAGACCCAAGTGTGCGTACATCAATGTGGTGGGATCTGCACAATGGTCGTTTAACTGAAATCGATTATCTAAATGGCGCGCTCGTTGAGGAAGCGAAACGCTTAGGTGTGCCATGTTTGATGAATCAGAAGATTGTTGACTTGGTTCATCAAGTAGAAGAAAGCGGACGACATACGGGACTGCCTGCAGAGGCGTTTTGTGTTCGTTCATAAAAGCCTAATCTAATCGCGGACGCGTAAATAACGAAGTATGATGAGGTAAGGCCATACATAAAAAACCCACAAAGAAATAACTCAGCATTTGGTTTACTGCAGACCATTCTTGTAAAACGTAATGCCCGATTAATAGGCTTAACATAAAAACAAACCATGCATAAAGTGCCAAGGAGCGTATACGAGTCACTAATAATGCAACTCCAAGACCGATTTCTATAAATGGAATAAGCGTGAGATAAGTGTTTACTAGTGCGACTGGTAAATTGATCCGAAGGTCACCTTGAAATAAACCCGAATAATAGGCTGCAAAACCTCCATCACTAAAAAACTTGCTGGTTCCAGCAGTGATGAGGATGACAATCATTAAGCAACGGCTCAAACGCTCAATTTCTTTTAAGTTATTAGTGCTAAGCATTTTTCAATTAGTCGATAGATATAACTGCGCATAATATATACCGGTTTTGTATTTATATAAAAAGTTCTATAGCTGTATAGATTTATAAAGATAAGTCGTTATAATCGCGCAGCAGCAGTAGGACAGGGCTATTAATAATAATTTTTTAGCCCATCAATTCCATTTATTCATGAACCGTAAAGCTAAGAGCAACGCAATACCGATCAACAGCGCACCGATAAGCGGCGCGCGGTCTAAATATGCACGTAAAAAATTACTTGCTATTGAATCTGCTGCTCGAGTATTTGCCGAGCGCGGTTTTCACGGAGCTACTACTCAAGATATTGCTGAGGCTATGGGTATTCAACAGGGTAGCTTGTATTACTACTTCAAATCCAAAGAGCAAGCGTTACAAGAAGTGTGTGAATACGGTTTCGATAACTACGTAGAACGCATGAAAAGCATTTGTGCTAAAAATCAGTCTTTTGAGGCAAAGATGTTAGCCATTGTAACGTCGCACTTAAGTCAGTATTCGCAGACCGACAATGCCCTTAAGGTGCACAACGAACAACGCCTATTTTTGCCAAAAGAGCGCCGTGTTCGTATCAAAGATCTCGGTTCTACTTACAGAGAATTACTTGAGCAAGTGTTGCGCGATGGGGTGCAAGGCGGCGTGTTGCGAAGTGATATTGATACGCACTTTGTTGCTTACTCAATTATCGGAATTTGCAACACCTGGGGCGCCAACTTGTCGCGTGATACCGACCTTAAATTGTTCGAAACTATAGAGCAGTGCTCAGATTTTATTCTGTACGGCACACTCACCAGAGTACTTAATTAACTGTTTAATCCATAAATACTAACGTTTAAAAATTATTATGACACAGCAAAAAGCTACAAACGTAACTTGGCACGACGGCGAAGTCACCCGTGCTGATCGTTTTAACCGCCTAGGCCAAAAAGGTGTGACTATTTGGTTTACCGGCCTATCTGGTTCAGGTAAGAGTACCGTTGCGGTTGCAGTTGAAAAAGCGCTGCATAAATTAGGCAAGCTAAGTTACCGACTAGACGGTGATAATATTCGTCTGGGGATCAATAAAAACCTTGGTTTTTCGGCAGATGATCGAACCGAAAATATCCGCCGTATCGGTGAGGTATCCAAGCTCTATTGCGACACTGGAATTATTTGTTTGAATAGTTTTATTAGTCCATATAGAGAAGATCGCGATCAAGTGCGCAGACTGCATGAAGAGGGTGGTTACAATTTCATAGAAGTGCATGTAAATTGTTCTTTAGAAACTGCAGAAGATCGTGATCCTAAAGGTTTATATAAAAAGGCTCGTGCTGGCGAAATCAAAAATTTCACCGGTATTGATGATCCATACGAGTCTCCCAATAATCCCGAAATCGTGCTTAATACCGACACCATGACTCTTGAAGAAGAAGTCGAGGCGGTTTTGAGCTACCTTCAAGAGCAACGCTACCTCATTTTATACAGATAGGACTTTGTCGTGATAAATCCCCATGGATCAGAGGTGCTTAAGCCTCTATATATAGAATCTCCAGAACAACGTGCCGTTTTGCTTGAAGAAGCATCACGTATACCAAATGTGTTGGTTAGTTCAGCCACTGCGGCTAACGCTGTGATGCTGGCTGGCGGTTATTTTAATCCGCTTACAGGCCTAATGAATAAAGCGGATGCTTTGTCAGTTGCTAAGTCTATGACAACAGCGAGTGGCTTGTTTTTTCCTGTTCCTGTACTGAACTTATTAGAGTCTGCCGATGGCTTTGGCTCGGGTCAGCGAATTGCCCTACGCGACCCGAATATTGAAGGCCACCCGGTCATCGCGATTCAAACAGTTGATGCGATAGAAACGTTGAGCTCTTCTGAATTAGAGCAAATAGCTCAAGCCGTTTACGGTACTACTGATGCCGCTCATCCAGGCGTGAACGCCTTTTTTGATCAAGGCAGTGTGGTCGTTTCCGGCGCACTCGAGGTCCTTAACTATTCTTATTTTGAAACCGACTTTGCTGATACGTTTAGGACGGCGGTACAAATTCGAGCAGAAATCGCTGAGCAAGGTTGGCAGAAAGTTGTCGCTTTTCAAACTCGTAACCCTATGCATCGAGCTCATGAAGAATTGTGCAAAATGGCAATGCAAGCGACCGGTGCCGAAGGCTGCGTAATACACATGTTGTTGGGTAAGTTGAAGGTGGGCGATATTCCTGCCGATGTGCGCGATAAGTCTATTCGCGAAATGGTGGAGCATTACTTTCCGGCCAATAGCGTTATGGTGACCGGTTATGGTTTCGATATGCTTTATGCAGGCCCACGAGAAGCGGTATTACATGCTCTGTTCCGGCAAAATATGGGTGCAACGCATTTTATTATAGGTCGCGATCACGCGGGTGTTGGTGATTATTATGGTGCCTTTGACGCACAAACAATTTTTGACGAGCAAGTAGCACAAGGCGCGCTGGAGATAGAAATATTTCGCGCCGATCATACTGCTTATTCTAAAAAATTGAATAAAGTTGTGATGATGCGCGATGTGCCTGATCACACCTTCGAAGACTTTATTATTCTTTCTGGTACTAAAGTTCGTGAATTATTAAGCGAGGGCGTGGCGCCACCGCCTGAATTTTCGCGTCCTGAGGTAGCGAAAATTCTAATGGACTATTATCAAAACCAATAAAAAAGATGCAAACATTCGATTGTTTTAATGGCGATGCTGACGGTATATGCGCGCTCACTCAGTTAAGGCTCGCGCAGCCGATGCAAACACAACTGATTACTGGTGTTAAACGCGATATAAATTTACTCAAGCGCGTGCACGCGAGTGCCGGTGACAAGGTCAATGTACTTGATGTGTCGATGGATAAAAACAAAACCGATTTGCTTCGCATTTTGAATGCCGGAGCGGAGGTGTTTTATTGTGATCATCATTTTGCTGGTGATGCTCCTGAGCACTCGGCGTTGACCAGCATCATCAATACCACACCAAATGTTTGTACCTCATTGTTGATTAATCAGCATTTAAATAATGCGTTTATAGAATGGGCGGTGGTAGGTACTTTTGGCGATAATATGGCCGTGTCAGCCCAAGCTTTGGCCAAGCCTTTGGGATTGTCTGAAGAACAGTTGAGTCAGCTTCAAAGCTTAGGCGTCTATCTAAACTACAATGGCTATGGCGCGTCATTGGAAGATCTTTATTTTGATCCGGCGGATTTATTTCAACATACCTCAAAGCATGCCTCCGCCTTTGCCTTTATTAATGAAGATGCTCAAACGTTTGCGACTTTAGAAAACGGTTATCAAAGCGATATGAGAAAAGCGGCTAAAGTTGTGGCAAGTGATGACACATCTAGTGCAGCCGTATTTCAATTGCCAAATGCACCTTGGGCGCGTCGTGTGAGTGGTGTGTTTGGTAATGAATTGGCAAATCAATATCCAAATCGTGCGCACGCGGTTCTTACTGAAAAGGCTGAAGGTGGTTATCTGGTAAGTGTGCGAGCACCCTTAAATAATAAGCAAGGAGCTGATCAAGTTTGTAGACAATTCGAGACCGGCGGCGGTCGAGCCGCGGCGGCAGGGATCAATCATTTGTCTGAAATAGAGCGTGATCGATTTGTTGGCGTGTTAAGTGAATATTATTCGTCCTGAAGGTTTAGTTAGCCGTCGATAATATTGTTCCTATAGTCGGTGTTTTTAGCTTCTTTTCGGTCGCGATCATTGGATAATTATGTGTGTTTGATCGTTTATTGTTAAACTTCGACAAATTAAAAATCTACCAAGTTTTATGTGTTCCCTATAATGCTTAATGCTTGATACCCTTTACATAATTAAGAAGTTTTATGCGACAATTTACCGAAGAGCAAAACCTATTCCGCGATAGTTATCGCCGTTTTATCAACGAAGAGATTAAGCCCAATATCAACGATTGGCGCAAAGCAGGTATTGTTGACCGGTCGGCTTTTCGTAAGGCCGGAGAGCAAGGTTTTTTGATGATTTGGCCAGATGAGAAATATGGAGGTTTAGGTGATGATGATTTTCGTTATGAGCAAATTATTATCGAAGAAACTGCGCGCGCTGGGTGTACCGATTGGTTTAATTCTTTACATAGTCGCTTAGTAGGGCCCTATTTGCAGTCTTTTGGTACTGACGAGCAACGCGCGCGTTTTTTACCTAAATGCGTTACTGGTGAATCAATATTAGCTGTGGCTATGACCGAGCCCGATGTGGGCAGTGATTTAGCAAGTATGCGCAGCACTTTAAAAGATGAAGGCGATCACCTTTTATTGAATGGTTCAAAGACATATATCTCCAATGGTATTAACGCGGACATTGTAATTGTCGCAGCTAAACCAGTTGACGCAGAACATTCTCATGCGATGACTTTGGTGATTGTCGAACGCGGTATGGAAGGCTTTGAGCGTGGACGTAATTTGGAGAAAATGGGTCTCAAAGGTCAAGATACCGCCGAGCTATTCTTCAATAACGTTAAGATTCCGAAAAACAATATTCTTGGTCAAGAAGGCAAGGGTTTTTATCACTTGATGCATGGTCTAGCCGAAGAACGTTTACTTGGTGGCGTCGGCTATTTAGCTGAGGCTCGTCGTGCTTTTGATGTCACTCGAGAATTTTGTATGCAGCGCAAAGTATTTGGAAAATACGTATCTGATATGCAAAATACTCAGTTTAAAATGGCTGAGATGGATACTGAAATTGATATGGCTCAGGTTTATGTAGACTACTGTGTTAGTTTGCATAATCAGGGTAAGTTAACAGCCATTGAAGGAGCGAAGGTTAAATTAATGACCTCAGAGATCCAGGGACGTATGGTAGACCTTGGTGTGCAACTGCATGGTGGCGCAGGGTATATGGCGGAATATGAAATTTCACGTATGTATACTGACGCCCGTATAAGCCGAATTTATGCCGGTACATCGGAAATCATGAAGTTGATAATCGGTAGAGAGATATTTTCCGACAATTATAAGAGCTTTTTAGATTAGCAGCTCGACTTAAGCTTGTGGTGCGTACAGCACCTTTGTTAAGGTAAGAGGATAGCGGCAAACATATAAGGTTACCCATGCAATACGAAGAAGTGACTAGCCAAGTTTCGGTGTCGGGACAAATTAGCGTTGAAGATGTTCAGAAATTCAAGGATATGGGCGTCCAGCTACTAGTTTGTAATCGGCCTGATGGTGAAGATGAAGGTCAAACGCCATATGGAGAGGTAGAGCTTGAAGCTATTCGAGTTGGTTTACCGTTTAAGCTACTGGCATTCTCGTCTTATCAGATTGAGCCCGAGAACCGTGATGAGTTTGTTAAATTAATCGAAACCCGTAAACGAATTCATTGCTATTGTCGCTCAGGCTCACGATCTAAACGACTCTGGCGCGAAGCGAACTCCTTAGTGGGCGGAGAAGCTCAGTATAAACAGTTTTGTGAAAAAGAATCTTAAGCACGATTAGAGATGGCGACGCTTTCTAAGGTTGTTCCGATAATGACTGAGCAGTGTATTCATAAACAACCAAATGCAAGTATGTGCTTTGTCTGTGGGAGAGATAACCCCATAGGCTTGCATATGGAATTTTATGATGACGGTGAGAAAATGGTTGTCAGCAAGATAACTCCACCGGCTTATTTTGAAGGCTACCCCGGTGTACTGCATGGCGGAATTGTCGCTACCATTTTAGATGAGGTAGTAGGGCGGGTATCGATGGTACAGGATCATCACCGTTTTATGATGACGGTAAAATTATTAACAAAATATCGTCATCCCGTACCCATCGGCGAGGAATTAATCGCGATAGGCAGAGCGGTTCGCATAGGTGGTCGAATTGGTAAGGCACAGGGAGAAATAGTGTTGTCTGATGGTACTGTCGCATGTGAAGCTGAGATGGTGCTTACCGATATGCCTGCCCAGTTAGCTACACCCGATAGGCAGCAGAGACTTGAATGGCGGCTTGATTAAGGTCTTTTAGCTTCGAGTTTTATGGGTTTTAGGTCTGCTAGCTTTGTTCTGCCAATCTTAAGGGTGTTCGTCTGAAATAGTTGAGGCTTACTTATCGCGCAGTGTCAGTTCGTCAAAAAGTTAAATTAATTGGCCACAATTTATCGATTTGTTATATCGAATCATCATTATGTCTTCGTTTTAGACTGCTAGTTAAATGATTAGATTGCTAGCTAAAAGAATTGCAAAGTAATGATGCTTGGATTAGGATTAATGCTAAGTTCCGTTATTTTGGATCTATAAATTTATAGAATAGATAAGTAACTGTAGTTCTTGTTTATTATGAAAAACTCGTTTGTTCGCCAGCATCTTTCCAACCCGGATGCTTGAACAAACAAGTTAGAAGTCTGATACCCCGGACTTCGACTGACAGAAGTCTGGTATGCAGTATTCTAATAGCCCATGAATCTACGTACCATGCACAGGGGGGCGCACTTCTGTCGACTAGTGTCTAGGCAGCAACACGGAGTTAGTTGCCTAGACACTCTTTCAACCGACATCTGTCGACCGATGCTCGTTTAGTTACAACCCTCTCAGTTTACCCTACATACACTGTGAGTGATGCAAACAGCGATTGTTTAGTGCGCCTACTTCGTGAATTTTAGAGTGTTTAATTATCCAAATATCTACACAAAAGCACATCTATCAACCCGTACCAACCCGCGATACCACAACCGTTGATGCATTTTTAATTGTAAAAATACCCCGAACACCTAATTTATAGTTTTTGTTAGTAGAAAAAACAAGTGTTTATATTCTGTAATAGATCAAATCGTCTTGGTAGACTGAATTCTCTTGGTGTCTCAGTTTAGGACATCTTCAATACCTACTTGAACTAGAGGATAATAACTATGTTTCACCCTACCAAACTTAAAACAAAAATTTATTCGTCCGGTGTATTCTTACCTACACAAATTGTCACATCAGACGAATTGTTTGAAGAATTTGAATCAGAAAAAAATTATGGAATACCCACCAATTGGATGTCTGACAGGATGGGAATTGAAGAAAGGAGAATGTCGGATACCGATATGTTGCCCTCTTCTTTGGCG
>CAYSUU010000017.1:31028-64961 GCA_964434375.1 uncultured Gammaproteobacteria bacterium | reverse complement strand
GGCGTTATGTGTAAATAAATGAGAAGTTATGGCTAAAGAGATTGAGAGAAAATTTTTAGTAGATGAATCCTTAATTACTGAATTAAAGGATGGCTTTCGTATATCCCAAGGTTACATAAGCACTAAAAATAAAACTGTTGTTAGAGCTAGGATCAAAAATGATTCGGCATTTTTAACACTTAAAGGCGAAAGTAATGGAATGACGTGCTCAGAATTTGAATACGCAATTCCAATTCAAGACGCGAAAGAAATAATTTCAGAACTTTGTCGTGGTGCTACCGTTGATAAAACACGGTATGAAATCCGTCATGAGGCGCATTTGTGGGAAATCGATGTATTTCATGGAGAGAACAATGGATTAGTAATTGCAGAAGTAGAATTAACGAGTGAAACAGAAAAAGTAGCTTTACCCCATTGGGTTACTGAAGAAGTTACAGGGCAAACGAAATACTATAATGTTTCACTATTGGAAGCCCCATTTTCAAAATGGTAAAGCATACAAGAAGCAAAATAGCTTCGCTTCGGACGCGCATAATGCGCGCCCCTTGAAAAGGAATCCTAACAAGGACATCCATTACTAGAAAAGACTACCTGCGTCACTTTTTCTTTTGATTGTTCATTTGCTGAGTCTGGTTGGTAACTGAATAGCTATATTAGTCCAAAGTAATTGAGCATTTTTTACCTCACCTGCCACCTCTAATTTGAAGTAAATGCGATTACCACATATAACGATTGGCAGGGTTTATGATGCCTAATAAGGTTACAAGTTCGTGAACGTGCCCTTTAGCTAACTCTCATCTTTTTCTGGCAGCATCCGTTCAAGAAAATTGAGCATATTGCCACCCATTATTTTCCGGATTTGGTATTCGCTAAACCCTTGTTCTAAAAGTGCGTGAGTAAGTGACGCTAATTCTGACGTGTCGAACACAGCCTCAATAGTGCCGTCGAAATCTGATCCAAGCGATAGGTGGTCTTCTCCTACTAGATCCATGCCATATTTTATTGAGCCAACTAAGGCATCGAGAGAGTTACCGCATAGAACGGTCTCCCAATACCCGATGGCAATCAAGCCACCTTGCGCGGCAATTCCTTGCATTAATTCATCTGAGATATTTCTTTGTGTTTGGCAGTGACCATTAAAGCCTGTGTGGCTGATTATCACGGGTCCCGAATTGATGGCCAGAACTTCGCGCACTACCTGCTCGGAAGAGTGTGAAAGGTCCAGAATAATATTTCGTGCGCGTATTTCACGCACAACATTTCGTCCAAATTGTGTAAGTCCGGATTGGCTTACACCGTGTAAAGAGGCGCCCAGTTTATTATCGAAAAAGTGATGCAAACTCATCATCCGAAAACCGGCTTGGTAGAGTTTTTGTACATTCTCAAGTTTTCCATCCAATGCGTGCGATCCTTCCGTACCAATTAAAGCGCCAAGCAACTTGTTGTTACTAAGACGTTTGGTCTGCCATTCGGCTAGGCGCTCTTGCGAGGTGATAAGGAACACGTCTTGTGGGTGTTCGTTTACAAGCTTATGTAATTTGTTGGCTTGGTGTAGCGCTCTTTCAGATAGGCTAAACCAACTTTTAACAGGCCAGCGTTGTGCTACTGCCAGTGTCGTTATATTGTCCCCGGCGTCGGCACTATTTTTTTGATAGTTTTGCCCGCTAGGCGACTTGGTAACGGTGGTGAACATTTGCAAGCCAACATTACCTTTCTTGAGGCGCGGAATGTCGATGTGCCCATACTCATTCTTAATGCGAATATCACGCGACCAAAGCAATGTATCAGCATGCCAATCTCCGACAATCAATGATTCGTGCAGGGCTCTAGCGCGCGCAGATACGGGATAGGTATTATGCGAAACTACCTGGTTCATTGAACGGTCCACCGCAGGTGGTGCAAAAGCGAGTGTTGCCGCCACCGCTATAAGCAGCACTAGCAGCATCGAGATGAACCACTTCTTCATAGATCGTCGCAAGTCAATGTTAGAGTGCTAGCGAGCATGACATAGTTTTTATCTAGACGAAATCGAAAACTATACTTCGATGAGCGCTCGTTTTATAACCATATGCATTTATATGAAGAGGGTCGCTTAAGCGTTCTATTTTTGTTCGTCTAAACTTGGTTCTATTGGCTCTACTTCTAAGCGATTAGTTTCAAACTCGTGATGTTTGTGTTCTAGCTCAGGCATGTCTTTACTGGCTTTGTTAGATAGCTCCGTGAAACGCTGTACTTTGCCTTGCAAGCCTTGTTTACCGGAAAGGGCGGTAACTGCTTGATTGTAATGATTGCTGACGGTGCCCAGAGTATTGCCTAATGACTTTAGGCGCTGTGAAACCGTGGCGACGGAATTATAAATGTCGTTAGCGGCGTTACCTAATTGTCGCGCTTCTTTATTACTTCGTTCGAGCATCCACAGGTTAGCCACTGTGCGTAAAATCGGGATCAAAGTAGTATGCGACACCATGATTACGTTTTTGCGATAGCCGTAAGCGAATAGCTCTGGGTCGTGCTTCATGGCTTCTATGTAGGCTGGTTCTACCGGCATAAACATCAGCACAAAATCTGGACTGTGTATGGCTGAGAGGTTAACGTAATCTTTGCTAGCTAAGTCGTCCATGTGTCTACGCACTGCACTAACATGCAGCTTCATGCCAGTAGCTTGTTGTGCTGGCTCAGCCGAGCAGGCGCGCTCGTAATCGTTTAACGAGACCTTGCTGTCTATGATGATGCATTTATCTTCAGGCAGTTTAACAATGTAGTCGGTTTGTTTGCGTTTACCTTGATCGTCAGTAAAGGAGCTTTGTTTCTGGTAGTGGTCACCTGCGATTAAGCCACTTAATTCAAGTGTGCGCTCTAATTGAGCTTCGCCCCATGCACCGCGTTGTTGAGAATCGCCTTTTAAAGCCGTGGTTAAGCTGCTTGCCTCGTCACGCATCTTAATGCCCATTTTCATGACATTTTCAATCTCGCCCTTTAGTGCCGCATTGCCTTTTATTGATTCCGTATGAACTTCGTTAACACGCTGTTGAAAGCCCGCTATTTGTTCTTGTAAGGGTTTGAGTAGAGCACCAACACCTTCAGAGTTTTGCTTACTGAGCATGGCCTGGCGTTCTTTGATAATTTCTTCCGATACCGCTTTGAATTCAGTTTTTAGCTCTGATTTTTGCCGTTCGAATTCGGTTTTAATAGCAATCAGTTTTTCTTCTTCGGCTACTAACTTAGCGCTTTGTTCGCGCATGTCGGCTTCAAGGTGACTGATTTTTCGATGATTGTTCTGAATAATTTCTTGCAGGCCAAAACGTTCGTTTTCGTTGACTTTAAGTTGTTCGGCTTTTTCGTTTCGGCTGCTTTTCAGCTCCGCCGATTGCGCAATAAACTCATTAAGTTTTTGCGTATTTTCGCTCACCTGAGATTTCAATGCAGCGTTCTCGGTGTTAATATTTTTTATTATTTCTTGGTTGCCGGCTTTGGTTAAAGCGAGCTCTTCACGCTCAAGGTTAAGTTCCTTAATAGCTCGTCTTGATCGTAGGATGAGTATCAATAGTAACAAGCTGGAAATTCCAATCGCCGCCAGCAACCAGTACAAAGGCAGTTGCTGTTGTGACCAAACAAGGAGATCTTGCCAAATTTTTTCCATTACCAATTTAGGTCGTCAGGGATTTGATAGTCGGCGTAGTCGTCATTTTCACTTGTGTCTTGCTGCGATTGAGGCGTGCGCACCACAAAGTTTTGTTCGCGTTCTAGTATTTTGTTTGCCACGTCTTGTGGAACTAAAAAGTACTGGTCGTTGCCTAGCGTAACAATGCTGATTTTGCCTTTACTGAGAAGAGTTTGTTGTTCTTCATTGACATAGATCTTTTTGACCTTCTTTGCGTAGGTGAAATGATAAGCCGTTTCGCCTTCTTTACGTTCAAGCTTATTGTTATCGATCAGTTGTTTAATCTCAGCTATCTTGGCTTTTTTTTCTGCGTCTTTGGCGCGTTGTTCGTTGAGCTTTTTATCCTTCTTTGCCTTAGTGAGCATAGCGCGTTGAGCACGTAGAGTGGCTTCACTTACCTTGGCACGTTTATTTTTAGGAGGCGTAGGCGGCCGTTTCTTTTTAGGCTTTTGCGCCGTCTTTTTTGGTGCAAGCCCAGCTTTGAGCAATTGATCTTTTAGAGAACCCATTAGTCGAATACCGCCATTACTGAGGCGAAGTCAAAGTCGTAACGTTGAAAACAAAAGTGACAGTTTATCACTACTTTTGATTCGCCATTTTGTTTCTGTTCTTGGATAAGCGCAGTCACTTCATCAAGGCCGATAGAGGCAATCGAATCGAGCGATTTTTGGCGTGAGCATGGACAGCCAAACTCAATGTTGTGTGCGTCGAATAAACGACATTGTTCTTTGTGAAACAAGCGCGTCAATATTGCCGTTGAATCCAAGCTTAGTGCTTCTTCGGCAGACAAACTTTTTAGAAAAGCATTGAGTCGATCAAAATGTTCGATTGCTAGAGTCGAATCTTTGATCTTATCTTGTGGCAGGGCATGCAGAGCAATACCTAAGCCTTGATCTTGATCTGCGTGTAACTTAAAACGACTTGGTAATTGTTCTGAACGATCAAAATAGCCTTCCAAGCAGGCTGCAAGGCTTTCGTGTTCGATTGGTACGATGCTCTGATAGCGTTCGCCTTCTTCAGGTGTGATGGTGATGGCTAATACTGACCCTGCGCCTAAACCGTTGAGTTTGATGGCTTGGTTTGCGCCCAGTTGTTGCGCATCGTATTCACAAATAGCGCGAATACGTCGGTCTGCCAAACAATCTGCGATGAGCAATTGAATTGCACCAGGTGTACGCAGTTGAATAGTGAGGCTTCCGTCTATCTTAATACTGTCGCGCAGTAATGCTGCGGCTAAAGCGAATTCATTTAGTAAAGTCGCGAGCGCCAATGGGTAGTGGTGTGTTTGTTGAATTTGTTTACTGGTTTCTTGCAGTCTAACAATACAGCCGCGCACATCGAGTGCGTCAAAGACAAAGCGTTGCCGATAATCGTGTTTACTCATAATAACTATTCGCTAACAAAGCGCTTAAACCAAGATAACAATAATGACGAGGCATAATAAGACTCGATAAATTACAAATGGCATCATGCCTACGCGTTCAACGAATCGCATAAACATGTGCATGCATCCAAACGCGACCAGCGCCGAGACAAAGGCACCCAAGGCAAGAACAAACCAATCAACCGATTGACTAGTGGCGACTAGTTCACGAGTTTTCAATAGGCCGGGCAGTGCAATTGCCGGCACAGCCAGTAAAAATGAAAAACGAGCGGCTTCGACACGACTATATCCCAATGCGAGCAATGCGGTCATGGTAATGCCCGAGCGCGAAGTCCCTGGAATTAGAGCGAGTGCTTGAGCGCTACCGACAATTAAACTCTGCCTTAGATCGAGCTGGTTTATTTTTTTGTTATTGGCGTTACCTTTACGATCTGCCCATGCTAGAAGCAAGCCAAAGAGTAGGGTGGTTGCCGCAATAAGCGACGCCGAGCGCAGGTTTAGCTCGATAAAATCTTTAAACGCTAAGCCCACTAAACCAAGTGGCACGGTGGCTATAATGATCAGCCAAGCAATTTGGCCATCGTTATTCCATTGGCCGCCGCGCCAGCCTGACAACCACGCAGGTACCATGCGTGAAATCTCTTTTCGCAAAAAAGAAACAACTGCAGCCAGTGTGCCGACATGTACGGCTATATCAAAGGCCAAACCTTGATCGGGCCAGCCGACTAGTTCTGGTACTAATATTAGGTGCGCCGAGCTTGATATTGGTAGAAATTCAACCAGACCTTGCACAATAGCCAGTACAACGGCTTGAATAGTATCCATGGGTTCTCGTTTACGTACTTTAGGGTATTATAAATTGCACAAAGATTAATTGTATTCGATATTTATGGCGGTAACTAAAACAATCTTAATTACTGGTGGTGCTAAACGTATCGGGCGTCAGATGGCGCTTACTTTACATGCGGCTGGGCACAATATTGTGGTGCATTATCGATCATCGGCTGGTGCTGCGACGAAGTTAGTCGCCGAACTAAATACACGTAGAGACAATTCTGCCATCTGCGCGCAAGCCGACCTTCTCGACATCAGTGTTATACCGGCTTTAGTTAGTCAGTCTTTAGAGGCGTTTGGTCGATTAGACGGTTTGATTAATAACGCTTCAACTTTTTATCCAACCCCCATCGAATTGCTCGAACAAGAATTTTGGGACGATTTAGTTGGAAGTAATCTTAAAGCACCAGCATTTTTAGTAAAGGAGTGCGCGCCACATTTAAAACAAGCGAACGGTTCAATCATTAATCTATTGGATATACATGCCCGTAAGCCTATGGCCAAACACCCAATTTATTCGGCCGCCAAAGCAGGCTTAGAAATGCTCACCAAAGCGTTGGCTCGAGATTTAGCGCCGCAAGTGAGAGTTAATGGGGTTTCGCCCGGAGCGATTCTCTGGCCCGACAATGATGCGGGCATGGAAGACCAAGAACGGGTACTCAGTAAAATACCTTTGCAGCGCATGGGCGAACCGCAAGACATTGCGAGTTTAGTGAGATATTTGATGGACGACGCCCCGTATATTACCGGCCAGGTCATTGCGGTAGATGGTGGTAGGTCGGTGATGATCTAAGCCTCATCTAAATACACAACTACCCGAGTATACGGTTACACTAGCAATATGGCTGGGCGCATTCCGCAACATTTTATTGATCAGTTACTTAATCGAATCGACATCGTTGATTTGATAGATGGTTATGTGCCTCTTAAAAAAGCGGGTGCTAATTATAAGGCCTGTTGTCCTTTTCACGGTGAGAAAACGCCGTCGTTTACAGTGTCGCCGAGTAAGCAGTTCTACCATTGTTTCGGTTGCGGGGTTAATGGTACCGCTATCTCCTTCTTAATGGACTATGACCATATGGAGTTTCGCGAGGCAGTTGAAAGTCTTGCTTCTAGTGCTGGTCTAGAGATTCCAGAAGAAGCACAAGGCTACCAGCCCAAACAAACCCAAGTTCAAGGAATTGATTTATACGAGTTGATGAATCAGGTTAATGACTTTTATCAAAAAAAGTTGCGTCAACACCCAGACAAGCAAGAAGCGGTCGACTATCTTAAAAAACGTGGGCTTAGTGGCGAGATTGCTAAACGTTTTGGTTTAGGTTTTGCGCCCGAAGGCTGGGACAATTTAATGAGCGAGATTGGCGCGACCGCGCCGGCTCAAAAAGCCCTGCTTGATACAGGCATGTTGTCGCAAAACGAAAAACAGAGAATTTATGATCGGTTTCGACATCGCATCATGTTTCCGATTCATGATCATCGTGGTCGTATTGTTGGCTTCGGTGGGCGTGTGTTGGATCAGGGCGAGCCTAAATATTTAAACTCGCCGGAAACCCCAATTTTTCATAAAGGTTCAGAGCTTTATGGTTTGTTTGCGGCGCGCGGGCCGATTAAAGAAGCCGACGGCGTACTGGTGGTGGAAGGCTATATGGACGTAGTGGCCTTGGCTCAGGCGGGTATTAATAATTCGGTTGCCACTTTAGGCACGGCGACCACGCCAATGCATTTACAACGCTTGTTTCGACACACACCAAATATCACCTTTAGTTTTGATGGTGACCGTGCAGGGCGCGCAGCCGCGTGGAAGGCACTAGAGACCTGTCTGCCTAATTTGCAAGACGGTTATCAGGTGAGCTTTTTATTTTTACCCGACGGTGAAGACCCTGACACCATGGTTAAAAAAGTGGGTAAAGAAGGCTTTGAAAAACTGATCAAAGAGGCCACGCCACTGCCTGATTTTTTATTGGACAATTTGCAGCAACAAGCGGATATTAATCGTCTTGATGGTCGCGCGAAACTTGGCAAATTAGCTAAACCCTTGGTAGAGAAAATGCCGACAGGTGTACTAAAAACCTTGATACTTGACCGCCTTGCGGTGTTAACGCAAGTGTCTGCACAAGACTTGATACGCCCTGCTCAAGCGCCAGCCGTGCCGCAAAGAGGGCGAGTCAAGCGACAGCAAAATCGTGCAGTGAGCATGACGCCATTGCGTCGAGCCGTGTCTCTTTTACTGCAATATCCGCAACACTATGGTCAGTTTTCTAGTTTGCAGCAAATACCAAGTGACGAACTGCGGGGCTTGTCGATAGTGCAAGAGCTGGTCGATAGCTGCGCCGCGAACCCAGATATCAATACTGCTAGCCTGCTTGAGCGATATAGAGATGAATCATATTTTGATACTCTGCAGCAATTAGCGCAGCATGAGCATAACAATTTAGAGGTCTTGCAGGACGAGGATGCGATTGAACTGATGAGTGGTACGGTTGAGAAAATTTTGACCGCGCATCAACAAACAAAATGGACGAATGCGACTCAAGAATTAGACAGCTTGGCTAAGTTAGCCCAAGCCGGTGCTTTGAGTGAAATTGAGCAAGTACGCAAAAAAGAACTCGAGGAGTTCATCAGAGATTGCTTCAAATAGATAAAAATTGTTGAAATTACGCCATGTAGTCGTATTTAATACCCCTAAAGTGGTATTTTAAGCGCGTTTTTTATTTCAACTTGTTATAAAATCGCGCGTCCACCACTGGTTGGCCCAAATTCTACGTCTACAGCAATCAAATCATCGGTCGTTTAAAGACCCAAAAAGTTTGAATTGCGAGGTTCCATTAATGGATGCAAATAGCAAAAAAACCGAATTAAAACGTCTAATTATCAAAGGCAAAGAGCAAGGCTTTTTGACCTATCGAGAAATTAACGATCACCTACCTGAAGATATGAATGACACTGATCAGATTGAATCAGTCGTCAACATGATTAACGACATGGGTATCGACGTGTTTGATCAAGTGCCAGATGCAGATACTCTTTTGCATAAAGCCGCGGCCGATAAAGAAGCCGAAGAAGATGACGATAACACCGATGCAGTGCTTGCTACTGCGGTAGAAAGCGAATTTGGTAGAACGACCGATCCCGTGCGTATGTATATGCGCGAAATGGGCACAGTAGATTTGTTAACACGTGCTGACGAAATTAATCTCGCTCAGCGTATTGAAGATGGTATTCGCCAGTCGACAGTTGCTATGGCGGCTTGCCCTGCTGCGATTCAAGCCATCCTTGATGACTTTGATCGAGTAAAGGCCGAAGAACAGCGCCTTACGGATTTATTGGTTGCGTTTATCGACCCGAACGCAGAGATCGAACCGAATCCAGTACAGTCCGGTTCGGCGGCGCAAAATAATAAAAAAGACGGCGAAGAGGAAGAAGAGGAAGAAGAAAAGCCGGTTGATACAGGCCCAGATATGGACGAGGCGATTGAACGTTTTAAGTTAATGAAACGTCAACACAACCGCCACGCCAAAGCCTTAGAAAAACACGGCTATGACAGCAAGCAAGCAAGAAAAGTTCAAGAAGAACTAATCGAAGGCTTGATGGAAATCAAGTTTGTACCCAAAGTGGTTGAAATGCTTTGGGACCAAGTTCGTGTCAATGTAGAAATTATTCGCGGACATGAAAAAGCGCTTATGGATATCGCCGTAACCCAAGCGGGTATTTCGCGTAAAGACTTTATCGATTTGTTTGTTGGTAGTGAGTTAGACGAAAACTTATTTAAAACTCTAGTCAGCCAAGCCAAGAAAAAAGAAGCGGTAGAAGAAAACGAAGCACTGATCATAATGTCTCAAGCCAAGCTCAACCGAATTGTTGAAGCATTGGGCATACCGATTGAAGAAATTAAAGACATTAATCGCCGCATGTCGATTGGTGAAGCTAAAGCTCGCCGTGCCAAAAAAGAGATGGTGGAAGCCAATCTCCGCCTGGTTATATCGATTGCTAAAAAGTATACCAACCGTGGTTTGCAATTCTTAGACTTAATTCAAGAAGGCAATATTGGCCTGATGAAAGCGGTAGATAAATTTGAGTACCGACGTGGTTATAAATTTTCGACGTATGCAACGTGGTGGATTCGTCAGGCGATTACGCGTTCGATTGCTGACCAAGCTCGAACCATTCGTATTCCAGTTCACATGATTGAGACGATTAATAAACTCAATCGAATTTCACGCCAAATTCTTCAAGAGAAAGGTCGCGAAGCCTTGCCGGAAGAACTCGCTGAAAAAATGGAAATGCCAGAAGACAAAGTTCGTAAAGTACTAAAAATTGCCAAAGAACCGATCTCAATGGAAACACCTATTGGTGATGACGAAGATTCTAACTTAGGTGATTTCATCGAAGATAAGAATGTAGAGGCGCCAATGGAGGCAGCTACTACATCTGGTCTTTTAAATGCGACTTCAGACATTCTGGAAAGTTTAACGCCACGAGAAGCTAAAGTGTTACGTATGCGCTTTGGTATTGGTATGAATACCGACCACACTCTCGAAGAAGTAGGCAAACAGTTTGACGTAACCCGAGAGCGTATTCGTCAGATCGAAGCCAAGGCTCTCAGAAAATTACGTCATCCAAGTAGGTCAGAGCACTTAAAAAGCTTTTTGGAAACCACCTAGATCAGGTATTATTGCGCTCCGCGAAAAGCGCAACCAAATCCAATTCCCGATTATTGGGAAGACAAGTTATTTGGGCCTGTAGCTCAGTTGGTTAGAGCAGTGGACTCATAATCCATTGGTCGAAGGTTCGAGTCCTTCCAGGCCCACCAAATCAGTAATACCCGCTTAGGCGGGTATTTTTTTGCTCGTCGCTTAGGTATTAACTCGTTTTTCTGCGCTTTCAATTAAACGTTTGGTTTTAATAATGGCTCTTGTGTGCGTGCCGCTGCCGGCAATACCTTTGGCATCATGCAGCTCGACATTAAATTTATACAGTTTGTCTTCCATGCCTTTAAAAGTTGCCGAGGCTGTCACTTCTTGTTGGTTCGCAGTTGCCGCAAGATGGTTTACGTTAACATTTACGCCTACTGATAATTCGCCTTCTTTCAATAAAGGCTTCATAAGTCTAGCTGAAGCAAGCTCCATTAATGCAATCATTCTCGAGGTAGCGAATACTTCAGGAAAATCGTCTTGTTTATCAATCGATAGAGCTTTGGCTAAGTCCTTGCTTTGAACCTTATAGTCCAGTTCTATTCTGTCGTTAATATTCATAAAACCTTTCTGCGTCAGTTGAAATGTCGCTCTTAACCTCGACGTGATCGTTATTAATTGCCAGCCTCTTTTTCGAGCTCTTTCGCTCTTCGCTTGGCGTCGTTTTTTACAAAATTATTAAGATCTTTTTCGAACTTTTTTAGATCTTCTGGCGATGACGGGACTTTAGGCACGTCAATTCCTTGTTCTCCAATTGCGCTTTCAAGTTGTTTTTGTGCCGAACTTGAATTCAATTGTTTGTTAACTAAAAAGCCGATTAGTGCGAGTACAATGACTAATACGATTAATCTCATTTAGGTTCTCGGTTGTTATTTACGATCAGCAAAGCCGCTAAACGTGTTTTTATTGGTTTTTGACCTTTCATCTGCGTGTTCACTTAAGCGTTTGTCATCATCAGAGTAATTGATTTTTGATTCTATTTCATTTGATTTGATTTGTAATGAATAAGCCCTTTATGTGTTTGCGTTAAAAGTAGTTGTTTAAATCTGTAAGCGGCTATGCCGTACTAGTCTTCCCGCCGTTTTTTTCAGAAAAGTTCTAGCAATAAACATCCTACGGTTTTGCTATTTCTGCCATGCGTACCAATTGGATAAACTCACTGCGGTAGCCAAACGGATCGCTGCCTTTATGCTTGGTGGCCTGTTTGATGATACTTTCGTAGTTCAGCTCACCGGTGTGTTGGCTGTTGCTCAATAGTTGCGCAAAGCCTGCCACGGCAATAGAGAAGTTCACATCGCTATTCACAGATGATTGCTTGGTGCTTATTGGTGCTTGAATCAATTTAGAAGTATCGCTGTCTGGTAATTTGTAGCGCATTTTCACAAAGCCGTATTCATTGCTATCACTTTGAGATGCTTCTGTTCTATTTGCCGAATAGCGCGGTGCGTCTATTGATTTGTTTTTTGCACTGGTGGGTGTGATTTCATAAATCGCGGTAACGCTGTGGCCGGCGCCAATGTCGCCTGCATCGACTTTGTCGTTATTAAAGTCTTCACGTTTTAAGGCGCGTGTTTCATAACCAACTAATCGATATTCGCTGACTGTGGCGGGGTTGAATTCCACTTGTATTTTTACATCTTTAGCGATTGGGAAAAGCGTTGAGGTGGCTTCATCTACCAATACTTTTTTGGCTTCGCTAAGGCTGTCAATGTAAGCCGCTACACCATTGCCGTTTTGCGCCAGTGTTTGCATCATGTCGTCCTGGTAGTTGTTGCGACCAAAGCCGAGTATGGATAAAAACACACCACTTTCTCGTTTTCGTTCAATCAAGGTTTTTAAATCTTCGTTGCTTGATTGACCCACGTTAAAGTCACCGTCTGTGGCTAAAATAATTCGGTTTACTGCGTCTTTTTTAAAGTTCTGCTCGGCCAGTTGATAGGCAAGTTGAATGCCAGCACCACCGGCGGTTGAGCCACCCGCATCTAGACGGCTGAGCGAGTCAAATATCTTTTGTTTGTCGCTAACCTTAGTGGGCTCTAATACCGTGCCTGCGGCACCGGCATAGACGACAATACTGACTGTGTCACTGGGCTTTAGAGTGTCGAGAAGCAAACTTACCGATTGTTTTACCAAGGGCAGTTTGTTTGGTGAACTCATTGAGCCAGAGACATCGAGTAAAAATACCAAATTGCTATCGGGTTGTTCGGCGGATTCAATGTCATAACCTTTGATGCCTATGTGGACCAATTTACGTTCTTTGTTCCAAGGTGAATCGAGCACACTGATGGTTGGCTTGAACGGCTCTGATTTTGTTTTGGGTAGCGGATAGTCATAGTCAAAATAGTTAATAAATTCTTCTGTCCGCACCGCTTGGGGTTTGGGTAGCAAGCCACTATTTAATTGATTTCTAACGAGCGTGTAAGACGCGGTGTCAACATCAATCGAGAAAGTTGAAACAGGTTCTTCTGAAGTGAGTTTTATTGGATTACTTTGGTAGTCGGCGTATTCTTCGGCGCTGTCGGGTCTTGCTGTGGCTGGCCCAGCCTGACTATCTAGCTCAAACTGTTTGGTTCTCAATTTGGCGGAGATTGCATGGCTGCTAGATAAAGACGAGAAACCATCGAGACCGGATTCATTGAGCTCTTGGACTTGAGCTGTCGCTCGCAGTTCTTGCTTTTTATTTACAGCTGCGCTTGGCACTGGCTGAGGCTTTGTCTCAAGTGCTACTGATGCCTCTCTCTCCACGCTACTATTACTCGCATCCGATAATTGTTGTTCTATTGTTCCTTCTTGTTTGGCGATATTGTCGTGCTCGGCTAGATCATAAGCAGGCTCTTTCGTGGTGGTTACTATGACTTCTTCAATAGGTTGAATTTTTGTTTTTGAATCGTCTTGGGTCGGCGTAGTTACGGTGACAGGCAGTGATGCTGTGTCCTTTACGTCCCTAAGTTGCGGTGAGATAAAAATCACCGACACAGCGATAAAAGCGACGCTTGCGGCAACAAAGCCTTTATAGGCCATTGGATTGTTATTGGTGTTCATAAAAAAGCTCCGTATTGATTTCGTTAATAACGACAACCAACTAGCTGATGAAGTGCCAGATGTGTTGTGATTATCAATATGACGAGCTGATTCTGAGTTTCCTTGGAGATTTTCTAGATTTTCTTTTGCACCTTGTTTTTCAAAGTGGCTAGAAAATTCCGCGCCTGCCATTTTTATGGCATGGCTTTTACTAGACGCATCGGCTTGTGGGATGTCTCCATCAAGTAGATCGTCAAGGTCATGGAGAGTTTTATCGTTCATGCAACACCTCCAGTGCTTAGCTTTGAATGTAGATCGGGTGAGGTAAATGTTTGCTTTAGGATTTTGCGCGCTTCATGTACCCGCCATGACACCGTGCTTTCTTTTATGTCGAGTTGTTCAGCCACTTGTCTATGGTTAAGGCCGGTGCCGTAAACCAATACCAAAGTTTCTTTTAAGTCTTCTTGCAGAGAATTGATGTGTTCCAGAATTTGGTGAGCGTAAATTCGGCGGCTGTGCAGATCGTCTGTTTGTTTTGTTTGAGTGTCTAAATGCTCATGTTGCTCTTCCCGAAGATTATGTTGAGTCGGGCTTTTATAAAAGTCTTTAGCGCAGTTAATTACTATTGGATACAGCCAAGTACTGAATGATGATTTAAAATTGTATTGCTGAATAGATTTGGCCAATTTCATACACACAAGTTGAGTAATGTCCTGTGCGTTAGTTTGGTCTTGGCACCAGCGAAAGGCGAAACGATAAATCGTATCGTAATAGCGTTCCAATAGAGCCTCAAACGAGGCCCTATCTCCATTTTGACACTGTTTAATCAGTGTTTCATCGCTCATCTTTTCGAGTATACCAGCTGAGTATTTCTAGTAAGACGAGCATGTTTAGTATTTCCTTGGCAAAAAACCAATGTTTTTTTATTTCAATCAGCGGCCGGCCAATATTAAGCGTCGTTGCCTACCGGTTTTTAGCGTGCCTTTTATCAGTTTTAGTTGGCTTTTATGAACGCATCAAGAATGCTTACTAATTCCTCGGGTTTATCTTCTTGGATAAAGTGCGCGCCGTCTTTGACCAGCGTATGCGCCTGGCCTTTGGCACCTGGCGCTAAGTTCTGCCACACTTTGTCTCGCCCTGCCATGAGTGTGTCTTTGTCGCCATAGGCGGTAATGAGTGGTTTCGTCCAGTTTGCGTAAAAGTTATCCATCACGGCTTGGTTTTGCCTTAGTTGGGTTGCTAACAAGCTGGGAAACATCCTAACTCCAGCCATTGCATCTTCATTATGGAAGGGTGCGGCGTAGCCGGCTAATTCTTGTTGTGAGAGCTCTCGGCTGGTGGCCACTTGAAATAACTTTTTAAAATCAAAGGCTTTGCTTGTCTTTGCATAGGCGACCCAAGACATCAAGGTAAAGGAGTCGTCACCCATATTTAAATCTTGCACGTCGCCTTCTTTCCAAACCGCGGCCTTGAATAATGGATAGCCGAGCCACGCGCGTAAGCCACTTGCGGCGGGAAGAGCCGTATTCGAGAGCATGATTCGTGCGAATCGATCGGGCCGCTGTTCTACAACTCGTAGGCCAATTAAACCGCCCCAGTCTTGCGCGAATAGTGTCACGTTTTCTAGCTCTATTGCATCGGTAAATTCACTCATGACATCAACATGCATTTGATAGCTGTGCGAAGAGTGGTCTACTGGTTTGTCTGATTTACCAAAGCCCACATTGTCAGGTGCAATCACTCGATACCCAGCGTTCGAGAGTAAGGGAATCATGTGGCGATACAAATAGCTCCAAGACGGTTGGCCATGCATAAGTAGAACGACTTGGCCGTCTTTGGGCCCTTCATCTAGGTAATGTATTCGATAGCCTTGTATCTCGACATAATTGGGGCTGAAATTATAGTCTGGTAAATCGTCAAATCTTTGTTCCGGCGTTCTTATCACTTTACCGGTACGCCATTGGCTTGACGGTTGTACGGCGATGATAGTCGCTAGGGAAACGACAACTAGGATGAATAAGACCAGTATTATTATTTTTAACATGATAATTACCAAGTAGGGTTTCAGGCAGCATATCTGCTTTCGAATTGTTAAACAATTTGTCTAATGAATAGTCACCCTAAGTAATAAGGTATGGCTCATCAGTCAAAGTACTACTGGCTTCTAAATGGAAGTGCAAAATGAGAAACATTAGTTTAATAAGTTTGTTGGTTTTAGCACTTTTAGCGGCAGCTTTTATGTGGTCTATTAGTGGTCGAGGGCTTTTATTTCTCACTACGGTACTTAAAGTGAGTAACCCTATTTCGACGGTCGATATTATTTCTTGCGGCCCTCAAGCTTGGCAAAAATTAGATGTGTATTCGCAGGATGTTGCTGCCCCGGTGGTGGTTTTTATTCACGGTGGAAGCTGGCTACACGGCCGATATCAATGACTTTATTAAAAAGCGGATTTAATCGTTTCTATAATTGTGAGTGAATTTGATAGCCGCTTTTATAAAACAATGTCATCGTAGTAATAAATTCTTCGCCTATCCACGTGGTCCTATCAACTACAAATGTGGCCTCGCCTTCTTTACTTTTGAGCGCTTGGCTAACTTGTTCGCTGGCGCTTGTGGCTGAGAAAGACACATTGCCACTGGAAAACGGTATGGTTTTGACCAACCATTCATTTACACTAATTTCGCTTAATGGCGCTTGCAGAATTTCTGGCACCGTTTGAAGATTCAACCAGCGTTGTTCAAACGCGAATGGTTGTTCATCCGCAAGATGAAGTGTTTCTATATAAATGGCTTTATGACCTTCTGCTATGCGCAGGCGCTTGCGTATTGCCAACGGAGGCACTTGTTGTTTGTTCTGGATTATTTTATGTTGATAGTGGCTGCCGTTTGCCTGTACTTGCTCGCGCACAATCGCAATTTCAAATTTCGCAAGACGCGAGGGCATTTGGCATATCCGTGTACCGCCTTTGCGTTTTCTTACTACTAGACCTTCCTTGGCTAAGGTTTGTACTGCACGGTTTATGGTGGTGCGTGCACAGCCGTATTCTTGCGCTAAAGCAGCTTCAGCAGGGATGAGTTCACCCAGCCCCCATTCCCCAGCTTTTATTCTTTGACGAATAGATTCTCTAACTATGCGATGAGAGATAGTTGTCATTACTATGCATCTATTGATATTATGTGCATACATAATACCACGATAGAAAAACTTAACAACAAGTATGCCGCGTGAGACTCTTTATGCTGAATGTAATTTGACCACTATGGTTAAAGACCAAGCTAATTATGGCCTCATAGAAAATGCGGCTTTTGTTGTTGAAGGTGGACGTATTCGATGGTTAGGTAAGCAAGAAGATGTTCCTGAGGCGTATCAAGCTATTGCGCCAACGTCGTTAGGTCATCGTTTGGTAACACCTGCCTTAATAGATTGTCATACTCATCTTGTGTTTGGTGGCGACCGGGCACTTGAGTTTGAGTCGCGTTTAAAAGGAGCGAGCTATCAGCAAATTGCTGAATCCGGCGGCGGGATTATCTCGACAGTAAAGGCGACCCGATCTTCCTCAGATGAGGCTTTAATAGACAGCGCGTTAAAACGTCTAGATAATTTGATTGGCGAAGGTGTTGCCGTGGTTGAAATTAAATCTGGCTATGGCCTCACTATCGAGGACGAGTTAAGAATGTTACGTATTGCGCGTAAATTGCAATCACTTCGCCCAATCAAAATTGTCACTACCTGGCTTGCTGCTCATGCCTTACCGATAGAATATAAAGGAAAGCCTGATGCGTATATTGACGACGTGGTAATTCCAGGGTTGGAACAAGCTACAGCGGAAGGTCTGGTCGATGCGGTCGATGGCTTTTGTGAAAATATTGCATTTTCAGTAACGCAAATAGAGAAGGTGTTTATGGCGGCTAAGTCCTTAGGCTTGCCGGTAAAGCTGCATGCTGAACAACTCTCTGATCAAAAAGGTGCCCTTCTTGCAGCTAAATACAATTGTCTTTCGGCTGACCATCTTGAATATCTATCGATTGATGATATTGCTGAATTTTCTAAATCTAATTCGGTTGCGGTGATGCTGCCGGGTGCATTCTATACACTTAATGAAACCACAGTCCCCCCCCTTGACGGTTTTCGTTATCATGGTGTTGATATGGCTGTAGCCACAGATTGCAATCCCGGCAGCTCACCAATCTCTTCTATTTTGACCGCCATGAACATGGCGTGCACTCAATTTTCAATGACACCTGAAGAGGCCTTAGCGGGCACAACGCGTTGTGCCGCTAAGGCGCTTGGTTTGCAAGATGACTACGGTGTTATTCGCCAAGGTGCAAAATTTGAACTTGCGGTATGGGATCTTAAGCACCCGGCTGAACTTTCCTATTGGCTTGGCGCTACACCTTTATACAAGCGCCTTTCAGGCGCATAAGTTATATGACAATTATTCTTAAACCAGGGCGCGCGACACTGAGCGACCTAGAAATGATTTATCGAAACGAGCAAAATTTTCGCTTAGAAAGTGAGGCCTTTGTTGCGTTGCGTCTAAGCGCCGAAAATCTCGCGCAACGGCTTGTTAGTAATGAGACCATCTACGGAGTAAACACTGGTTTTGGCAAGCTCGCTTCGGTAAAAATTGATTCTCAAAACCTGAGTGAATTACAACGCAATCTAGTGCGTTCACATAGCGCTGGTTTTGGTGACCCACTGCCAGAAAATGTGGTTCGTTTAATTGTTGCTCTTAAGTGTTTGTCGCTAGGACGAGGCGCTTCGGGCGTACGTCCTATTGTCGTCGAGCAACTACAAAATCTCATTAAGGCTAAAATCATTCCTTTAATTCCGGAGAAAGGATCGGTGGGTGCGTCGGGCGACCTAGCTCCTTTGGCTCACATGTCGGCACCCTTGATTGGTGAAGGAGAAGTATTCTATAAAGGCGAAAGAATGCTGGCCGCTGAGGCGCTTAGACGAGCTGAAATCGAACCCATTGAACTGCAAGCAAAAGAAGGGCTGGCGCTGCTCAATGGTACCCAAGTTTCGACGGCTTTAGCGTTAGCGGGCCTGTTTGGTGCACGTCGTTTAGCGATGACTTCTATTGCCATCACGGCACTGTCGATAGATGCTGCGATGGCTTCAAGTGCGCCGTTTCACCCGCAAATTCATGAATTACGCGGCCACCGAGGCCAGATTGAGAGCGCACAAAGATTACGAAAATTGTTAGATGGTTCACAAATTCGACAAAGCCATGAAACTGGCGATGAGCGCGTACAAGACCCCTATTGTTTACGTTGTGCACCGCAAGTCATAGGTGCTTGCATAGACCAGCTAGTTCACGCCGCAAATGTACTTGAAATTGAGGCTAATGCAGCAACTGATAATCCGCTCGTTTTGTTTGATGGAGACATAGTTTCAGGGGGTAATTTTCATGCTGAACCAGTCGCATTGGTTGCCGATCAAATGGCCGTCGCTGTCTCTGAAATTGGTTCTATTGCGCAGCGTAGAGTGGCGTTGTTAGTTGATCCTGCACTAAGCTTTGGCCTTCCTGCATTTCTTGCACCTGAGCCTGGATTGAAGTCTGGTTTGATGATTGCCGAGGTCACATCGGCGGCCTTGATGAGTGAAAATAAAGCACTCGCCAACCCTCGTTCGGTAGACTCAACACCGACTTCAGCGAATCAAGAAGACCACGTTTCTATGGCTTGCCATGCGGCTCGACGTTTATTGGAAATGAACACAAATTTGGCCGTTATTCTAGGCGTCGAGGCCATGGCTGCGGCGCAAGGAATTGAACTGCGAGGACCCTTAAAAACAAGTGAGAGTTTGCAAGCTGTGGTGTCAAATATTCGCAAAGTCTGCCCTCCTTTGACCAACGATCGCTTGTTAAACTCAGACATCCAAGCACTGGCCGAATTGGCTCTTGAGGGCGATGCATTTGTTGAGCCGAGCGAATACATCGAAATGTTAGTTTGGTAATACTATGGATGCGGTTTCGATTAGCGGAGGTGATCGTCCTATTATTCTAGCGCAGCCTCATTCTGGCACCTTCGTGCCCGATGATGTGTTCTCGCAACTTAACTCTCTTGGGAAAAAGTTATTAGATACAGACTGGCATATTCCTATACTCTATGACGGTCTTGTTGATGATGTGACGATAGTGAGAGCAAACTTTAGCCGATACGTGATTGATGCAAATCGAGATCCGCAAGGTACAAATTTGTATCCGGGTCAAAACACCACTGACTTAGTCCCTCTATCTACGTTTGATGGTAAATCGATATGGTTGAAACCTCCGTCTGAACAAGATATTGAGAACAGGCTTGTGAAGTATCACAGCGAATATCATCGAGCTATCGAAATTGAAATTGAGCGTTTAAAGCTTAAGCATAAAAATGTGCTTTTGTACGATTGTCATTCCATACGTTCTGAAGTGTCGCATCTGTTCGCTGGTGTTTTACCGCACTTAAACATCGGAACTAATAGTGGTGAATCATGCGCTAAAAACATGGAGTCGGTGGTAGAGAATGTTTGCCAACGGTTTTCTACTTTTAGCCATGTGGTGAACGGACGCTTTAAAGGCGGCTGGACAACTCGTCATTATGGCCGACCAAGCGAGGGCGTGCATGCACTTCAAATGGAGATCGCGCAACGCAGTTATCTAAGCACCGAAGCACCACCATTTGCTTACGACGATGAACTCGCAGGAAAACTGAGAGTGGTGTTAAAAGCCATTTTGTCTGAAATTACTATGTGTTTAACAGTAGCTAATCCAAATTATGAATAAGTCTTTATTTAGTCCGCGCGATATAAAGAGCCCGCGCGGCAGCACATTGACATGCAAATCTTGGGCGACTGAAGCGCCTTTTAGGATGTTGTGTAACAATCTTGATCGTGAGGTGGCCGAAAATCCGGATGAACTTGTGGTTTACGGCGGGATTGGTAAAGCCGCGCGGACTTGGAAGGATTTTGAGCAAATAACTGAAACTCTCAAGACGCTTGGTGAAGAACAAACTTTGTTAGTTCAATCTGGAAAACCGGTAGGGGTTTTCCAGACTCATAAAGATGCCCCTCGCGTATTAATTGCGAATTCAAATTTAGTGCCGCACTGGGCCACTTGGGATCATTTTAACGAATTAGATAAAAATGGCTTGATGATGTATGGCCAGATGACAGCTGGTTCGTGGATATACATCGGCAGTCAAGGCATCGTGCAGGGCACCTATGAAACTTTTGTTGAAGCGGGTCGTCAGCACTTTAATGGCGACCTAAGCGGCAAATGGATCTTAACCGCTGGTTTAGGTGGTATGGGTGGTGCGCAACCTTTGGCGGCAGCCATGGCCGGGGCAAGTTGTTTGGCCATAGAGTGCGACCCTAAGAGTATTGAGTTTCGTTTACGCACACGCTACTTGGACGAAAAAGCTGAGGGCCTGGACCAAGCCTTGGCCATGATTAATGAATGGACTAAGGCCGGTGAAGCTAAGTCGGTTGGCTTATGTGCCAACGCTTCGGATGTCTTCCCAGAGTTAATAAAGCGCGGTGTTCGTCCCGACATTGTGACCGATCAAACATCCGCGCATGACCCGCTTAATGGTTATTTGCCACAAGGATGGAGCCTGAGTGAATGGTCGGATAAAAAGAAGTCGGCGCCACAAGAAGTTGTGGCCGCTTCAAGAGCTTCAATGAAAGTTCAAGTTCAAGCGATGGTTGATTTTTGGGATCAAGGTATCCCTACGCTCGATTATGGCAATAACATTCGCCAAGTTGCCTTGGAAGAGGGTTTAGAGAACGCCTTTGCTTTTCCAGGGTTTGTGCCAGCATATATTCGGCCTTTATTTTGCCGCGGCGTTGGTCCGTTTCGTTGGGTGGCTTTATCCGGTGATCCTGAAGATATTTATAAAACCGATAAAAAAGTGAAAGAGTTAATGCCGGATGACAAGCACTTACATCGGTGGCTGGACATGGCGCGTGAACGCATTAGTTTTCAAGGTTTACCAGCGCGTATTTGTTGGGTAGGTTTGGGCGACCGTCATCGCTTAGGCTTGGCTTTTAATGACATGGTAAAAAGTGGAGAGCTAAGCGCGCCGGTTGTGATTGGGCGCGATCATCTTGATAGTGGTTCGGTTGCTAGTCCGAATCGAGAGACCGAGGCTATGAAAGATGGTTCGAGCGCGGTTTCCGATTGGCCGTTGTTAAACGCTTTACTTAATACTGCATCGGGCGCTACCTGGGTTAGTCTGCATCATGGTGGCGGTGTTGGAATGGGTTTTTCTCAACACTCAGGTATGGTTATTTTAGCTGATGGCTCAGACGATGCTAAGCGTCGCTTAAAGCGCGTGCTCTGGAATGACCCTGCCAGCGGAGTGATGCGCCATGCAGATGCCGGTTATCAAGAAGCAATCGATTGCGCGCAAGAGCAAGGCTTGAATTTGCCAAGCATTAAATCCTAAGCTTAGGAGTACTTTAGGTCAGTATTTGAAGGTTATTAAGTTTTCGCTAGCGGCTGATGCTTGTGATGACTTACTAAGGACTTCTATTGTCGCTTAAAGGCTTACCAAGCTAAACGTCTATCTGGAACTAAACGTCTATCCAGAGCTAAAGGCTTTCCTTGGTATGATTGTGAGATACTAAAATCTATCAATCACAATGACGGAAATAGAATGTCTCACATAGATCCGAGCAGAGAGCAGTTCGATTCATTTAAAGCGTTGCCGCGCGACACTAAGATAATGATGTTAAATCTGATTCGTTTAAATGAAAATGCGAATTATAAAGACGGACGAGTAGCCACTGGCGCTCAAGCATATAAAACCTATGGTGAACACAGTCAGGCTATTTTCAATAAAGTCGGTGGTTCTATTTTATGGCGTGGAGTACCAGAAACTGTACTAATTGGGCCACGGGCAGAGCATTGGGATATTACTTTCATTGCTCAATACCCTAATGCAGCGGCTTTCTTGGCGATGGTGACAGACCCAGATTATCAATTAATTGTTTTTCATCGCCAAGCGGCCGTTAAAGACAGCCGCTTGATTCGTCTAGGAGAGGATATTCAGCAAGCCGATGGTTTTGCTTAGGGGTAGTGTAGCGTCTGTAATATATGTCTTATTTTGAAATCACATAAAGATTGATTTCAAAATAAGGAAGAACAAAATAGAGAAACCAGCACCAGCCGGAATGGTGACTAGCCAAGACATAACGATTCGAGAGATTACCTTAAAATCTAAAGCGGAAACACCACGCGCTAAACCAACCCCTAGTACCGCGCCAACAAGCGTGTGGGTGGTGGAGATAGGTAAGCCCAGACTAGAGGCAAACACCACCGTTGTCGCAGCGCCAAGTTCTGCAGCAAATCCGCGACTTGGTGTGAGCTCGGTAATTTTTCGACCGATGGTGCCCATCACCTTAAAACCGTAAGTGGCAAGGCCGATTACGATACCTACGGCACCGAGAATTAAAACCCAGGAAGGTACTGCGGATTTATTGGCGATTACGCCGCCGGATTCAATTACGCCTGCGATTGCGGCCAAGGGGCCGATGGCGTTGGCAACATCGTTCGAACCATGAGCGAAGGCCATTGCGGCCGCAGTAAAAATCATCAGAATGGCAAATAAGCCTTCGACGTTATCGTGTTTGCTAGATTCCGTATTAACCCGATTCAGCATAATGCGGCCTACTAGCGCGACCACTATGCCGAGTACAATCGACAAGGGCAAGCTATTTAACAGTTTGCTTTGAAAGCCGAAATCGAGGTTAAAACCAGTATTCTTAAGGCCTTTGATTAAGGTCACCATAGCAATCATGAAACCAACCAAAAACATGTAAAACGGAAGATACGTTTTAGCGTTGAGCAAAGGTTGATCAGTGTTGATGACAAGTTTTTGAACGCTAATGATCAGTATGAACGAAAACGTTCCTGCTATTAGTGGAGACACTAGCCAGCTTGCCGCGATGGTTCCTAATTCACCCCAACTGACTGCATCTACCGACATGCCGACCACCGCAAAGCCTACGATAGCGCCGACGATTGAGTGAGTGGTAGAGACCGGCCAGCCTTTGACGCTTGCGATCAGTAACCAGGTGCCCGCCGCTAGCAGCGAGGCGATCATGCCGAACACAAATAGCTCAGGGCTCTCGCTAAGCCCACTTGGGTCAACGATGCCTTTGCGAATTGTTGAGGTTACCTCGCCACCGGCTAAATAGGCGCCCAAGAACTCAAACACAATGGCAATCATGATTGCCTGTTTGATGGTTAAGGCTCTAGACCCTACTGATGTGCCCATTGCATTAGCGACATCGTTCGCGCCAATACCCCAAGCCATGAACAAAGCAACAGCACAGGCGCCGATTAAAATAATCGCACCGTAGTTATTAATTAACTCCACTTACTAACCTTCAGTTTTTTTAATTCAAATTTGGTTTAGCCATAAAACTTTACTTCGCCTGAAGCAAGATCGTATTGGGCGCCCACTATTTTTAGATCGTGCATCGATTCTAGAATCAAAGAACGAGAGGCGATGTTTTTGCTTACTATTTGTATGTTGGTTTCTTCCACCCGGGCACAAAAGTGTTCTGAGTGTAGGTTTTCACCTTTGTCTAGAGTCGCCCTGATTGCGGGTTCGATTTCTTGCATTACCGTATCAATGTTATTGATGTCTTGTTTATTTTTTTCTGGTGTCGCGTCTTTGTCTGTATTGCTTATCATGGCGGACACACAAGCCTTTATTGCCCCGCAATTAGTATGTCCGAGTACAACAACCAAGCGGGTACCGAAAGTCTGGCAAGCAAACTCTATGCTTGCCATTTGCGACGGAGTGACCACATTGCCTGCAACTCTCACCACGAAAATTTCGCCAAGCCCGCACGAGAAGATGAGTTCAGGTGGCACTCGAGAGTCGGAGCAAGAGACAATCACGGCACTCGGTCTTTGTATGGTTGCCGATGGTAGAGTACTGACCGGAATTTCTAAGGCGTTGTCATTCTTAATGGCTTTTAAAAAACGTTGGTTGCCCTGCTTTAAGGTCTTTAATACTTGTTGAGTGTTCATAGGTCTACTTTTTAAGTAGTCGTGCTTCGCGATAATATCGCACTGCACCAGGGTGAAGAGGAATTGCGATTCCAGCGTTTGACAGTTCGCGTTTATCAAGTGCGGCTAGTGACGGGTGAAGCGATTTAAAGTCATTAAAATTTTCCGCCACTTCTTTAACAATGTGATAGATCGCTTTGGGAGATGTTTTTTCGCTGGCTACTGCAGTTGCGCCTAAACCGAAAGACATTATTTTTTCATTTGTTTCTAGCAAGCTTCCTGATAGCACTCTCGCTATTCGATAATAAGGTTTTTGTAAAACCACTTGTTTCACTTCTTCGCCTTCAATCTCCAGCACTCTCAATTTGCAGTCTTCGCTAAGGTCCTTAAGTCGGTCACTAAGGCTGCTGTTGAGTAGTAAAATTGCTTCGAGTTGACCATCACAAACCTGTCTTACTTGTCGTTCGTCGCTCATAGGGCGAACTTCCTTAAAATTCTTGTTGGTCCACTTTTTAACCTCTAAGAAATCGTCGATAATTCTATGTTGCAGTGACCGGGTATAACCAAAGCTGACTGTTCGCCCGGCTAGATCATCGAAAGATAGAATATCGCTGTCTTGCGGTACTAATAGGGCAAGAGGGTCGGCCTCTAGTGCGAACACCGCTCGCAGGTCTGACTTAGGCCCGTCTTTCTCAAATGTGCTGGTGCCATTGTAAGCGTGGTATTGCCAGTCTGATTGGGCAAATACTAAATCAAATTTTTGCTGTTCCAAGTCGCGAAGATTGGCAATAGACCCGCTAGTGCTTTCTAAGGAGCAACGAATTTTGTGTAAGTGTTTATTGCGATTAACCAGTCGGCAAATTACCCCACCAATTGGAAAATAAACCCCCTGAACACTCCCTGTTCCCATTAAAAAATGAGAAATCTTATCGTTTGCTTCTATCGCCGTTAGGGCTACTGTCTGCTCGCTGTCATTTTGGCCTTCTGATTGGTCTCGCTTATCCTGACATGCAGTCAGAGCAGCAGTAATAAAGATTATGACGAGAACGCGATAAAACATGATTTGGAAGGTCAAATTTGGGCAGCGCTAACTATAAACAATCTATGAGCCCAACACTAGGATGATTGGACTCGCTGGCGTATTATTAATACATGAAATTTACCTCTAATGAATTGCTTGATCATTTCTCACATTTGATTCTTAAGCACTGCGGCGCTGCTGTCGATTTTACTCATACGTCTGATCCAAAAAATGCCAATACTAATAGTTTAGTATTTGTTGGTAAAAACCAATCTTTACCGGAACAGGCGGCGGTTATTATTACCGACCTAGATGTCTTTGATAAACATGCTGAATCAAGCACCGCTTTTATGGTCGCCGTGTCTGATGTGCGTATGGCGATGGCCTTGATGAAGCAGCGTTTCCAAGACTATGACTCCAGCGACTCTGAGTGGCCCGCCATCCATGACACTGCGGTGATACATGAAAGTGTAAAAATGGGACTAAATTGTCGTATTGGTCCTTATGTGGTGGTGGGTGCTAATGTGGTTCTTGGTGACGACGTTATTGTTCGCGCTGGCGCGGTAGTTGAACACGACGCGCAAATTGGCGATGGTTGTATTTTGCATGTCAATGTCAATATAGGTTATGGCTGTATTTTAGGTGAGAATGTAATCGTTAAAGCCAATGCGGTTATCGGTGGTGAGGGCTTTGGTTTTGTGCAAGACCAAGATCATGCGTATCACCGTATTCCGCATACTGGTATTGCGATTATTGAAGACGATGTGCGTATTGGTTCATGTTCTTGTGTTGATCGAGCGACGTTTGGCGAAACAATCGTAGAGCGAGGTACTAAAATCGATAACTTGGTGCATGTAGCGCATAATTGTGTGATCGGAGAACATGCGATTTTAGTTTCTCAAACGGGAATAGCAGGATCTACGGTTTTGGGCAAGCGTGTTGTTTGTTCAGGGCAAACCGGCATACTGGATCATAAAACGGTGGTTGATGATGTGGTATTAGTGCATCGTGCTGCCGTTCTTCAAGACGTTTTAAAGCCAGGTGTTTACGGCGGTAGTCCTACAGTGCCTTACAAAGATCATATGAAACGCCGCCGAGCTAATAAAAGGCTAGACATATTGGAGCGAAAAGTTGCACAGCTAACGGCTTTATTAGAGCGTGAGGTAGAAGATTCAAATGAGACTGACTAGCCCATGAAGTTATTATTCATTTGTACTCATAATCGTTGTCGCAGCATTCTTGCTGAAGCGATTGCTAATCATATTGGTGATGGCTCACTCATTGCCGCTAGCGCAGGAAGTTCGCCACAAGGGCAAGTTCATCCTTCGTCATTAAATGCTCTGCAGCGCCATGGAATAGACATTCGAAATTTACGCAGTAAGTCTTGGAGCGAATTCGAAGGTTTTGGCGCTGATGCGATTATTACCCTGTGTGATAGCGCGGCGAGTGAACCGTGTCCAGTCTGGTTTGGTCAAGCAGTGAGCGTACACTGGGGTTTAAAAGATCCTTCTAAGTCTGATAATAGCCAGGATTTTGATGAAACCATCAATACTTTATGCAAGCGCCTTAAAGCATTGAAAACGATGCTTGGCGAACTTGACTCTGAGCTAAAGTTAAAGAACGCGTTAAACGATCTTGCTCAGAAATTTGCTTAAGAACTTGTTTTCTTAGGATTTCTTAACGGTAAAAATAAACGGTCGAACGCCAAGTTTTTGCAATTTGTTTTTGGCTGTTTTTGCCTTTCGGCTATCTGAATATGGGCCAATCCGAACTCGATAAAATACACCATTATCTTCCGTTGCTCTGCGCTGCGTAATTGAAGCAAACCCTTTAAGTGCAAGACGAGTCTTTAATTTTTCGGCATCCGCATGGGCGCGAAAAGAGGCCGCTTGTAAGAAAAAATCTAGATTTGTTGGTGCGCGTTTTGGTTCTGCCTCGGGCAAATCATCGGGCATGATTTGTTCAATATTAGGAAGCACCGAATAAAAGTCGAACTCTTTCGATGTGCTTTTATCGTCAATTAAGCTCTTGATAGACTGATTTTCGTTTTCGCTGCTAGCTTGGTTTTTCTGCCACCAAACTTTGAGGCCTTGACCCAATTTTGAGTCATGTGATTGATCTTGCCCAGCGCCTTGAATAAGTTTAAATACTAGAAAGGCAGAAGCTCCAACCACTAGCAATAAACCCCACGGCAAATTCAGCTTAAATTTAGCTTTTTTTGTCTTGGTTTCTTTGATTATTCGTCGAGCTTGAGGCATTTATCTACAGTACTTTGAAATCGCGGTTGGTGAAACCTAAATTACATAATAGCTACATTTTATTGCTTACTAATTACATCGATTCGGGTGCACTCACTCCGAGTACGGTTAAGCCATTATGAAGCACATGCTGAGTAGCCTTACATAAGGCTAACATCGCATCGCGTTGAGCGGGTTCGGCTTGTAGGAACTTGCTAGTGTTGTAATAGGAATGAAAGGCCGTGGCTATATCGCGTAAATAGTAATTTATTTGATGCGGTTCGTAGTCGTTTGCGGCTTTATTAATCGTCTCTGGTAGTCTCGCGATTAAGCTCAGAAGTTTGTTTTCATGCGCGCTATTTAGCAGAGAAAAATCCGCCTTGTCTAGCGTTTCTAAGTCTACTTTTTGTTGTTGCGCGTTTTCAAATAATCGGCAAATACGAGCATGTGCATATTGCACATAGTACAGAGGGTTGTCGTTGCTTTGCTCTTTCGCTAAGTCTAAATCGAAGTCCATGTGTTGTTCTGACTTACGCATGGCATAAAAGAAACGTGCTGCGTCTGAACCAATTTCTTTGCGCAGGTCTCGCAAGCTGACAAATTCTCCGCTGCGTGTCGACATACTAATTTTTTCACCGCTTCGATAAAGTACTGCAAATTGAACCAATAGTACTTTTAGCTTCTCGGGATCAAGCCCGAGCGCTTGTAACGATGCTTTAACGCGCGGGATATAGCCGTGGTGATCTGAGCCCCAGACGTTAATAGTTAAATCAAAGCCGCGTGCGATTTTATCGTGGTGGTAGGCAATATCAGACGCAAAGTAGGTTGGCTGTCCATTGTCTCGAACTACCACACGGTCTTTTTCGTCGCCATAGGCTGTGCCCTTAAACCACCATGCGCCACCCTTTTGGTATACATCGCCGCTGCTTTTCAGAGTATCTAGAGCGCTCGTGATTTTGCCGTTATCGAACAGTGAGCGCTCTGAAAACCAAGTGTCGTACTTCACACCGAATTCTTCTAGGTCTTCGCAAATATCATCGCGAATACTGTTTAAGGCAAGCTCGAAAAATACAGCAAAGCCTTTAACGCCAAGTTCCTCCTTTGCCAGCGCAATGGTCGCATCGAGAGCCGCTTCATCATCCAGCCCTTGCCGTACGGCTTTAAATTGTTCCGCATTTAATCGATAAGCATCAGCATGATCGCTGACGATACTTTCAGCCATCCGCGTCACGTATTCTCCTTGGTAGGCATTGTCAGGAAGGTCGATGTTTTGGTCTAGTGCTTGTAGGTAACGAACCCAAACGCTGATCGCTAGAATATCCATTTGTCGGCCAGCATCGTTAACATAATACTCGCTTTCAACAGTATGCCCAGCGGCTTTTAAAACGCGCGCTAGGGCATCCCCGTAAGCGGCACCGCGTCCATGTCCAACATGCAGTGGCCCCGTTGGATTGGCGGACACAAACTCAATTAAAATTCTGTCACGCGAGTTTTCTTGCGCTAATCCAAAACGTTGTTGTTGTGCAAACACTTGGTTCAGCACTTCATAACGAGATTGTTGCGCTAAAAATACGTTAATAAAACCGGGGCCGGCAATTTCAATGTTGTCGATGAGTGGGTCTTCGGGCAATGCTTGAATGATGAGTTGTGCCAGTTCGCGCGGATTTTTGCGCGCTGGTTTGGCCAGAGTCATAGCAACATTGGTAGCAAAGTCGCCATGTTCTTTTTGCCGCGTGCGCTCAAATTGCGCCTCTACTTGATGTTCTTCTGGGAGGATTTCTTGAGCCTTCAACTGATTTATGGCGCGTGTGAAAAGCTGTTGTAGTTGGGGTTTCACGTCGTATTCTCTGGAAAAAATGAACTAGGCTCACTAAAAAGCGAATTCTAACGCTAACTACGCGCCACGCCTAGTTAAGCTGTACGTTTATGTTGCCACCAAAATGCTAAACCTTGCGCATTAAGTTGCGCATCAAGAGTTAGCCATTGGCGAGCGACGTCTTCGCTTAGGTCTTTAAGTTCATTGCAGCATCGATTGACTAAATAATCTTCTACTGATTGTTTTAATTTTTTTTCCGCTGTATCACTATTCTCGAAGGCTTGTTCGGTCAGCATGACTAGGTCATCGATTTGCTCGTGTAGGCCAGCGATCATGCGTGCTGTTGGCGTTACCTTACTATAGTGAGTGAGATAGAGAGTCTTGGGAGCAAAAGCCATGACTTTGTCGATAGACTCGTGCAGTGCGTCGGGATTAAATTGCACAGGTGTGGTGGTTGGTAATATAAATGAATGGTCTTTATTGCGCAGTGCACGATAGCAAACACCAAGGGTGTCGCCGGTAAACATAGACTCGCTATGTTTATCGTAAATACAATGATGATGGCTGGCATGCCCAGGGGTATCGATAAATGCAAGTTCGCGTTGGCCGAAATCTAATTTAAAGCCATCTGATGTTTCAATAATGCGTGCCTCGTCGATGGGCCTAATTTCGCCATAAAGTCGCTTAAACTGAGTTTCGCCATATACGGCCTTGGAGCCGGCAATGAGCTTTGTTGGGTCGGCCATATGACGCGCACCCCGCGGATGCACCACGAGTTTGGCATTTGGACATAAATCCATTAGAGCACTTGCACCGCCGGCGTGATCAAGGTGTATATGGGTCAGTATTATATAGTCAACATTGCTATAATTGAGTTCTAGCGTTTCTAGCGCTAAGCTAACGTTCTTTACTGAGTGCTGTGTACCACTATCGATAATTGCGAGCCGATCCTTAGATCGAACTAAATGAATAGCAGCCAATTCGGCCTGAAAGTACTCAGCGTCGACGACATAGATGCCCTTTTTATCTACTAATTCCATAAAATTGTTGTAATGTATTGGTCTTTTTATCAAAAAAATGGTTTGAGCGTGTAAGCTATGCGCAAAACCTCGGTTCTTTAGTATTGTAACATTTGAAAACATCATTTATTTCAGGAGCAACTTATTATGAAACAACTAAAATCAAAAAAATCAGCGACTACTGTTGGCGCCGCTTTAGCGACGTCAGTATTAGCAACAGCCTTAATTAGTGCAGTACCAACCGTTGCTTTTGCAAAAAGTACTGAACGTTGCGGCGACGTTGTAAAAGGCGGCAAAAATACTTGTGCCGTAACATCACTTGGTATTTCTTGCCAAGGTAACGCAACCGAAGACAACATGGTTGGCGCGTGGATTAAAGTACCAACTGGAACATGTGCGAACATCGTTGCAATTTGTGCAGGTACTGCTGAAGCACCCGAAGGCACTAAAGAGAAGAAGCTTGCTAAAGCTTGTGACAAAATTGCCGATCAAACCGATGAAACAGTTGTTGGTGGTCGTCTAGTTGACCGCAATGGCGAATCAATCTAATCCGAGGATATATTAATGACAAGTTCAATTTCTAAGAAAAGCGGTGCTGCTGCGGTTGCGGCAACATCTATCCTAGCCTTAGCGCTAGTTTCGAGCCCAGTTCAAGCTGGTAAAGAAGGTTATGAAAAATGCCAAGGCATTGTTAAGGCTGGACAAAACGATTGTGGTGCTAATGGCCACGCTTGTGCCGGTTACTCTACAGTGGACGGTGATCCAAACGAATGGGTTTATGTTCCTGAAGGTACTTGTGAAAAAATCGTTGGCGGTAATGTTAAGGCTCCAAAAAAAGAGACTGAACAATCTTAATTTTTCAGTTAGGTAGTTTTGATGCAATCGGGTCTTGGAATTCGGCCAGAATTATTTGGCCCGATTGTTGAACATAAGCCCAAACTTGGGTTTATAGAGGCACATTCCGAAAATTACTTTGGTGAGTCTCTAGCACGCGCTAAACTTAGAGAGCTTCGCGCAGATTATCCTCTTTCCTTACATGGCGTAGGTTTGTCGCTCGGTCGTTCTGACGCATTGGATGCGCACCACTTAAGAGAATTGAAACAACTAGTCGATGAACTAGAGCCGTTTTTGGTTTCTGACCACTTGGCTTGGAGCGCTTATGCGCATCGTCATGTGCCAGACCTGTTACCTTTGCCTTTAACCGAACAAGCACTGAGTATTGTTTGTAGCCATGTTGAGCAAATGCAGGACGCGCTAGGTCGTCAAATTCTAGTCGAAAACCCCTCAAACTATTTAGTGTTTGATCAATTGCAAATTCCTGAGCCGGAGTTTCTAAATGAGTTAGCACGTAGGACAGGCTGCTTATTATTGATTGATGTTAATAATATTCATGTTAGTGCTACCAATGTAAAGCGAGATGCTATCGCTTACATCAACGAGCTTGATTCGTCTTTGATTGGCGAGTATCACCTTGCTGGTTATACCGAGGTTGTTGGCGACCGAGGTGGAGTTGAGGAAACTGTACTGATCGATACCCACAATCATACGGTCTACCCGCCAGTTTGGGATTTATTTGAATATACGCTTAAGACGCACGGTTCTCGGCCAAGTTTGCTTGAATGGGATTCGGATTTTCCAGACTTTGAAGTGCTTTTAGGTGAATGTAACAAAGCCGATAAGCTGCTGGCTGACGCGATCAATACGCCTGCTGTGACTAAACAGCCTGAATCTAACCTAGCCTTTTCTAAGCCAGAAGTGGATAAAGCGAGTTTAGAGAGCGAGCAAGCTGACTTTATAGAACGCTTACTTGCTCTAAAAGGAAATCATCTGCCTAGCGCCCAGACAGACTATTCGCATCGTTTTTGGATTTATCAGAATAACGTTTTTGCTGCCTTGCAGGATTATTTAGCTGACGTTTTCCCAGCGACCAAGGGTGTTGTTGGGCAGGATTTCTTTAAGCAAATGGCGCAAGTTTTTGTTCAAAAATCGCCTCCTAAAGAAGGAAATATTCATTTGTACGGTGAGAATTTTACCGATACTTTTGATTACTTTGAGGGATTGTCCTCGCTTGTCTATTTGCCTGACTTAATGCGTTATGAGTGGGCCCTGCACGCAGCTTATTACGCGGCCGATACGCCTGCTCTAGACCCGAGTAATTTTCCTCAGGATGTATTGCTGAGTATGCCAGTCTATGTAACCGACAACCTCCATTTAATCGTTAGTGATTATCCGATAATGTCGATTCATGAGCAGTCCTTACCGGATTATGACGGTGAGGTGGGTGTCAGTCTAGATGACGGCCAAGATATTATTTTAGTTTGTCGCGCAGAGTATCAGGTGGTCAATATTCGAATTGACCAAACTCAACTCGCACTGCTACGAGAGCTACAAAAGAGCGACAATTTATTGCAGGGCATAGAGGCCTTACAGGGGTCTATAGCGGCCGAGGAAATGTCGGCGGCACTAGGACTTATTTTTGAGCTTGGCTTACTTCGGTCCAAAGTAGCAAGTCAAGCAGCCTAATTATTGGCGTCTATATAATATTAACTCTTGCACTAATAGAAAAAAAGTTCACAATAACTAGCTTATTAACAATGAAGTAAATGAGACTGTAAATGAAAAATCTGATAATAGCGTTTGGTGATATGTGCTCGAACCTGCTAACGCCGGTTGTGAATGTATGGGCGCGTATTTATGTTGGCTTGATATTTTGGCGCTCAGGTGTTGCTAAATTTGGCGATATGGAGGAAACCGTAGAGCTTTTTGATCCCGAAGAAGATGGCGAATTTGTTATCTCATTTTTACCTGAATCGTTTCCGCCGGAAATATCAGCTTATGCGGCTACCTTCGGTGAATTAGTGCTACCGGCACTACTGTTTGTTGGTTTATTCACTCGAATTGGCGCATTAGGCCTTTTAGTTATGACTATCGTCATTCAGTTTTTCGTGCCTGGCTTCGAAGATCATCAGCATTATCTATGGATGATTATTCTAGCGATGCTAGTGGCGCAAGGCGGTAATAAATTATCAATAGATAATTTTTTGTTTAAACGCCAATCATAAGTTTTAAATCTTTCAGATAGAAGGTTTTACTTATAGCAAAACTGAATTCATCTCCTAGGAATTCAGTTTTGCTGATTATGCCCCTGAGTCAAAAGACGCCGGGGTTTTTTTATGTCCAGGGATGGACGGTATCCTGAAAATGCAGGAGCAATTTTCAGGGTGTGTATGGGATGGACGG
>CAYSUU010000017.1:0-30928 GCA_964434375.1 uncultured Gammaproteobacteria bacterium | reverse complement strand
GGACGGTATCCTGAAAATGCAGGAGCAATTTTCAGGGTGTGTATGGGATGGACGGTATCCTGAAAATGCAGGAGCAATTTTCAGGGTGTGTATGGGATGGACGGCCAATTTTCAGACAGGTATTTTGCGCTATCGTAGCATTTGTAATGCTATTATTTTTGAATGTATGAGAATGATACAGTTGTAGGCCGTTACGCTCCTAGTCCCACAGGTGCACTGCATATGGGTAATCTGAGAACAGCGCTTTTAGCCTGGTTGCACACGCGCATGCAAGGCGGCCGTTTTCTTTTGCGTATGGAGGACATAGATTCGCCGCGCGTTGTTAAGGGCAGTGCAGATCAAATTTTACGTGATTTGGAGTGGCTCGGCTTAGATTGGGACGGCGAAGTTGTGTTTCAATCTGACCGACAAGACTTATACCAAGAGTCGCTAAAAAGCTTGGAGCAACAGAATCTTGTCTACCCGTGCTTTTGTTCGCGTCGAGATATTCGTAATGCCGCTAGCGCCCCCCAATCTGATAATGGTGGCGAGCCTGCGGAGCTTATTTATCCAGGCACTTGCCGTAATCTTAGTGCGCTACAAGTTGTACAAAGAAAGCGTCAGAAGGCGCCGGCGCTTAGACTTAAGGTGGGCGCGGATCTAGCAGAACAAAGCGGTGATTTTGTTATTAAAAGGGCTGATTCCTTATTCGCTTACCAGCTGGTCGTTGTTGCAGATGATTTAGATCAGGGCGTTACGCAAGTGATTCGCGGAGCCGACTTAGCGGCTTCTACTGCGCGCCAGAAATATCTTGCACACCTATTAGACTCCAATCGAGAGCCGATAGCGTATTTTCATGCTCCATTGTTACTTGATGATCAGCGACGTCGAATGTCTAAGCGCGATGGGTCAATGTCTGTTTCAGCGTGGCGCGAAGATACGGGTTCTAATGCCGAGGTATTAATAGCGAGTCTATTGGCTACGCTTGGTCTTACGCAGGAGTCTTCTGTGAGTCTAAGCCAAGCTTTAGGTGCCTTGTCGTTGTTTGATATAGAAAAGTGCCTGCAATGATTTCAGACAAATTGACGACCGGCCTAAGTTTGCGGATCGAGCAGGAGCTGGGTGTTGAACTTATAGACCCGCGTTTGCAGCCCGTCGCTGGAGGCGATACGCATCAGACTTATCGACTGAAAACTAGAGATAGATCGTTTTTTATTAAAGTAAATGCGGCTTTGAATAAACATATTCTAGAATCTGAATACCATTCCCTAGTTTTGTTAAGTGATACTGAGGTCGCTAACCTGTATCCGCACCCTTATTTTAATTTCGAATTAGCTAAGTCGACGGTGCTAGTGATGTCGTGTTTGTCCATTGCGCCCATCGATCGCTCAAATGCGTGCCGTTGTGCCGAAGGTTTAGTCAGGCACCATAAAGTTACGGCCGAAAATTATGGCTGGCCTAGCGATAATTATATCGGTAGCACCCTACAAGTAAACGCAGTGTCTGAAAATTGGCTTACTTTTTTTCGTGATCAGCGTTTACTGCCCCAACTTAATTTAGCATCTCAAAATGGTCTTTCGAGCAGGATGCTTCGAGCTATTGAGGCAATCTTAGATCGTTTAGATGATTTTTTACCGGTCAATCCAGTTCCGTCTTTGCTGCATGGAGATTTATGGAGTGGCAATATCGCTTATTGTAAAACACGGAAAGGCCTGAGCGTTTTTGACCCTGCTCCTTATTACGGCGATTCCGAGGTTGATATTGCAATGACAAATTTGTTTGGTTCTCTAGATGATAATTTTTACCTTAGCTATAGAGAGTCCTTTCCAAAGCCAGCGAAGGAATTGGAATTACATGCGATTTATAATCTATATCACGCTTTAAATCACTTTAATTTGTTCGGCTCTAATTACAGTGCCTTGATTAGCCGTAATCTAGACCTTGTAAATTAAGCCTTTCCTATTTTTTTTTAAATCGTTATAAGATAGCTTGGACCTGATTGTAAAACCGCCTTGACTTTTATTTCTACCTCATTTATCTTTGCTACTTAGTGATGTTGATTATTATGTCACTCACCCGGGGGGGATGAAGAATGTGCAAACGATCAGGAAGGAGCGTTGATGCACTGTATATAAGATTCTTAGTACTCTCCCAGACAAGTTATCTTCTCGATAAGCATTTCCAACCCGTGCTTATTTGAGATCCTTGGGGGGGGTTAAAAGCCCTCATTTTTATCCGCTGGAGGTTTACTCCAGCGGATTTTTTTTGTCCAATTTTCTGAATCTAGACCTTAGTCTTTACCATCAATAAAGTCTGCGCGGCTTCTTAGATTTCTGCGTTTGCGGATATTTGCGAACGGATCATCATCTGTATTTAAGCTCTCTAATTCAGCCATAATTTTTTCTTTGTTATTAGACTTTTTTGGTTTTGATCGCCACCAATGAAACATAAAGTAAGCGCTTATTCCCGTTGCATAAGCGAGCCACTTATATAAAAAGCTTAAGCCACTTGAGTCGCTTTTTTGCTGCAGTTGAAGATGGCTTAGATAGTCACTGTGAACATTACTGATCAAGAATAAGTAGGCGAAAAGCATAAGAGTCGATATGATCAAACTCTTATATTGTTTCCATATGAGCGCGATAAAGGCGAAACGAAAGGCTTGCTTGAACATAATGTCTTAGCCGAAAAGGTTTAGTCCGAGTAAGGCAAGAACCGCGAGTATGCCCTTTTGTTTGATCCACCCTTTGATCTTATCTTCTTCTTCTCGTACTACTATTTCTAGGTCTTCTTGACTCATTTTTCTAGGATCGTTACCGGCTACTATAATTCGCGTTTTTGCCCTGTCTATGGCTTTATTGCGGATGTGATCACGATATTTTTCGGGAATGGTGCTTACATAATGAATTGGCTTTAAGGCAGTTTCAACGATCGGGTTTTGCGTCTCATTATTCATAGCGTTTTTCTACAATAAAACTCTGGATTGCTTAAGATTTTGTCTGCCTCAGCGAACATGAATTTGGTACTATTCGCCCTCTAATTATTGATATGCGTCCGCTTGTGGCGATTTCAACAACTAATATACATGATATACGGCTCAAACGATGACTGTAAAACGACCGGCCCGAGTGGCTGAAGTGGAGCGCAATACCAGTGAAACCCAGATAAGAGTAAAGCTCAATCTTGACGGTACTGGTATCACTAAATTTGACACAAATGTGCCTTTTCTTGAGCACATGATGGATCAAATTGGTCGACATGGTCTCATCGATCTTGAGGTTGCATGTACTGGCGACTTGCATATAGATGACCACCATACCACTGAAGATATTGGTATTACTATCGGTCAAGCCGTTGCTCTAGCCGTAGGCGACAAAAAAGGCATACGTCGTTATGGTCATGCCTATGTGCCTTTGGATGAAGCGTTGAGCCGCGTTGTGGTTGATTTTTCTGGACGTCCAACCTGTATGCATAGTGTTGATTATAAGCGCGCGCGTATTGGTGGTTTTGATGTCGATTTGTTTGATGAGTTTTTTCATGGCTTCGTTAACCATGCACGCCTCACCTTGCATGTAGACAACGTGCGAGGCAAAAACGCGCATCATATTGCCGAAACAATTTTCAAAGCCTTTGGCCGAGCCTTACGCATGGCCTTGGAATACGACGAGCGCAGTGTTGGCGTAATACCTTCTACAAAAGGCAGTCTCTAGTTAGCGCCTTATGAAAATTGTTGTGGTTGATATGGGTGTGGGTAATCTGCAATCTGTTCTGCGTGCCATGCAAAGTGTGGCGCCGAATGCGCAGGTGCTTATTAGTGCCGATGAGCAACAAATTTTGAATGCTGATAAACTCGTTTTACCCGGTCAAGGTGCTATTGGAACTTGGTTTAGGCAACTTGATGATAAAAATTTAAGGGATGCAATAACGCATAGCCTTGGAATAAAACCGGTGTTTGCTATCTGCGTTGGTATGCAGGCTTTGTTTAAGCATTGCGAAGAAGATGGCGGCACTGATGGATTAGGTCTGTTTGATGGCTCAGTTCGTCATTTCTCTAACTTTCATTCTGCGCGTGACGATACGCGGGTATTAAAAATTCCAAAAATGGGTTGGAACCAAGTTGCCCAAATAAGGCCGCACCCGCTTTGGCATGGTGTTGATGATCATTCTCACTTTTATTTTGTGCATTCATATTGCGCCAATATGCGGCTCGACGGTGAGTCTGATTCTGTGGTTGGTCGTGCCGATTACGGTCATGAATTCATCGCCACGGTGGCTTCGAATAAACTGTTTGCGACTCAGTTCCACCCAGAAAAAAGTCATGCTGACGGATTACGTTTATTGAAAAATTTTGCTGCCTGGAATGGCGATTGGTAAAACATGTTATTAATTCCCGCGATCGATATTAAAGACGGCAAGTGCGTGCGCTTGCGCCAAGGTTTGATGGAAGACTCAACCGTTTTTGGTGATAGCCCAGTGGCTATGGCCGATAAATGGGTAGAGTTAGGCGCAAGGCGCTTGCACCTAGTTGACCTAGACGGAGCCTTTGCCGGTAAGCCCGCGAACGCGCGAGCCATAAACGAGATCGCTAAAGCACATCCCGATGTGCCTATACAAATAGGTGGTGGAATTCGTGATGTTGAGACTATCCAGGCTTATCTAGATGTGGGTGTTGAATATGTCATTATTGGCACCTTGGCGGCTAAAAAACCTGAATTCATTAGTCAGATAGCACCCAAATATGGCCAGCATTTAATTATTGGTTTAGATGCCAAAGATGGCATGGTTGCTATTGATGGATGGGCCACACTTACAGAGCACAACGTGGTTGATCTGGCCAAGCGTTTTGAAAATGACGGTGTACAAGCCATTATTTATACTGATATCGCGCGTGATGGGATGATGCAAGGAGTGAACGTCGAGGCGACTAAACTACTGGCCGAATCTGTCTCTATACCGATTATTGCCTCTGGTGGGGTTACCAATCTGGATGATCTGAGCGTTTTACAAGCGGTTGAGACGAGCGGTATAAGCGGTGTTATAACGGGGCGTGCAATTTACGAAGGGACGCTTGATTTTGCTAAAGCGCAAGCCTATTTAGATAAGTTAAAGGTTGATGAGGCAGTAAGTTAATGCCCTTAGCCAAGCGAGTTATTCCATGTTTGGATGTTGATAATGGACGCGTCGTAAAAGGCGTTAACTTCGTTGGTATCCGCGATGCTGGTGATCCTGTTGAGGTTGCCAAACGCTATAATCAACAAGGTGCCGATGAGATCACATTTTTAGATATTACTGCCACGTCTGAAAATCGCGGCACGCTTTTAAATGTGGTTTCCGAGGTAGCGCGCGAGGTATTTATTCCGCTGACTGTTGGCGGTGGTGTGCGTGAGCTTGACGATGTGCACAAATTACTTAATGTTGGCGCGGATAAAATTTCCGTTAACAGCACAGCAGTCTTTAAGCCGGAATTTGTTCAGCAAGCGTCGCGACATTTTGGTTCGCAGTGTATCGTGGTTGCGATTGACGCAAAACAAACTATGTTTCTTGATAACGGCGACAAAGCGGATCGTTGGGAGATATTTACCCACGGTGGGCGCAAAAAAACCGGTATTGACGCGATACAATGGGCCAGAAAAATGGCCGATTACGGCGCTGGTGAAATACTGCTTACTAGTATGGATGGTGATGGCACTAAGACGGGTTATGATCTAAAGCTTACTAAAGCCGTGAGTGATGCTACGACTATTCCGGTGATTGCTTCTGGCGGAGTCGGAAACTTAGAACATCTTGTCGAAGGGGTTGTCAATGGTGGTGCTGATGCCGTTTTGGCGGCCAGTATCTTTCATTTTGGTGAATACACTTTGGAGCAAGCCAAGCAAGCTATGCGTGCTGCTGGTATTGAAGTTCGCTTATAAACGCTTATGATAGTTTTATGAATTCACCTTTAAACGACATAAAGTGGAACGAGGCAGGTCTCGTGCAAGCCATCACTCAAGACACCAACACCGGCGTTGTCTTGATGGTTGCTTGGATGAACAGTGCCGCACTCGAAGAAACTTTAGCTACCAATAAGGCAGTGTATTATTCGCGTTCGCGTCAAAAGTTGTGGCGCAAAGGGGAAGAGTCAGGACATCAACAATTAGTTAAAGAAATTCGATTAGACTGTGATGGTGATGCACTGCTTTTGAGTGTTGAGCAAAAGGGCGGAATTGCATGCCATACAGGTAGGTACAATTGTTTTTATCGCGTATATAATGGTCAAGAGTGGGAAACCGTTGACGCGGTTATTAAAGACCCTTCAGAAATTTATTCATAGATGACACAGTCTCAAGATATACTTGCACAATTGCACGATACTTTGTTGCAACGTGTTGACGCTGAACCTGGTTCATCTTATACGGCGTCACTTTATGCGAAAGGCCTCGATGCCATTCTAAAAAAAGTGGGTGAAGAATCGGCCGAGACTATAATGGCGGCCAAAGATGGTGATTTAGATAAGCTAGTCTATGAAATCGCTGATTTGTGGTTTCATACAATGGTGTTATTAGTGCAGCAAGGTTCGTCGCCAAAAGCCGTGACTGATGAACTGGCACGACGTATGGGGACTTCTGGTTTGATCGAGAAGGCCGTAAGAACAGATTAATAAATGAGGACTCTATTATGGGTATTGGCGGAATTTCAATTTGGCAGTTACTGATTGTTTTGGTGATCGTTGCGCTTATTTTTGGCACCAAAAAATTGCGCGGCGTAGGCGGTGACCTCGGTGACGCGGTAAAAGGTTTTAAAAAAGCGATCAGCGACGACGAAAAAGAAAATGCTGAGGTTGTTGAAGAATCAGACCCAGTAAATTCAGACAAAAAAAGTTAAGCGATTACTATGTTTGATATCGGCTTTTTCGAGCTGCTTGTCATCGGTGTTGTGTTATTGATTGTCATGGGCCCTGAAAAACTACCTGAGGTGGCCAAGCAAGCGGCATTTTTCGTGCGTAAGGCTCGCCAAGGTATGTTTCGTTTACGTTCTGAAATGCGTGATGAGATGGAAGGCACTCCTTTTGAGGATTTTCAGAAAGCCAAACAAGAAATTTCCGATTTAAAACGTGACTTGCGACAAATGGGGTCTGATTTAGCGGATGCCGCTGATCAGAACATAGACCCAGGCGAATCGCTCAATGAAGTAGAGATTGCCGATCAGGCCACCACCTCTAAGTCAACGCCCTCTGTTTGACACCTGATTTAACTGAGTTCTCTACCTAAAGGCCCCTTGTGAACGACTCTGTAGAACAAACTTCTCAGCCTTTTGTTTCGCACTTAGTTGAGTTGCGAAACCGTGTAATGTGGGCGCTCGGTGCTGTATTGGTTTTGTTTATTTGTTTAGTGCCATTTGCCAAGGAATTGTACGCTTGGTTTGCCGCGCCATTGATTGCCAATATTCCTGAAGGCAGTAGCATGATTGCAATTGACCCTCACGCAACCTTATTTACACCGTTTAAATTAGCGTTTGCTGTGGCTTTTGCGATTGCAGTCCCGTTTGTTTTGTATCAAGTTTGGGCGTTTATTGCACCTGGTCTTTACCTGAACGAAAAGAGCATTGTTTTGCCGTTGGTGGTTTCCACCACGTTTCTATTTTATCTAGGCATACTTTTTGCCTATGCGGTTGTGTTTCCACTTATTTTTCGGTTCTTTGCCCTAATGACACCGGACGGTGTGGCGTATATGCCGGATATTGCTTCTTATATGAGCTTTGCTCTTAGCTTGTTTTTTGCCTTTGGAATTGCGTTCGAAGTGCCAGTAGCGATCGTGATTTTAACTCGCATGGGTGTGCTATCACCTGAAGTAATAGCCCGAAATCGTGGTTATTTTATCTTGGCATCATTTGTGATGGCAATGTTAATGACCCCGCCTGACCCTTTTTCTCAAGTAATGCTAGCAGTGCCTGTGTGTCTATTGTTTGAAGTAGGTCTCTTTTTCGCAAGACGAATACAAAAATCAGCGCTAGAGTCTGATTCTGAAACATCAACAGAAGAATAAGTTAGGAGTTCTAATGGCCACACAAATTATTGATGGGAAAGCCATCGCAGCGGAAATTCGTGCAGAAGCTAAACTGGCCGTCGATGCCTTAAAGAACAAGAACATTCAGCCATGTTTGACGGTTGTATTAGTTGGAGAAGACCCGGCGTCTAAAGCCTACGTAGGTAGTAAGGTTAAGGCTTGTGAAGAAACTGGGGTTAAGTCGATAAAAATCGTTCATCAAGCGGATATAAGTGAAGCCGATCTTTTGGCTCAAATTGATGAGCTTAACAACGACCCGAGTGTGCATGGCATTTTAGTGCAGCTACCATTACCGAAGCACATAAACGAAGATCGCGTTACCGAGCGCATTGATCCGTCTAAAGATGTCGATGGTTTTCACCCTGTAAATGTGGGTAAGTTAAGCATAGGGATCGACTGCCTTACACCTTGTACTCCCACCGGTATCCCTGAAATGATTGTCCGCAGTGGTATACAGATGTCTGGCAAGCATGCGGTGGTGATTGGTCGATCGAATATTGTTGGTAAGCCCATGATGAATATCCTCGTGCAAAAAGGACAAAAAGCAAATTGCACCGTTACCTGCTGCCATAGTGGTACTAAAAATCTGAACGAGTTTACCCGCCAAGCCGACATTCTTATTGCCGCTATTGGTGTGCCTGAATTCGTTAAAGCCGACATGGTTAAAGAGGGCGCGGTTATTATTGATGTTGGTATCAACCGAGTAGACGATGATACTGTTGCCAAAGGTTATCGTTTGGTGGGTGATGTGGACTACGCTAGTGTAGAACCTGTGGCAAGCGCGATTACGCCTGTACCAGGCGGTGTAGGGCCGATGACAGTGGCCATGTTGATGTCTAATACCGTTAAAGCCGCTGCTATGATCCACGGTATTAACTTAAGCGACTGATCCAAAATCCCGGCTTCTTTGCGAACGATGTTCTTCAGCCAAAGCCTGTGATTGTGTATCAGGAATTAAATTGGCTGATTTAACTAGCCCGTTATTAGGATTGAAGCAGTTTATCAAATAGAATAGATAGGCTAAGCCTATCATCCTAGTGCATGCCCATGTCCTTTATAAAGCGAACTCTAAGTACAGTTACAAACCGTATAGTTTTGATTACCGTGCTGACGCACTTTGTGTTGCTTGCTCTTTTTGCGGGACAAAGGACCGGTTTGGAACTCTATAGTTGGCACACGGAAAACTTTGAATGGTTTCAATTAGTTAGCCATATTTTTCTGCATGGCAGTGAAACACACTTATTGTTGAATATGTTTGGATTGTGGATGTTCGGGCGGATAGTTGAACAAGTATTAGGTAAAAAGCGATTTCTACTTTTGTATTTAATTTCTGGGATAGGGGCCGCAATTATTTCTCAGTTAGTTGATGAATATATAGTCGGTGAAATTTTTTATGGCGCCATGGTGGGTGCGTCTGGTGCGCTTTATGGTCTATTAGCGGCGTTCGCAATCTTGTTTCCAAATTTTAAAATCATGTTGATTTTTTTGCCCGTGCCGATTGCTGCCAAGTTTTTTGTGCCTGTTTTGTTGTTGATTGATTTGACCGCTGGGTTTACAGGGTTTTCTATTTTCGGACAGAATATTGCCCACTTCGCTCATATTGGAGGAGCCATCATTGGTTTTTGCATGATCTATTATTTCCATAATCGTTCGAAACCGAGATCGACTTGAAAGACTTAGACCTTGGCTAGTGTTTGGGTATGTCTTTTAGTGGCAAGCCAATGTCTTGTAAGTATTGGCGAAGCTGTTTTTTCTCCGATCGATTTAAAAACTCTCCAATTTCTATACATTCATTGAGATGCGTTAGCCATAAAGTAGGGGCGCTCATTCTGTATTTATTTGCTTGGCGTATTAGTTGAGTCGCGTTCTTTTGCCATCGCCATTCTTGTTTTGGGAAGTAAATCCCTTTTTGCACTATCAGTGAGTGAGCTTCGATTGTAAGGATTTCACGAAAGCTCAACTTCCAGGATACGTAGTACATTCCTATTCCCACTAAAAGTACTTCTAAGCCCGCAAATGGTAAAACAAGCCAGGCTCCCATATACGCCATAGCAAGCGCGATGGTCATATTTACGCAAAATATCGCCAATAATATCTTTTTATTAGTCTCCCACGTCATTGAGCGGTTAGGCATCATTACTAACCGGAAGATATTTTCAGATTGTTCAACTTTGAGCATCGTTTAAGGGTACCAAAGCTACTACTTGTTAAGGGTTGTAGGCTGATGATAGGAAGAATTGTCTATGGCGACATCCGAAATACGGTGTACTTAAGTGACATGGCGTTCTATCCAATCTCTCATTTCTGAGAATATCTGTGGGCCTTCGGGCTCGTTAAAAATTTCATGATAAAGACCGTCGTACATGTTAAGTGTCTTGTCTTTTGAGGAAATGGCCTGGTGTAACCATTGTGAACCAGACGGGGAAGTTATAACGTCAGATGTGCCATGCATGATTAACAGAGGAATATTAATTTTATCTGCGTTATTTTTAACTTCGGTCATGGTGTTAATCATACTAACCAAGAAACGAGCTGAGAGCTTTTCATGACCCACTAAAGGATCCGCGTAGTAAGCGTCTACAACCTCTTGATCGCGGCTTACCTTGCTTGCGTCTAGTGTTAGTATTTTTGTTTTCGGAAAGAGCTTTGCAATTACCTTGATGATTGTTTGTTGCCATGCTGGAGGTTCTTGTGGGGTTTGTAGCGCAGCACCGGATAGCAGCGCACCTTGAAAATAGCTTTGGTGTTCAAGTAAAAACTTACTTGAAATCAAACCACCCAGGCTGTGGCCGAGTAAAAAAAGAGGCGTATCTGGAAACTGAAGCTTGGTTTTTTCGACTAGGTCGAGTACTGCCGTTTGGTATTTCTCAAATGAATCTATGTGTCCACGAATTCCATCCGAGCGGCCGTGACCCGGTAAATCCATGCTGCTCACTGCAATGTTGTGCTTACTTAAATAGGCGGCAAGGGGTTCATATCGATGGCAATGCTCTGCTAAGCCATGAACCAGAACTAACACGGCTTTTTGATCGTCTTGTGGCTGCCACTGTTTGTAATAAATATGTGTATTTGCCATTGAGCTAAGTTCTCAGTAATTCAATTGTATTAATGACCGGAAAACAAAAATGCGGCTTTGGCATGAACTTCTTTTTGCAGTAGCGAATGACCGGATTTTTCAACGCTCAGCATAAACTGTCGTTCTACTTCCGGCAATTCATTGCTGCGGTCATTTTGACGCAGCACAAGTACAAGCTTTTGGAGATCGTTAAGTAAGGTATCGACTAAATGGCGGTCATATTTGGGATCATCAAAATCCGCGTCAATGTGTCTCAATTGATCTGATTCTTCGAATACAGAGAAGAGTTCATCGATTTTTTGCGCTGGTTCGACTAATAGATCACCGCAGACGCGCCATTGCTCATTGACGACAAGGTCATCCCATACATAGCGCGTGAGTTTGGCGGCCGACTTAGGTTCCTTTGCGTGTAAGCCTAAAAAGGCCTCGAGTGCCTCGTTTTCACGACCTAATTGACGACAAATGTTTAGATAATCAAAAAAACGTTCACCAATACGAGTGTCATAGTAATCGTCCCAAACTTGATGGCGCTTTTTTTCGAGTTTGAGTTTAGCGCCAGGAAAAATTTGCGCGAGCTCGCCCCAACCAGCTAGGCAATGAGAGAATCTAACTGCGTACAAAGCGTAGGGGTCGTCGTCTAAAGCGTGGTCGAAAAAACGTTCGTAAAATTCGAGTGCATTTAAATAATCACCGGCTTCATGCGCTCTAAGTGCATCTTCTAACACCACTAAAATATCGGGCTTTGACATCGAAGATTAAACTTCCTTGCTGTTTAAATTAAGCCTAGTTCGAGTTTTGCTTCTTCGGACATGTAGTCCATAGTCCAAGGTGGGTCGAACACCAATTCGACTCGCGCATCTGAAACTCCAACTACACCTTTAACTGCGTTCTCAACAATGCCAGGAAAAGTTTCAGCGACTGGACACCCAGGCGCCGTTAAGGTCATTTTCACATCGACAAAAAAGTTTTCATCAATCTCAAAGCCATATATCAAACCTAGATCATAAATATTTACTGGAATTTCTGGGTCATATACAGTGCGCAGGGCATCGACAATATCGGGTTCCATTTGCTCACGCGTACGTGGTCCATCATTCTCTGATACCGACTTCAGCCTTTCGTTCGGAACAATATAAGGGGTTAATTCGTCTTGCATAATTTGCCTACCTCAGCATTTTGATCGCCTTGTTAAGGGCGTCAATCAATCTGTCTATGTCATCCATATTATTGTAAAAAGCCAGCGAAGCTCTTGCGGTTGCATCAACTCCAAAGAATTCCATGACCGGCATCGCACAGTGATGTCCTACTCGAATAGCCACCCCTTGGTGGTCTAATAAAGTGCCAAGATCTGAAGAGTGTATGCCGTCTATTTGAAAAGATAGAATACTGGCTTTTTTGTCAGCCGTGCCGATTATGCGCAAACCGTCAATGTTGGTGAGCTGCTCATGCCCATAACTAAGTAATTCATTTTCGTACTCGACGATGGCTGACAGGCCAATTTCAGATACGTAGTCTATACCTGCTGCTAAACCTATCACCCCTGCTATATTAGGTGTGCCAGCTTCAAATTTATAGGGTAATTCATTAAAGGTGGTGCCAGAAAAGCTGACCACCTTAATCATGTCTCCGCCCGCTTTATAAGGAGGCATTTCTTGCAGTAGTGATTGCTTACCATACAAGATACCAATGCCGGTTGGCGCAAATATTTTATGCCCTGAAAAAGCATAGAAGTCGACATCTAAGGCTTGTACGTCTACCTCGGCATGAGCAACTGCTTGAGCGCCATCCACCAATACCTTTGCGTCTACATTATGAGCCGCATCGATCATTGCTTTTAAGGGTGTAATTGTACCCAAGGCGTTAGAGAGTTGTGTGCATGCTACGAGCTTGGTCTTTTCGTTAAGCAACTTCTGGTACTCTTCGAATATGACTTCGCCTTTATCATTAATTGGCGCGACCACCAGCTTAATGCCAAATTGCTGCTCGAGCAATTGCCATGGAACGATATTTGAATGATGTTCCATAGTGGTAATCAATACTTCGTCGCCGGCTTTGCAGCTTGCTCGAACGAAGGATTGAGCTACTAGGTTGATCGACTCAGTTGTGCCGCTGGTAAAGATAATTTCGACGTCTGACTCAGCGTTTATGAAATTCTTTACACTCGCTCGAGCGCCTTCAAAGCGATCGGTGGCGCGCTGACTCAAGGTGTGAATTCCGCGATGCACATTGGAGTTATCTTGCTGATAAAACTCGGCAATAGTGTCAATGACTGATTGAGGCTTTTGCGTAGACGCACCATTGTCTAGATAGACCAGTGGTTGGCCATTAACAGTCTGATGCAAAGCAGGAAATTCGCTACGCAATGCGGCAAAATCCGGTGTTTTTTGAGCTGTTTGATTCATCGGTTTATTGGTATTTATGTACCCGTGGCTTGTGTGCAATTTGACCTAAATCAAGTCTTCTAAGCCTTCAAGTAATTCGCCAGCTATTAATTGCCTGAGTTCGCTTTTTATGTCCCTAAGCTGAATTCTCTCAAGTACTTCATTGGCAAACGCAAAGGTAAGTAACGCCTTAGATGAATCAGGGTCAATGCCTCGAGATTGCAAATAAAATAAAGAGCCTTGATCAAGCTGCCCGACGGTTGCTCCATGTGAACATTTAACGTCATCCGCGTAAATCTCTAATTGCGGTTTGCAGTCGGCCTCGGCGTTATCACTTAACAACAAGTTATTGTTTTGTTGGTCGGCGATGGTTTGTTGGGCATCTTGTGCAACAACAATACGACCACGAAAAATACTACGCGATTTTTCATCTAGAATAGTTTTGTAGTATTCGTCACTTGTGCAGTGTGCAACAGCGTGGTTCACTTGCGTATGATTGTCACTGTGTTGTCGTCCTTTGCCGAGTACTAGACCATTCATCTCGATGTGCGCGCCGCCGCCGAGTAAGTCGCAATTGATATCATTGCGAGTCACCAAACCACTGAGTGTTATGTTGTGGTTTTTTACCTGAGACCCGCGTGCTTGTTTAATAAAAACGCCGCCAACATGAAAACCAGAGTCTGATTCTTGTTGAACCTTATAGTGATCGATGTGGGCATTGTCTTGGGCAATGATTTCGGTAACAACGTTGTTCAAATAAACTACACCATCGGCGCCTATATGGCGTTCAACGATGGTTGCCTGGCTGTTTTTCTGGGCGATTATTAGGTTTCTAACATGTTGCACACTGTCGGTGTTTTGAGAAACGAACACCACCTCAAGAGCTTGTGTCATAACTTCGCCTGGCTTGAGGCTGACTAAATAACCGTCTTGAGCAAACGCTGTGTTAAGAGCGTTAAAGCCGTGTATGTCTTTCTCGAAAGTACTGCCAAAGTAGTTTTCTACCGTGGCTGGATCATCGTTTAGTACTTGGCTTAGGCTGGCGCACTGAACACCGTCTTCTAGCAGAGCGGTTGATGCTTCTTTATATAGGTGTCCGTCGACAAACACCAAGCGCGGGAACTCTGAGCTAGGTAGCTTTGTTGTTAGCTCCAGCGTGCCTGCATCGGCGTTGCTTAGCTTTAAGACCTGACTTTTAAGCGAACGCAAATTGGTATAGCGCCATTGCTCGTCACGGACATCAGGTAGGCCGATAGTTTGAAAGTACTGAAGCGCATTGGCTCGTTGTACATTAAGCCAATCAACATCGACAAATGACGCTTGCTCATGCTGGTCTAACCAGCTTTGTATTTCGTTTGTGGCTATCATCTTAGCTTGCTTGTTGTAAGCCCTCTAACCAGCCGTAGCCTTTTTCTTCTAATTCAAGCGCTAGCGATTTATCGCCAGATTTTATAATTTGCCCGTTAGCAAGAACGTGAACGTAGTCCGGTACGATATGGTCTAGGAGTCTTTGGTAGTGAGTGACGACAATCATTGCGCGGTCTGGAGCGCGTAGAGCATTAACACCGTCAGAGACAATTTTGAGCGCATCGATATCTAGGCCAGAGTCAGTTTCATCGAGCAATGCGAGTCTTGGTTCAAGCATCGCCATTTGAAGTATTTCATTGCGTTTCTTTTCGCCGCCTGAAAAGCCTTCGTTAACAGAACGTTTTAGAAACTCTTGTTTCATTTCAACCAGCGCCGCTTTTTCGCGAATCATCTTTAAGAACTCGGCCGCACTTATCTCTTCTTCGCCTTTGTACTTTCTGATTGAATTGACCGCTGCTTTAAGCATGGCCATATTGCTTACGCCGGGAATTTCAACGGGATATTGAAAAGCGAGAAAAATACCTTCGCAAGCACGTTCATCTGTTTCTAACTCGTTCAGATCTTGGCCTAGATATTCCACATTACCATCGGTGATTTCATATCCATCGCGGCCTGCGATAACATTTGAAAGTGTGCTTTTTCCTGAGCCATTTGGACCCATGATGGCATGCACTTCACCGGCTTTTACTTCAAGGTTGATCCCCTTAAGAATGGGCGTGTCGAATACTGACGCGTGTAAATTTTTAATTGATAACATGATGTGTCTTTTGTTTAACTAGCTTAAATTAGTCGGGCTAGTGTTTGTTCTACCGTTTATAGATTTAATAGGCTGCTTAAGCAGTTTGGTCTAACCGACCGCGCCTTCTAAGCTAATGTCTAAAAGTTTCTGAGCTTCTACCGCAAACTCCATTGGTAACTCGCGGAATACCTCCTTGCAAAAACCGTTCACAATCATTGAAACTGCGGCCTCTTCATTCAAGCCACGTTGCATCAAATAGAACAATTGATCTTCGGAAATCTTAGAGGTCGTTGCTTCGTGCTCAAGGTTAGCCGACGGGTTTTGAACCTCAACGTAAGGAAAAGTGTGAGCGCCACAACGGTCGCCCATTAATAGCGAATCGCATTGGGAAAAATTACGTGCGTTGTCGGCGCCTTTCATGATTTTTACTAAACCGCGATAGGCATTTTGTCCATGTCCGGCGGAGATACCTTTCGAGATAATCGTGCTTGAGGTATTTTTCCCCATGTGGATCATCTTAGTGCCAGTATCTGCTTGTTGTTTATTGTGGGTAAGTGCTACTGAGTAAAATTCGCCAACTGAATTATCTCCTTGTAAGACGACGCTTGGATATTTCCAAGTAATAGCCGAGCCGGTTTCAACTTGCGTCCAAGATATTTTGGAATTATCGCCCTTGCAGATGCCGCGTTTGGTAACAAAATTATAGATACCGCCTTTGCCATTTTCGTCACCTGGGTACCAGTTTTGAACGGTCGAATATTTAATTTCAGCGTCTTTATGCGCGACCAGCTCAACCACGGCGGCATGTAATTGGTTTTCATCACGTTGTGGTGCGGTACAACCTTCAAGGTAACTTACATACGAATCTTCATCGGCAATAATGAGCGTGCGCTCAAACTGACCGGTGTTCATTTCATTAATACGGAAGTAAGTCGACAATTCCATTGGACATCGCACGCCTTTAGGAATGTAAACGAAAGAGCCGTCTGAGAATACTGCCGCATTTAATGCCGCATAATAATTGTCTTGGATTGGAACTACAGAGCCCAAGTATTGTTTAACCAGCTCTGGGTGTTCTTGTAGTGCCTCAGAGATAGGCATAAAAATAACGCCGGCCTCAGACAAAGTCTCTCTGAAGGTTGTGCGTACCGAGACTGAATCAAACACCGCATCTACCGCAACATTGGCGAGCATTTTTTGCTCTTCTAAGGGAATGCCTAAGCGTTCGTAAGTCTCTAGTAGTTTAGGGTCTACTTCGTCTAGGCTTTCTAATTGTGGTTTTTGTTTTGGCTCAGAATAGTAGGCAATTTCTTGAAAGTCGATTTTAGGATAGTCAATATGTGCCCAATCTGGCTCGCGCATTTTTTGCCATAGGTGAAACGCCTTAAGGCGATATTCGAGCATAAATTCGGGCTCGTCTTTTTTCGCAGAGATGCGTCGAATAACATCTTCGTTTAAGCCGGGGGCAAAGGTTTCAGATTCAATCTCGGTTACAAAGCCCTCTTTATATTCGCGTTTAACGAGTTCTTTGAGGTCTTTATTTTGTTCTTCAATGGGGTCTTGTTTGAGTGCTTCGCTCATAGCTTACCTACTTATGTGTACAGGTATGTCACCAATTAAGGTCAGATCCTGTTGTGTGGCGAGTGTTTGTACATGTCGTGAATGGGTCAAGGTATTTAGAGTTTTACTATTAAGAAACTCAAATAGCTCGCCGCTCAGGTGATTCCATAAATCATGTGTTAGGCAGGGTGTTGTCTCGTTACAGTTTGCTCCGCTGCCGCAGGTGAGGTTAATTTCTTCTTCTACAGCCAATAGGATGTCAGCAAGGGATATCTGTGTATCTGGTCGTGCTAACTTATAACCACCTTTTGCACCGCGAACAGATTCCACTAGCTCAGCCTTCCGCAAACAACGAAATAGTTGTTCTAAATAGGCAAGTGATATGTTTTGACGTTCAGCAATATCGACCAATGCAATGTGATCTAGCTTGGCATGCAATGCTAGATCCATCATGGCAGTCACTGCATAGCGCCCTTTGGTTGTAAGTTTCATGGTTTTGTTATCTTGCGATTGATATTAGTAAAGCCTAAACCTGAGTGAAATACTCGGAATTGGAGTATAGGCATCCATCAATGCCGAATCAAGCGAAAATAGAGCGTCTTTTCCACCACTTTATTCAATAGTTTCGCCTATTGAGTCCGTATCGGTTAAATGTGGTGGAGTCTAAATGACTAGCCCGAATTTAGGCTGAATATTTTAGGGGCGCGTCCACATATAAACCAAGCCGGTTACGCTCACGGCTAGGCCTATCATGCTAAATATCGGGGCTATCGACGTATTCGCAATGCTAAGAGCAATAGGTAGTAAGCCTCCGGTAATGACTAATAAAGGCCATTTGCTGGTTTTCGAAGGGGCGGGTTTTGGCCCTGCCAGACCTTGTTCTATTAAGTCCGGTAGTTGCGGTAATAGAGCTCGCCACCGTGGCCAATCACGTTGCAGATCGGCGATCATTTTCTTTGGTGAGTGTTGTTCTTTCATCCAGTTTTCTAGAAACGGTTTTGCGGTATCCCATAAGTCGAGTTGTGGATAGAGCTGGCGCCCTAAGCCTTCAATGTTCAATAGCGTTTTGTACAGCAAGACCAATTGTGGCTGTACTGGCATCTCAAATCGCTGCACTGTTTGAAACAGCTGCATTAAAACATTGCCAAAGGAAATTTCTGATATAGGTTTGGCAAAAATAGGTTCACAGACAACCCGAATAGCCTGTTCAAATTTTTCTTCTTGGGTTTTTTCACCAACCCATCCGGCTTGTAAGTGTGCTCGAGCAATTGCCCGGTAGTCACGGTTGAAAAAGCCTAGCAACATCTCGCCCAATGTCTGCTTGTCTTGTTCGCTCAAGGTACCCATAATGCCAAAGTCTATCGCTATCCAACGACCTTTGTCAGATACGAATATATTGCCTGCATGCATATCCGCATGGAAAAAGTTATCTTCAAAAGCTTGTTTGAAAAACGTTTCAACGCCGTCTGCTGCTAATTGCTTTAAGTCGTAACCCTTAGCTTTGAGAGTGTCAAATTCACGTATAGAGTCTCCATAAATGCGCTCCATAACAAGAATGTTTTTGCGTGTGTAATCCCAGTATATACGGGGAACATAAATAAGATCGTTGTCTTCAAAGTTTGCTCCCATGCGCGCGCCATTCGCGGCTTCTATACGAAGGTCGAGTTCACCTTTAATAGTGCTTTCATATTCTTGAACAATATCCAAAGGTCGAAACTGTTGACCGCGTGACCAATATTTTTGCAATAGTTTAGCCAGCGAATACATGACACTTAAATCACTGTCGATAAGCTCCGCAATCCCCGGACGAATAACCTTAATGATGACATCTGTATGCGCCTCGCCATCTTGGCCTTGTATGGCAAGACCCTCATTGAGCGTCGCTGCATGCACTTGTGCGACAGACGCGGAGGCTAGTGGCTGGAGTTCCACGTTTGAAAAAATAGCATCATATTCGTCAGCGAAGTTTGCTTTAATAATCTTTAAAGACTGTTGTGCATCAAACGCGGGTACTTGGTCTTGTAGCTTGGTTAACTCATCTGCAATATCCGCAGGCAGTAAGTCTGGGCGAGTCGAGAGAGCTTGACCTAGCTTGACGAAGATCGGTCCTAACTCTTCTAGAGCCAAGCGAACGTTTTCGGCTCGCGGTTTACTATTACTTTTAGGACTTCCAAGATAAAGTTTAAGCCCTAAACGGGCGGCCTTAGATAAGTTCAGATCATCCAATAGGGTGATTAAACCGTATTTTTTGACGATACGGCGTATGTCCAATAGCCGTTTTAATCTAGAGTTATTTTTCGCCACGACTTATTAAATTACTCAAACGTTGTTCAAGTTTATCGACCTCGTTACTAAGTTTATCGACATTTTTCAAAAAGTCAGCTACATCGCTCTTATCTACTAGTAAGTCATGCTTTAAGTCGTCATTGTTCTTTAGGCTTTCAATTACCATTTCATGCATTCGGTGTCGGCCTTGGCGAGCAAAATTTTGGGCCGATGTTATTGCTAAGCCAATCGTTTTAGCAGGCCCTGAGCCAATTTGTTCGGTGAGCATCGCCTCCCAGTCAATATCTAATTGGGCAATGACTTGAGCAAATCGTTGGCCTACTAACGGGTCGCCTATGATTTCCAATTCGCCGGGTTCGAGTTCTGCCTCTTCTAAGCCATCTCTACTGATTTTGAACAACGCGTCTAGACTTGCTTTAAGAGTAACGTCAACGTGCTCAGTTTGTGTCTGATTAAACTCTAAGCCTTCTACACGAGAGCTAATAAACACGGATTGTCTTAAGTTCGTGATTTGTAAATTTAGTGTCCGCCCATGCAGCTTCTCTAAGCGCATAAGGGTGTCATTATCGAAGGCTAATGCGCGGTTGCCAGCTAGTTCGAGTAGTTCAAAAAACATCAGTATTTGTATGCTACATGAAGTGCAACCACACCACCGGTCAAATTATGATAGCGTACTCGGTCAAAGCCAGCATTGAGCATCATCTCTTTAAGCTCTTCTTGCGGCGGGTGTTGCCGAATCGATTCAACAAGATATTGATAAGATTCTCGATCACCTGCAATCATTTCGCCAAGCTTGGGAATTACATTAAATGAATAGCTGTCGTAGAGCTTACGAAACGCTTCGTTAGTGGGTTGTGAAAATTCGAGGACGATTGCCCGTCCACCTGGTTTTAAACAACGTTGCATGGATTCCAGCGCGCGCTCTTTATGCGTCACATTGCGTAAGCCGAAGCTAATCGAAATGCAATCAAAGGTATTGTCTTTGAATGGTAAGCTTTGCGCATTAACTAAACAATAATCGACATTTTCCGAAATACCTGAGTTGGTTAAACGATCACGTCCTTCGTTTAACATAGCCGCATTAATGTCGGTCACGATAACTTGCCCGTCGTAGCCAACTTTTTCGGAAAACTTTAATGACAAATCGCCGCTTCCAGCTGCTAAGTCTAATACCTTGTCGCCTACGCTGACGCCGCTCTGGGCAATTGCATACCATTTCCATAAACGATGTACGCCGAGGCTCATCGCGTCGTTCATAATATCGTAGTTGCTGGCGACAGAACGAAACACATCACCGACTAGCTTTTGCTTTTCTTGTGTATCGACTTCTGAAAAGCCGAAATGCGTTTTATTGTCAGTCATATTAGATATTGATCGTTATCTTGGGTTTCGCGTTTATGACTAGCTTCGTTCAATCGGTGAAGGTAGTCGTTCCACTTTTGTTGACGTTGAGAACCTAGCTCATAGAGATAATCCCATGAATACAAACCGGAGTTGTGGGCATCGCTAAAGATGAGTCGAATAGCATAGTTGCCGACTGGTTCAATGGCAACAATATTGACCTGCTCTTTATCTATTTGCAGTACCTCTTGACCAGGTCCATGCCCTTGTACCTCGGCCGAAGGCGAATGAACTCGCAAATACTCACAAGGAAGCACAAATACCTCATCATCAAAGCTAATTTCCAAGAGCCGAGATTTAGTTTGTAGTTTGAGATTCTTTGGCGTGTGTTGCATGTATAAATTATAACCTTCGCAGCGGTGACTTGCAGCTCTAGAACTGATCTAAATTTGTATAGATATGATAATGTGTCGTCTGTTCAATAACGCATACATTAAGACCTCTTTTTATGGATCATTACAAAATAGTTTTACCTGCCGACTTAAACGATTATGGGAGTTTATTTGGTGGCACTTTATTAAAGTGGATTGATGAAATCGCTTACATCAGAGTTAGTCTTGATTTTCCCGGTAAGCATTTTGTCACCATTGGTTTGGATAATGTTGAGTTCAGACATCCAATTCGTAAAGGTCAAATACTCCGTTTTAATTGTGATAAAACTCGTGTAGGTCGCACATCGGTCACTTATTGTGTGCGAGTATACGGCGCGCGTTACGATAGAGATTCCGAGGACGTTCTATTTGAAAGCAATATAAGTTTTGTGTGTGTCGATAAGGGTGGTAAGAAAGCATGCATAGATGATGCCGACAAATAATTTTTCTGTTTCAGAAATTGTCTTATTGGCGGCCAATATGGTGCCGCTATTTGGTGTGTTGTTTTCTGACTGGGATGTTGGTTTGGTGCTCGGTTTGTTTTGGATTGAAAACCTTATCATTGGTGTACTTAACCTGCTTAAAATGCTGATTGTTGGTGTTCGACAAAAAGCAGCGAAAGCGATGTTTTTGTGCCCTTTTTTTGTATTTCATTACGGTTTGTTCTGCTTAGGTCATGGAACACTGATGTGGGAGATACTAGATTTAGGTGAAATAAATCACGCATTGTCGCCTTTGTATCATATTCACGCTGAGGCAGAATCTGGGTTTGCTTCTATTGCGGCAAATTTTGGTGGATTGTTTGGTGGATTGTTTGGTGAAGGCTTGGCTCTTGTATTTAATTTTATAGAGCTCTATAAGCCGACTATTTATCTCGCGATATTAGTCTTGTGTTGCAGTCATATTGTTCGACTTATTGAAAATTTTATCCTTCGTGGCGGTATCCTAAAAGAAACGGTAGACACTTTAATGGTTCGTCCTTACGGTCAAATTATTGTGATGCATATTGGTTTGTTAGTAGGTGGTTTATTGGCTGAAAAATTTGATTCGCCTGTCTGGTTGTTGGCCGCCTTGGTTATTTTTAAACTCGTGGTCGATATCGTTCAACTGCGGCGCCGCAACAAAAAGCAAGCACAAGCATTAACTAAAGGCATATAGAGCAGGCATATAATATGAAGTTTATTGGCATTTTAGTGATTTTGTTTCTCGCGCTCGGTGCTATCTGGTATTCCGCGCAATCTTTGCCGACTTGGTTTGACGAAGAGAAAACTAAAGAACAACAAGCCGTAGAAGCGCTTAGTCAGAAAATTAACGAACAAGGTGTAGAGGCTTTTTTAGGGGATAAAACGCTTGACTTGGTTCGCGGTGAAATTATGTTTAATGAAACCGAATTTAATGCTTTGCTACTTGCTAGTTTAAGATTACATGAAGATGGCCAAAAATTGTTACAACTCTCAGACGGCTTACACGCTACTTTGCATCAAGACGAAGTCGAAATTGCTGCTGTTTTTAATTTAGACAAAATTGAACAGACAAATCCACAGGCAAGAAAAACGATAGAGCGCTTCGATAAATTGTTTTTCTTTTTAGACGACTCTCGTTTAGCGGTGAGTGTTTATGGTACTCCCGTCATACGCAATGGGAGTATTGGCATTAAAGATGATTTTCATATCAAGGTGGGTGCCATACCGGTGAGTAATACAACGCTCCGCCATTTTGGCGTTGAAGTAGAACGTGCTAATACCACGCAGTTAGCTTTAAGGCTTTTGACTTTGAGTTCTGTGACGTTAGAGGAAGGAAAAATAAGTTTTGCTGCTCGCCCTCGGATTTAGCATGGTTTCTTGTTAGTGCCTAGACTATTAATTTAATTTAAATCTAGGTTTGCCCCCTTAGGCGCAAGCTAATATCTTGCTTGTTCTGGAATTGTTAGGTTTTAAATTAAGACCTAATTTGTAAAGGCTATTCAAATGAGATTTTTACTATTCCTTGTATCACTGATTTTTCTGTCTTGCTCAAGCGTTCAGGCAGAGAACAACACTGCTGGTAAATCAGCGGTAAAGATAATCGAAGAAGTTATTGTTAGTGGGCGACGTCCTGGCCCGCCATTGTGGCGATTAGAGAATGGTGACAATACACTTTGGGTCTTTGCCGTAGTCGATACAGTACCGAAATCATTAGAATGGGATTCGTCAGGTATTGAACATGTTCTTTCTGAATCTCAGCAATATTTTCCGCCGATAAATAGGAGCGTTTCTGCTTCTATTTTGAACCCGATAAAGGCGATTGGTATGTTGCGCCGATTTAACAAACTCAAAAAAATACCTGATGATCGAACAATAAAGGATTACCTATCTATACAAGAGTACGAAAAATTCTCACGATTAAAAGCGCAGTACACGCCAGGCAATAAAAAAATAGAAAAGCTCACGCCTGTGTTTGCAGCGGACACTCTTTTTAAAGGTGCTAAGCAAGAGTACGGTTTGGTTGATTCGCGTAAAATATCTAAGGCGATATCTAAACTGGCCAAACGCAATAAATTAGAGATTACTAAGATAAAAGCGCGTGAGAACATTGAAGCAAAACCAATTTTTGAAGCGCTTGAGAATTTGTCAGATGCAGAGCATTCAGAGTGTTTGTCTTTGGTGATGGATACTTTAGATGACGATGTTGGATCGTTAATTAATTACGCATTACTGTGGGCCGATGGTGATCCGCAAGCTCTAATCGACAATAGCATACCGCGTCTTCAAGAATCATCGTGCGCAGAGTTTTTTCTCAATAGCGATCAAGCGCAACGACTTATTCGCCAAACGGAAGAGGCTTGGTTGAGCGCGACTCAACAAGCGCTTGAGAATAATCTTTCGAGCTTTGCAGTGTTAGGATTGCACGATGTTATTGAGCCAGATGGTTTGCTTAATCGACTCGCCGCTCGTGGCTTTAAATTAGTCGGCCCAGTTCGGAGCGTTAATCTCAACGCAGGAAGTTAGCTTTCATGCCAATCTGGTGACGAGGTTCCCAAATTGTTGGCAGGGTATTTCCATTGTATGCTTGTGCCTTGTATTGTTAATGGTGATAGCAATCTATTTGCTGGGCCCCATGGGGTTTGTTCTTGGATTTTTTGAAAGTCTAGGTTTGTTGGTGTTTTATTGTGCTGCCCTTTTGCGTTTTGATGATTGTTTTTTAAGAGCTCTGCAGTTCTGGCTAGGGATAGTTTTGCGCTGCCGATACCGTTGTCAGTTACGGCTCGTCTAAGCAATTGAATAGCGGCTGCAGCCATTAAGTACCCAGTAGCATGGTCGAGTGCTTGTACTGGCAGTGGCGTTGGTTTTTCCTGAGAGTAGTAATGCATGCCAGTGTCTGCAATGCCTGAACTCATTTGTACTAGGCTGTCGAAGCCTCTGCGATTTGCCCACGGGCCGTTCCAGCCGTAGGCGCATAGACTAACTTCTATAAGCGCGGGTGATATTTTCTGACGAGTTTCTTGCTTGTAACCGAGTTTGTCTAATGCACCGGGCCGGTAGCCGTGGACTAGTATGTGAGCACTTTTGAGAAGGTTCTCAAAATGGCGTCGATCTTTATCGTTGTTTAGTTGTAAGTAGGCGCAGCGTTTACCCAAAGTAATGTCAGGAACTACAAATGGTTCATCCCAGCCGGGCGGGTCAATTCGCAATACATCAGCCCCTAAGCCAGCGAGTGTGCGGGTAGCAACTGGGCCTGCCAATACGCGGGTTAAATCTAGCACTCGAAGGCCTTTTAATGGTTGTGCTTGTGAGTACGGAATAAAACCAAATTTGGTAGACCTTAGTTTTCCCCAATCTATAAGTGGTTCGGCGGCTACGGCGATTCCCTGTTCATGTTGCTGCCATTGTTGTTGTGATCTCATTGCTGCGGCAACGCCTCCTTCGGCGACAATTGCGGTTTCAAGCTCGTTCGCTTGCCACGTTTTTATCGCCGCTTCTGCATGGTCTCGATTATTATCAATACCCAAAGCTCGAAGTGCCGCGCGTCGATGGCTCTCAAGGTTGGTATGAAGTTTGATCCAACCATCCTTAGTTTGATAGTCGCCAGCTAAGGCATCCCAGGTAGGTGGTAGTGCCCAATCGATTGGGTAGATGGATTGTTGAAACCATAAATTGGCCAATCGTTGATCAACCGAAATTTGAGTATTGTTATGGCTTAACTCGGTTTTTTCTATCAAGCTTGCCACGGCACAGCCAACAGCCGCAATGGATGTGGCGGCAAGGTCGGATACGGCAAAGCATGAGTCAAACTTGCCCGCAGTTTGCAAAGTAGCGCTTTTCTTTAAAGATAAGGCGCTCCAAATTTCCGTGGAACACTTTTTTGCATCATTTGTATTTGCGGGTAAACCGATTGCTATCTTCTTCATTTCAATTGCTCAAAGAGATCATTCGTTTTGTATGCATTGCAGTTTAGATGGTGATCAAATAAGGTGTAAATCTTGATCAATATAATCAATATATTAAATTGACGGTCAGTAAACTCGAAAATGCACGTCAGGTGTGTGAAAAACTTAACATCGCACCTCAAACTTTATACGCCTATGTAAGCCGTGGTTTGATGCGGACTACACAGCACCCAGATGACTCTCGCAAAAAGCTGTATTTTTCGGAAGATGTAGAGAAGCTTCTTGACCGCCAAAGCAGAGGGAGATCGAGACAGGAAATAGCCCGCTCGACTGTAGATTTTGGTGAACCGGTTTTAAAGTCGAGAATATCAAGTATTCGCGATGGCGCGTTTTTCTATCGTGGGGTTGATGCTGTGACGCTATCGCGAACCGCTAGCCTTGAGAGTATTTTTGAGCTCTTATGTCAGACCTCAATCAAGTCTGATAAAACATCGCATAGGGATCTCTATATCTCAAAGCGAGATCAGCCACTTTCTCGATTTGTCGATGCGCTTGCTAATGACATGGCTGGTAGGGGCTCTTATGGAAATAAACGTACTGCCTATCGATTGCTTAAGCTTATGGCGTGCAATGCGATTGCCTGCGACGCCTCTGAGTACGATAGACCTATTCATGAACAATTAGCGAATGCTTGGAGCTCTGATCCAAGCGCACCTGATTTGATTCGCCGAGCTTTGGTGCTAAGTGCTGATCATGAGTTAAACGCGTCTACTTATGCGACTCGGGTAACTGCTTCAGCGGGAGCAAGTATCGCGGCTTGCTTACTCACAGGTATTTCTACACTCTCTGGGAGACACCATGGCGGCTTGACCAGTTTGTGCCTGCAGTGGATGCATAAATTGAGTCAAGAGAGTCCAAAGGTTATTACCCTCTCGGAGAACAAGTATCCACCCGGTTTTGGTCATCGTCTCTATCCAAATGGTGATCCTAGAGCTAAAGAGCTTCTAGAGCATTGCTCAGCCCCCAATTCTTGGCAAACGTTAGCGACCAGAATAAGAGAATCAAATAGCTTGGCTCTGCCGACCTTAGACTTTGCTTTGGCAACGATTGAATTTCAATTGAAGTTACCAAAAAGCGCGGGCTTTTCAATCTTTGCCATAGGGCGCATGGTCGGCTGGTTGGCTCATTGTTTCGAACAAAGAAAAAATGGTAGCTTGATAAGGCCTAGGGCATTCTAGTGTGTTAAGTTGAATAAATGAGCGACGAAGAAATCCTACTTGTATACGATAAAGAATGCCCTGCATGTGATAATTATTGTCAGGTCATTCGCATTCGTGAGACTGTCGGCAGGCTAAAAATTATTAATGCGCGCGATAATAGTGATGTTATGCAGGAGATTACCGCTAAGGGCCTAGACATAGACCAAGGCATGGTCTTAAAAATGGGCGATCAACTTTTTTATGGTGCCGATGCGATTCATGCTTTGGCGCTTATCAGCAGTAAGTCTGGTTTACTCAATAGACTGAACTATTGGATGTTCAAGTCAAAGCGCGTTTCAGCTCTTTTATATCCTATACTGCGAGCTTGTAGAAACTTGTTGCTAAAGGTTTTAGGTAAAACAAAAATCAATAATCTCAATTACGATAAAAACGAGAGGTTTTAGTAGGGCTAAAAAATATAAGTAGAGGTATAAAATAAATCGAAATCCACCACTACAAACGGCCCTCTATTGCTGCTGTGCTTGGCCAGTGCTGTCCCGTCCCGTCCCAAAAGAGAGCAAGATACTAAGTGGGCTGAAGGTAATTAACTAAGTTTGCTTTTAATCAGCCCGCTGACTGCGCCCATATCGGCTTTGCCCGCTAGCTGACTCTTGAGCAAACCCATAACCTTGCCCATGTCTTTCATGGATTCAGCACCAGTGCTGGCAATGGCAGCTTCTATAACTTGAGCTATTTCGGCTTCGCCGAGTTGCTCGGGCATATAGGCCATTAGGTTATCAACGTGGACTTGTTCTTTGTCGGCGAGATCTTGGCGTTCGCCCTGAACAAACTGGCTAATCGCATCCTTGGATTGCTTTATTTGTTTTTCAACAATACTTAGTACTGCTGAGTCATCTAGTTCGGTTTGATCGTCAACTTCTACACGCTGGATGGCGGCGCGTAACATACGAATTGATTCCAGCTGCGATGCATTTTTCTCACGCATCGCAGTTTTCATGTCGGCAAGGATTTGGTCCTTTAGTGACATGGAACTATTTTTAGTACATGCGTGTTGTACGAATACGACCGCGTGAAGCGCGCTTCATTTCGCGCTTTTTTGCAGCAGCGCCTTTGCGCTTTCGTACAGACGTTGGCTTTTCGTAGAACTCACGGCGGCGCATTTCAGTGAAAATACCCGCTTTTTCGCAAGAGCGACGAAAGCGTCGCAAAATTACGTCAAAAGGCTCGTCGTTTTTAACTTTAACTTGAGGCATATTAATTACAAAATTTGTTTAGATAATTTGTTCAGACAAGCTACCAGAGCCGTCAGGACGCGCGATTCTAGCCGTTTAGCTGGCGTTTGTATATACTTTCGCAGCATTTTTGGCTAATTGCTAAAATACATAAACGCTTCAATTTCCGACACGATGATAATAATTTGACGACTTTACTTACAACGCCTGATCAAAGCTTTCGTGTTTTAGGTATCGAAACTTCCTGTGATGACACTGGTGTAGCTATTTACGATAGCGAACAAGGTTTGATGGCTCATGCCTTGTATTCGCAAATTCAAACTCATGCGGCCTACGGTGGTGTGGTGCCCGAACTTGCTGCGCGCGATCATATTCGTAAGGTTGTCCCACTGGTTGATTCAGTGCTCGAGCAAGCAAAGTGTGAAGCTAAATCACTTACTGGAGTGGCCTATACCAAAGGTCCCGGACTTGCGGGCGCGCTATTGGCGGGCAGCGCGGTTGCAAAAGGCTTAGCCTTCGCATGGGGGGTTCCTTCGATTGGTGTGCACCATATGGAAGGCCATATGCTAGCTCCCATGTTGGAAGAATCGGCGCCGGCGTTTCCCTTCATTGCATTATTGGTTTCTGGTGGTCATTGTTTATTGGCCGAAGTTAAAGAGGTGGGCGACTATAAGATTTTAGGGCAAACCTTAGACGATGCGGTAGGCGAGGCGTTTGATAAGACCGCTAAAATATTAGGACTCTCTTATCCTGGCGGCCCTATCATTTCTAAAATGGCTGAACGAGGAAACCCTGAGCGTTTTATATTTCCAAAACCTATGCTTGATCGTCCTGGCTTGGATTTTAGTTACAGTGGCTTGAAAACATTCGCTTTAACCACAGCTCAGGAGAATGACTTAGATGATCAGACTGTTGCTGACATCGCGTATGCGTTTCAACAAGCGGCGGTAGAAACCTTGGTGGTTAAGAGTCGGCGGGCTTTAGAGCAAACTAATAATCGGCGTTTAGTGGTAGCTGGTGGTGTTGGCGCGAATACCTGTTTGCGGGCCGAGCTGAATAATATGGCTAAAGTACACGGATTCGAAGTGTTTTATCCGCGCCTAGAATTTTGTACCGATAATGGTGCGATGATTGCCTTAGCAGGTGCGTTGCGTCAAAACCAAGCTGATGATTCGCTTGGCTTTCAAGTAAAGCCGCGCTGGTCGTTAGAAGATTTACCTATGGCTTAAATTTTAAGCAATGGTTATTTAGCTGGCGGTTTTTTCTGACCTATTTTACTTTCCTTGCCGTTTTTTAGTCGATCAATGTTATCTCTATGACGTTGAAAGGTGAACGCGACGATCCAAAACACGGCGCCAATGAGCTGTAATTCATGTTGTTGATTGAATATCGCGAAGCTTGCCACTCCGCAGATCGCGGTGGCGAGCAGTGATGCCAAGGATGAATAACGAAATAGCGCGGCAACCATGATCCAAACGCCGATAAACGTAGCGATTAATACCCAATTTAGTGCGGCGAAAACGCCAAGAGTGGTCGCCACACCCTTGCCGCCTTTAAAATTAAAAAATAATGGGTATAGATGACCGCTAAATGCGGCGATAGCCACGAGTGCTAATACACCGTTGCTGACATCGGCTGTTTGTGCCAGAAGCACTGGAATTAAGCCTTTGGCAAAGTCTCCCACAAGGGTTAGAGCTGCTGGTACTTTACCGCCTGTGCGCAAAACATTGGTAGCACCTGGGTTGCCGCTGCCGGTGCTGCGCGGGTCGGGCAAAGAAAATACTTTTGAAATAATAACGGCTGATGAAATTGAGCCGAAAAGATACGCCAAAACTGGCCAGAGAAACTCAGGGAGAGCAGACATTGTGAAAATCGGATTTACGACCATTAAGTGTCAATTTGAATCGCTATTGTACTTAGATAAAGGGAGCTGTGATAGAGTGCGTGTGTTCGCAACAATCATAATTTCGTGAAGTATTTTGTTCATGGATATTATTTATTTACATGGTATACGCTGTGAATGCCGAATTGGCGTTTGGGAGTGGGAAAAACAAGTTGATCAAACTTTGATGTTTGACATCGATATTGCAGCGGATACTAGAAAGGCTGCGATGAACGATGAGCTAAAAGACGCACTCGATTATCAAGCGGTGGCTGAGCGAGTTAAAACATTTGCTAGTGAGAATCAATTTGATCTAATTGAAACACTTGCTGAGCGTTTGAGTGCTGTGTTACTTGAAGAGTTTGCATTATTTTGGTTGCGTATTAAGGTCGATAAAGGTCAAGCCGTTGCAGGGGTAAAGAATGTTGGCTTGATCATAGAGCGTGGTGGTAAAGCTTAGATAAGATAAACCGTGCGCGCTACTCGTTGGTCAGGGAATACAGCATAGCTAACAGCTATTTGGTCACTACTTTGACATTAACCTGCACGGTTTGACCTACCCAGCTGGTGTCGGTCCAGTCTCCCGTGCCAATGTTTAGCAGTAACCTATCTAGGCTCGCGCTGCCCTTTAGAGTAAATTTGTCGTTTGTTTGCTCGACTGTGAAAGCGAGAGACACTGGATAACTAAGCCCTTTAACTTGTAGTGCGCCGTTTGCCGTAAAGCCGTTTTGTGCATGATCAAATTCACTCGCTGTAAAGCGAGCTTCTTTAAATTTCGCTACATCGAAGAACTCAGGTGAGCGTATTGTATTGTCTCGTTCATCATCGTTGGTAAATGGTGATTGAGTGTCTACACGAACGTCAAATCGAGCCTCGGCTAAATTATTCGCATCGAATTGAATGTTACCTTGCCACTTTTGCCATTCGCCCTCAAAAGGCGCCCCAGCTTGGTCACCCATAAACTTAATATAACTTTTTTCATAGTCTATCTTCCAAACAGGTAAATCACTGACTTTGGAAGAGCC
>CAYSUU010000016.1:30601-65798 GCA_964434375.1 uncultured Gammaproteobacteria bacterium | reverse complement strand
ATAGTCGGGCAAATTGATCATTTCAGTGGTAATGTACTTGAGACGCTTTTCGGGGTCATTTTTATGGTAGCGTAAAACCTTACGCACTACTTCTTTTGTTGGCTCAAGCATGCAAGCTGACCCAGCTCTACGTCCTCTCTAATGCCAGATATATCCTGTTCTTCTGGGTTATTAATTTTGAAATTTACATGACTATAATCAAGCGTGTAATTAAACGGAACCCCCTTATTTTGGACCGTTTGAGCAAGAGGTGTTACCCGGCGAAAATCTTCTGACCACATATTGACATGCAATTCGAAACTAGGCTCGACTCCTAATTGCATTCCCTCGTCATAGCAACGCAAGTAACAGGGCAGTTTCATAGTGAAACCAGATTACTCTAATGACACCTTTGGAAGTTAACTTGTTAGTACCCGGATTTGTTTAAATGATCAAAAAATATAGACTAAGGTCTTAAAATTTTGCTAGACTAAGGTCAGTCTCGGGATTTTGACTCTCCCTCCAATCAAAGTTTTAAAAAATATTTATTATTGATTTAGTGTTTTAAGAATAATAACTGTTTAGCTGTAGAACTGCTGTTGCTCAATAGGAATTTTCTGTAATCAACAGCTTAAAAATTAAATACTATAAAAAACTAGGGTACCCCCATATGGAATTCAACAAAATAAAAAGCGTTACCGCCATTGCCATTTTAGGCATTACAGCCTTATTAAGCAGCGCCGTAAATGCACAAACAACCTTCAACATTCAAAAAAGAAACACCAACCATTCTATTGATGGAAATCACGGTGCTGTCGTTGGCACCCAAGTATACCTCTGGCAGACTAACAACAATAATGTTAACCAACAGTGGATTGAAATTGATCGTGGTAACGGCTTTTTCTCTTACCAAAAAATGAACACAAATGTTTGTTTAGACGGTGGTAATGGTGGCTCAAGAGCTCAGCCGGTTATACTATTTGATTGTCGCTCTACCAATCGAAACCAACATTGGAAAAAAATTTCCACAAGTGGCGGTACCTTTCGTTTACAAAAACGTAATGCGCCAGGTTTCTCAATCGACGGCAATCGTGGTGCAGGTAACAGACAAGCTATCTACCTTTGGAATTCACAAAATAACAATGTTAACCAACAATGGAACTTCAGAGCTTTGACCAATGATAGTGAATTACCAGATGACGTCCATGAAGACATAGTACGTATTGCCGATATTCCTGCGTCAGACATAGTACGTAACCCTGGTGGTGAAAGCTGGAAAGACAGCTACTCTGTTGGCGATCGTTGTTACTGTGATACAACCTTTGATCATGACATTGGCGATATTCGCGTAGACACACCAGTTGGCAACTTAACTGTTCGTCAAGTATGCGATCAATTAGGCGACGGTCCAGGCTCTGATGGCAGACCTATCTATAATGACGTTCAATGTGGTAATGGACCAGCTAATGACGCGGGTGATGAAGATTACTGCCCAGGGCGTGTTGATATTGGTAGAGAAGGTTGTACACACATTGGTCCAGTATGGAACTTTGATTAGCATCAAACATATAATCAAATAACTTAAATGCGTTTTTATCAACGTAACTGAAGTTAAGCCCAAAGCATTAAAAAGGCATCCTAATAAAATTTAGGATGCCTTTTTTATTGTTCAGAAATGAATAAATTGGACACCCAAGTTGAGCCTTGCGGTTAAAAGGGCTTTGACCTCTTTAACTTATAGTGCTTAAGGTTCCAGAAACTCAGCGAGAACATCAACTAACAACTGGGGGTTTCGCCAATGTAAAAAGTGATCATCTTGAGGCTTAATCACCATTTTGACCTTTGCGTTAACTAAGGCGTTTTGAATAAAGTCTGCGTTTACAGGCTTAACTAAGGTGTCCTTGCCGCCTTGCATAATGGTTGTTGGTACCTTAATGGTTTGCCATAGCGGGAGCATCGCTTTTAACTCTTTTTTCAAAGGTAGAATTTCTCTATTAGAGCGCGCGAGTTGATTGGGCAGCAGCCAACAAATAGGCGGAATACCGCCTGCAATGTTATACCAACGGCGACTACGCCTAGGGTCGCCCGATGAAGCGACAAAGACCAGGCCACTAACTTGCTCAGGGAAGTCCATGGCGGTACGAGCGATGATAGGCCCGCCTAAAGAATGCCCCATCAGAATCGCGCCCTTGCCTGTTGTGTCTCGGTCTAACAGTGGCTTTAAGGAGGCCGCTTGGACTTGCAAGGAAGACTCTATCTTGCCGATAGAGCGGCCATGTCCCAGACGGTCTATCGCGATCATATGAAAATGTTCGCGCATAAAATCATTGGTGATAAAGCCTATTTGGTCACCCCACCCCCCCGGTGTGCCGTGCACGAAGACAATAAGTGGTTTAGGGCCTTTGTCTCTATCTTTGTAGACTTCAACAAAATGCAATGGTCTTCCTAACACATTGATAGTCTGCGACTGGAACTCTTCCCCAGGAATACGACGAGTGACCGTTTCGCTATCAGAACCCGCAGAAAAAACCCATACTAATTCATCTGATTCATTTTTATCTGATTGCTCTTCATCTGATTTATTTGCTTCAACTTGTCCCTCAGCATAGCTAGAGAAAGATAATAGACTCATTGCACTTATAAGAGCCAAGCTAAACGCGAAGTGCAAAGTAGCAAACGGTAAACTAATTTTCTTTGGCATAGATAAACTCTCGATTAGATAACGGCGTATGGACACTCAAGACGAGTGCGAACTCTAGCAAGACTTGATTAATGCCTCGAGCTATTTTGTCGAAACATTATCAAAGACATACATCATTGTACAAGTTAAGGCATAGTATTCGCGAGTCAACGCTTCAATCATTTATTGACCGTCGCTAATTAACTAAACGAAATTGGCATCTGATCAAGTCAATTATTCGTATCATCCTAATACTCTCCCCCGCGGGGCTCCATTTGGCAGTTCACAATGTCTTGTTTTGCATTTTCTAACGGCTTTCAACAAGCTCCTTTTGAGCTTAATTTACTGCGTGCAAGGTACAATACTGCTTGTTGCCAATACAGGCTTTTATATAAGGCAAGCCTACAATTGTCTACAATTCACTCAAATAAGCCGAATATATAATATTTTATTTATGAATAACTTTCGATTGTATACAATAAAATTGATTTTGATATTCAAATAATAGACTATTGAGCCTCTTCGTAAATATCCAAAAAATGCCTTAACACTATGACTAACACAATACATCGTAAGCGTTTACCCGGTACAGATCTTGACTATTTTGACACTCGCTCAGCGGTTAATTCTATTCAAGCCGGCGCCTACGATAAGTTGCCATATACATCACGTGTCTTAGCCGAAAACTTAGTGCGCAAATGTGACCCGAAAAAACTGACGGTGTCACTTGAGCAAATTATTGAACGCAAACGTGATCTTGATTTTCCTTGGTATCCAGCGCGAGTTGTGTGTCATGACATTCTTGGTCAAACAGCCTTAGTAGATCTTTCTGGCTTGCGTGATGCTATTGCCGAGATGGGGGGCGACCCGTCTCAAGTAAACCCTGTGGTACCAACCCAATTAATCGTTGATCATTCCTTGGCAGTAGAGCATGGCGGTTTTGAGAAAGACGCATTTGAAAAAAATCGAGCGATAGAAGACCGCCGAAACGATGATCGCTTTCATTTTATAAACTGGTGTAAAAAAGCTTTTAAAAATGTTGATGTAATCCAACCCGGCAACGGCATTATGCACCAAATTAACTTGGAAAAAATGTCGCCCGTTATTCATAGTAGAGAAGGCGTAGCGTTTCCCGACACGTTAGTCGGTACAGACAGCCATACACCGCACGTTGATGCTTTAGGTGTTATTGCACTTGGTGTAGGTGGTTTAGAGGCCGAGACTGTGATGTTAGGTCGACCGTCTTATATGCGTCTTCCTGATATTGTTGGGGTAGAGCTCACCGGTAAACGCCAACCTGGCATAACTGCGACAGACATCGTATTAGCGATTACTGAATTCTTACGCAATGAAAAAGTCGTTTCTGCGTATTTGGAATTTTATGGTGAAGGCGCAAGTAATCTTACCTTGGGAGATCGTGCAACGATTTCAAATATGACACCAGAGTATGGCGCCTCTGCGGCTATGTTTTACATTGATCAAAACACCATTGATTATCTTAAACTCACGGGCCGAGACGAAGATCAATTTAAGTTAGTTGAGACCTATGCAAAACACACTGGTCTGTGGGCAGATGACTTAAAAACCGCAGAATACGAACGCGTATTAACCTTTGATTTATCGAGTGTTGGCCGAAATATTGCTGGGCCATCAAATCCACATCGCCGTGTTGCGACAAGCGATTTAGCGGAAAAAGGCATCAGCGGCATCGTCGAAGATAAGGACGGAGAAATGCCCGATGGTGCCATTATTATTGCCGCCATCACCAGTTGCACGAATACCAGCAATCCTCGCAATGTCGTTGCCGCCGGTTTATTGGCGCGCAATGCAAACAAGCTTGGCTTAACACGTAAAGAGTGGGTGAAAACATCGCTGGCACCTGGTTCTAAAGCAGTACAACTTTATCTCGAAGACTCAGATTTGTTACCAGAATTGGAGCAACTGGGTTTTGGTATAGTTGGCTTTGCCTGCACCACCTGTAACGGCATGAGTGGCGCATTAGATCCTGTCATTCAAAAAGAGGTCGTGGATCGCGATCTATACGCAACGGCGGTTCTCTCGGGTAACCGGAATTTTGATGGGCGAATCCACCCATTTGCAAAACAAGCCTTCTTGGCATCACCACCTTTGGTGGTTGCTTACGCCATTGCGGGCACTATTCGGTTTGATATTGAAAATGGCGTGCTTGGGCTAGATCAACAAGGCAAGGAGATTAAACTCAAAGATATATGGCCAAGCGATGAAGAAATCGACGCCATTGTCGCGCAAAGCGTTAAACCAGAACAATTTCGTAAAGTCTACGAACCCATGTTCAAAGTGCAGTTAGAGTCGGGAGAAAAAATCAGCCCGCTGTACGAATATCGTGAGATGAGTACGTATATTCGCCGCCCACCGTATTGGGAAGGCGCCCTAGCCGGTGAACGAACAATGAAAGACATGCGCCCGCTTGCCGTATTAGGTGACAACATTACCACCGATCATTTATCCCCCTCTAACGCGATTATGTTAGACAGTGCAGCAGGTGCTTACCTAGACAAAATGGGCGTGCCAGAAGTTGATTTTAACTCTTACGCAACGCATCGAGGTGACCACTTAACGGCTCAACGTGCCACCTTTGCTAACCCTAAATTATTTAATGAAATGGTTCGGGAAAACGGCAAAACCGTACAAGGCTCATTAGCCAGAGTAGAACCAGATGGCACCGTAATGCGCATGTGGGAGGCAATCGAAACTTATATGGATCGAAAGCAACCGTTAATCATTATTGCAGGCGCAGATTACGGTCAAGGCTCATCACGCGACTGGGCAGCCAAAGGCGTTCGCCTAGCTGGCGTAGAAGTGATTGCTGCCCAAGGATTCGAGCGAATACACCGCACCAATCTATTAGGCATGGGTGTGTTACCACTGCAGTTTTTGGAAGGCACAACACGCAAGACATTGTCGATCGATGGCACCGAGAGTTTTGATGTGCTTGGAAGTATCTCTCCAGGCGGTCGCATGACCTTAATCATCAAGCGCACCAATGGCGAACAGGTAGAAGTGCCTATGCTGTGCCGTTTGGATACCGAAGATGAGGTAAAGGTTCATGCCGCTGGCGGTGTTTTACAACGCTTTGCGCAAGACTTTCTTGAATCGTCAGCCGCCTAACACAGATTTTATTTTATGAAACATGACCCACAGATTAAAGTTCCCGCCACTTATATGCGCGGCGGCACCAGCAAAGGCGTCTTTTTTAAATTAGAAGACTTACCTGCGCCCGCGCAAGTGCCGGGCGAAAAACGCGATGAGTTGCTATTACGCATCATCGGCAGTCCAGATCCATACGGCAAGCAAACCGACGGCATGGGCGGCGCGACATCGAGCACCAGTAAAACGGTCATCATATCCAAAAGCGAAGAAACTGGTTTTGACGTTGATTATTTATTTGGACAGGTGTCGATTGATAAACCCTTTGTCGACTGGAGCGGTAACTGCGGTAACTTAACCGCCGCGGTAGGTTCTTTTGCGATTACTAATGGCTTAGTGTCTAGCGAGCGTATACCCGAAAACGGCTTAGCCATGGTTAGGATTTGGCAAGCCAATATCAAAAAGGCCATCATTGTAAAAGTTCCTATCTGCGATGGTGAAGTGCAAGAAACAGGTAACTTTGAACTGGACGGTGTGACATTCCCAGCAGCTGAAGTTCAGGTCGAATTTGTTAAGCCAGTGTCCGCCGACGAGGCATTGTTTCCAACCGGTAATTTGATTGACGACTTAGACGTGCCCGGCATTGGCACACTTAAGGCCACAATGATCAACGCGGGTATCCCTACTATTTTTCTTGATGCACAAGAAATTGGTTACATGGGCACAGAGCTACAAGCGGATATAAACGGCGATGACCAAGCCCTCGAACGCTTTGAGCTGATACGCGCACATGGCGCAATACGCATGGGCTTGATTGACACACTTGAGCAAGCAAAGTCACGTCAGCACACGCCCAAAGTCGCTTTTGTAGGCAGTCCAAAATCGTATACTGCTTCGAGCGGTAAACAAGTACGAGCCGATGACATTGACCTTCTGGTAAGAGCACTATCAATGGGTTTGCTACATCACGCCATGATGGGCACCGCCGCAGTCGCTATTAGCATAGCGGCGGCAATTCCAGGAACAATCCTCAATACAATAGCTGGGGGCGGAGAACGTAAATCAGTCACATTTGGCCACCCATCTGGCACCTTAAAGGTCGGTGCCGAAGTTAGTTTAGAAGACACTCAATGGCTAGCACAAAAAGCGATTATGAGCCGTAGTGCGAGAGTATTAATGGAAGGTTCGGTTAGAGTGCCATATGACAATGGTTAATTAAATCTGTTCGTGTTTTGTCAGATAATTATAACCACCGTTCGAACTCGCGACCCTTAACGGACAATCACATATGCGATATGGCTATAAATATCATTTGAGTCCGAAACGCCGCTATAGATGGCAAAGACTTTAGACGACAAAGGTTTTGCCGACTTGTTATGCCTATTGCTTAGGTGTCAAAGACAAGGGGTATTAGTCTTTAAGTCACTTTCTTCGATAACTAAACAGCCTGCGACAATAATGAACTTTTATCACAGGCTGTGTTATTGCCTAATATTTTTTTATGACTAGCCGCGCTCTGCAATAGCCTCAACCTTACGGTGTTCAGGTCCAGTATATTCAGCGCTTGGTCGAATTATGCGGTTATTGGCGCGTTGCTCAAAAGCATGAGCAGCCCAACCTGTGACGCGTGACATCACGAATATTGGCGTAAAAAGACCCGTTGGAATACCCATGAAGTGGTATGCCGAAGCATGGAAAAAATCAGCATTACAAAACATGCCTTTTTCGCGTTTCATGACGGCTTCTACTCGCACCGAAACTGGGTAAAGCACTTCGTCGTTAACTTCTTTGGCAAGTTGTTCTGACCACTTTTTGATAATGGCATTTCTCGGGTCACGCTCTTTATAAACCGCATGCCCAAATCCCATAATGAGTTCTTTACTTGCCAATTTCTGCATAATGGCGGCCTCTGCTTCGTCTGGTGTTTGCCATTGCTCGATCATATCCATAGCGGCTTCATTAGCACCACCATGTAGTGGCCCACGAAGCGTACCAATCGCACCGGTGATGACTGAGAAGATATCAGTCAACGTTGACGCTGCAACACGGCCATTAAAGGTTGACGCATTGAATTCGTGCTCGGCGTATAAAATGAGCGATACGTTCATGACTCTTTCATGCAGTTCACTCGGCGCTTTACCGTGCAACATATGTAAAAAGTGACCGCCGATTGTCGCGGCTTGCGTATTCGTGTCCACGCGTACACCGTCGTGGGAAAAGCGATACCAATACACCACAATGGCAGGCAACAGCGCCATAATGCGATCAACCTTGTCGCCTTGTTCTGCAAAGTCGTTTTCTTGCTCTAAGTTACCGAGCAAAGACACACCCGTGCGCATTACATCCATTGGATGTGCTTGTGCAGGAATTAACTCTAAACCTGATTTTAGCGCTTCAGGTAAATCTCTTAGACCTGCGAGTTTGCTTAGGTAGTCATCTAACTCTGTTTGAGTGGGCAGATGACCCTTTAAAATGAGGTGTGCGACTTCTTCAAAAATACAATTATCGGCAAGGTCGTCTACATCATAACCACGATAATTTAATCCTGAACCCTGTGTACCAACTGTACACAATGATGTTTGACCAGCTACCTGGCCACGCAGACCTGCACCACTTAATTTTTTATCTTTTGCCATTTTATTTACCTATTTTGAGTGTCGGTATATACCTTTAAATTACTTGTTCTTTGTGTCAGAAAACAACTTATCTAATGTTTGTTCGTATTCGTGATAGTTCAGATAGTCATACAGCTCCATGCGCGTTTGCATGTGCGACACCATGTCTCTTTGATGACCTTTTTCTAATACATCTTGATACACCATTTCGGCGGCTTTATTCATTGCACGCACAGCCGTTAATGGATAAAGCACCATATCAACACCCGCGACTGATAGTTCACTGGCATCAAACAATGGTGTCATACCAAACTCCGTCATATTAGCGAGCAAGGGTGCGTCGATCGCAGCGTCATAAGCTTTATATTCTTCTAGAGTTGCCATTGCTTCAGCAAACACACCATCGGCGCCCGCTTCTACATAAGCACCAGCGCGATCAATAGACGCTTGTAGACCTTCAATTGCGTATGAATCTGTTCTTGCCATAACGAAAAACTCTTCATCCGTTTTAGCATCAACCGCCGCTTTTATGCGGTCCACCATTTCGTCTACCGACACAATTTCTTTATTGGGCCTGTGACCACATCGTTTTTGCGATACTTGGTCTTCTAGGTGCACAGCAGCGACACCGGCGCGAATTGATTCTTTTATAGTACGCGTGATATTAAATGCACCGCCCCAACCCGTATCAATATCGATCATCAATGGTGTATCGACTACCGCGGTAATCCGGCGCGCATCCTCTAGCACGTCATTCATACTTGTCATGCCTAAATCTGGTAAACCGTAAGAGGCATTCGCGCAAGCGCCACCTGAAATATAGATTGCCTGATGCCCAACTTGAGTGGCCATTAATGCTGTATACGCATTAACAGTACCTACAATCTGAAGTGGTTTATTTACTTTTAAAGCACTGCGAAAACGCGCGCCAGCTGAATTATTGGTCATAAAATTAATCTTTATTTTAAGAGGGTTCAGATAGATAACTTTCTATTGAAAGTCTTGCTCGGCTAATGTGATGACGCATGATCATTTCAGCCATAGTCGAATCTCGTTGTTCAATTGCATAAATCAGTTGTTCATGCTCTATCAAAGCACGGTTCGAACGAGTTTTAAAACGGCTGGTTTGATAACGAAACATACGAATTAGATGATAAAGTTCATCGCATAATTGGTTTACCAATAATTGATTGCCACTGCCAAGAATAATTTGATAATGAAAATCAAAATCACCTTCGGCCATCAAATATTCACCTGAATGAGATTCATGGTGTTTACGATGGATCTCAAGTAATTCGCGCAATTTAGTAATTTCATCAACGCTCATGTTTCTTGCAGCTAAGGCTGCGGCCTTACCTTCCAGTGCTTCACGAACTTCGTATAGTTCTATAATGCTCTTCGAATCAAGCGTCACCACAGAGGCACCCTGATTGGGAATATAGGTCACCAATCGCATTGCAACCAATCTGCGAATAGCTTCACGCAATGGCCCTCGGCTAACGTCGAACTGTTCTGCTAGACGCGGCTCGCTTAGCTTTTCACCGGCCGCTATTTCTCCATTTATGATCGCTTCACGCAAGGCGACAGTCGTGCGACCGCTTAGGGTATTATCCTCAGAAGGTCTCGTGAGAGTAATATTGTCATTTACCTTGGTAGACATATCGAGACAACGGGCATTGATCTAAGGGGAAAATATGATGCCCCCAAGCTCCATAATTGTCAACAATATTGGCCTATATTATATAGATAGTGCTGATTATCTATTTTATTGTATACAATAAGTGGTTAGCGATCATCTCAATCTAAACTCGCTTTCAATTGAAGTTTAGAAGCATCTACAGTCTGACCGCAGCGGCGAATAAGCTTACTGTGCTTAAGTTATAGGTCCGAAACGAACGACGCTTATCGTTGACTAAAAGCTAAAGCTCTTATTCATATCTATTAAGGCTAAATTTCACGACTAAAATACCTGGGTATTGGCGCTTCAAATACGCTCCATACACATTTGCCTATTGCTAGCCATAGTATGAAATCGAAATAATTTTAACCTTCCGACCTTCAATTTTGAGGTATATTGACGCTATCCCCTACATGGAACCCTAAACTAAATTATGAAAAACACTCTCCTTATAGTTTTATCAATATTGATGTTTTCAATGAACATTCAAGTAAGTCATGCTGGCGAGCAAGAAGACAGCTTGAACGCGGCTTTAACTGACTATAATACGGCGGTAAAAGCCAATGATATAAGCACCGTATTGGATCATACCTACCCGTCAGTATTTCTTTTGGCGTCTAAAGAGGAGATGTTAGCAAGCCTTGAGCAAGTAACTAAGTCAGGCGCAGCGCCCGAGATTACCTTTCTAGAAACTAAGGCTGATTTTCCAATTAAAGATTTCAGTGAGGGAAGCTATACAACGATAGATGCGGAAACGCGCATGACAATGAACTCACCTAGCCCTGAAGACGCGCAAATAAATGAAGTAATATTATCTACTCTTAGAGCTCAAATGGGCGAACAAAGCGAGGTCTCTTATGACGCTGAGAACGGTGTTTATACGATCAACAAAATAGGCCAAATAGTAGCAATTAACGAAGGTGATTCTGGTTGGAAGTTTCTAGACCTTGACCACGCTAAAACGACGTTGGCCCAAGGCGGACCTCAGTTAATGCCGGAAGACATTGCCGCGGCTCTGCTTCAGTAAAATAAATAATTGTGCTTAATCAAAAGGCTTGCTCAAAACAGCAAGCCTTTTTTATATGTGGTATCGGGCCAGATCTAGCGAGATGACTCTTGAAGCGCTGCTTTAAAGTCGTCATTTATAGAAAAACTTATCAGCGCAACATCACAACAAAAAAGTAGGCCTCCCAATAGCGGCCTACTCATAAGAACAATAACAATAACGAGTGTTCGAAAAACATGCCTCAAGCAAATGGGGTGATTTTAATTCACATCGATATTAGTTAAACCAAGCTATTATCCTTTTTTTGCTTCTTCCCCTATTGGCGATATTTGTTCTAGCTCTTGAAGTTTCTCTAACGCCTTCTTTTGATTTTTCTGCACGAGCTCACGGCTTTTCTCAAGCTGCTCTTGGGCTTTCTCTAGGCTTCGAATAGCTGTTCTTAGCACCGGGTCGTTAGAAGCTTTAGCTCTAGCCAAAGCGTTCTTAATGCGGACTTCGGGTTCACCAGCTTTAAGGCTCTGTTGATAAACGTTGTCTATTATTTCATTTGCCAATTCGACGCCATCAATGTTTGCCTGATTTATCAAAGAGGTGATTTTCGTTCTCATCTCATTAGCTTTAAGGCGTTCGCGCGCTAAACTTTCTATTATTTCATTTACCCATTCAGATGTATTAGCCTCCTGATCGGTATCATAAGAATAAGCGTAGACATTCTCTTGCTCAAATATGTCACGCCTATCTTTACCATCCGCGTTGCGATAACGCTCAGCTTTATCTAACAGATCGTTCATTTCATTAGACTCACTCTCAGTTAAAGCACGGCGCTCTCCGTCTTGTTCGACAAAACGCTCGCCGTGCTCCATTCGATAAGTTTTGCCATTGAGCTTCATAACAATTTGTTTTTCACCATTCCCATCTATATTAAAAATACTGACGCTATTGGCAGCTTTCTCTTGCTCAGATGCGTCATGGTCGGCCGATAGATCAATAACATTAAGCTTCTTAAGGGTTTTGCGATCACCTTTACCAGCTTCATCTGCTAAAGCAATGGCATACAAGGAGCTAAGCGCAAGCGCGCTGGCTATCGTGGTCGCCAGTATTGCAAATTTTGTTTTTGGGTATTTATTTTTAATGTTCATAATACGTTCCTCTAGTTGATCAAACATTTTCCAGGAACACAGGAGACTGACCGAGTGAGTGGCAGAAACGGTCGTAAGTAATGCGTTGCCATAAGCCTGCTGACGACGCTTATCATGGCTTTTTAGAACCAAAGAATCACAATGAACTTCTTGGTCATGGCGAAAAAAATGTCTAGCAACATACATCAATGGATTGAACCAATTAATGCACGCACAAATATCCCACAAAAGGTTTAACCAAAGGTGGCCTTGACGAATATGTTGCTCTTCGTGTTCTAGAATAAGCGATCTTTGCTCGTCACCCAGACGTTCATACAAAGCCTTTGGGAAGTAAATTGTTGGCTTAAAAAAGCCATACACAGCGGGCGAAAATTCATCAACATCAACACCTACTATTGGGTAATTAGTTTTTAGATCGAGTGGTACGGCGGCAGTTAGCAGCTGCTGTCTCAAAACACGATGTTGTTGCAACAAGCGAATAAGAAAAAACGCACTGCCCAATAACCAAAGGCTTGCGAGTATCTGCATAAAACTTATAGGGGTTTTGTCAGGCTCTAAAATACTAACAAACTGACTATTAACCGCTCCATTGCTATTAGTAGTGGCAGGACTAAAAAGCGATATGCCATAGTTTGCTTGCAATGAGTTCAGCTGCTCTGCAACTAACGCTTGTTGCGAAACGGGGATACTGGTGGCAATAAATCCGGCCAGTGGCACCAGTGGCAGTAAAAGCCAGAGCCAATAAAGGTTATAAAGATTAACAGTCTTTTTAAGTAACCAGCGCAATGCGATGATACTAGCAAGAAGCACGCTAAGCTCAACATTAAAGGTTAACAACCATTGGAAACTGTCTAAGATCATTAGTCATCCTCCAACAATTTTTTCAAGTAATTAAGTTCGGATTTTGAGAGCTGTTTATTATCGACAAACGTCGCCAACAAAGCTTTTATGTCACCTTTAAATACACGATCAAGAAAACCATTGCTTTCTTCACTAAGAATGTCTTCTTTAGCCACCGCCGGAGAATAGAAATATCTTCGGCCTTCTTTTTTGAACGATACAATGTTCTTTTTTACCAAACGATTTAAAAAGGTTTTAACTGTTTTCTCGTTCCACCCGCTATCCGCAAGGCGATCTACCACCTCTTGGCTGCTTAAAGGCGACTCCTGCCACAGAGCCTCCAATACAATTTTTTCTGAGTCACTCACTCGATTAGTCATGCTGTGTACCATTTCTAATTAAAGATTACATATGTAATCACAAATAAGATTACGCTTGTAATCAATAAAGATCAAGAGCGCTAAATGAAATGTAATCTTTTAAGAAAGTGAGAGAAACTAGTTTTTAGTCAGGTGAAGCATCTATCGCTAAGGCTTTTTCCAAACGCTCTATCCGCGCTTCTAATTCTGCCATTTTATCTGCTTGAGAAGCCCGAGACGCTTTGCTCTCTTTCACAGGCAGCTTGGACAAATCAGGCTCACCGGCAATCAAATGCGTGAATCGTTGCTCGCGTTGCCCTGCCGCGACTGGCAACGCGATCACTAACGCTGGGCTTCGTGTCAATAACTCCTCAACCACTAGCTCCACCTCATCTAAGGAGGGAAAACCAATCATCTTTTCGGTGCGTGCCTTTATGTCATTCAAAGTTAAGGGCTCGCGTAACATCAACATTGCCAACACTGCTTGCTGCTCGCGAGTAATACCAAACTTACCCGGCGCACGATGAGAAAATTTAACAATACGCTCACCACGGTCAACACTCACATAGCCCATCTCATTCAATTGGTGCGCAGTATTCACCACCCTTCCCTCATCCATAGACATGACAGGGTGGCGATTGGATTTTTGATTGACCGCCAGCGTTAAAGAGTTAGGTGTTAAAGGATAGTTTTTAGGCGTCGCTAAATGCTTTTCCATCAGACAGGCTAAAACGCGGCTTTGCTCCGGCGATAGTACTTCGCTTAGTGATTCCATGCTGTGTTCTTTCATACGATTCGTGCTCGTGTTTGAGCTAGTAACTGATTCACTGATAATACGATAATTAAGGTCCAGTTTGCAGCAAGTCAAGAACCGCCACAAGCTCGAGGCTACTTCGCATCACACTCTTTTGTTAGCCTTGTTTTTCGCCTAGCGCGCCCGATAAAGCCTAAACACTCCAACCACGGCAATCACTAAGCCAGTAAAAAATAGCACGAACTTTATTGGTGTAACGATCGTTTTTAAGCCCATAAATCCATCATTGCCGGATAGCAGCATAACTTGGGTATAACCTTCGCTCAAATCTACCGGAATGCATAGCAAGCTTGGCAGCGCTAAGTAGATTCCGGCTCGGCCGAAAGCTTTAAGTGCTATGCCAGCGAAGAGGCTACCGTACGCTAAAGGATATAAAACATCTAGAGTAGCCGTCGTCCAAATATGGACTTGCTTTTGCTTATCCGACAGCGCGGCGATGTGTTCGGAAATTTGCTCAACATTAAACATTTCATCAATCAGCATGAAACCCCAGACTTGCATCACCACCGTAAAAGACAGCGTTATAATTAAGGTGACCAAAAACAAAAGCCACAATGTGTTCTTGTTAGTTAGAAGCGTTAATCTCATTCTATTTTCTTTTCCTTTTTTGTGTTTAGTGCCATCACAAGTTTTTTTAAGCAGAGGGTACGGCGAGTGAGCTGAAACGTATAAATGGGTCAATACCTATAAAACTTGGCTTTTCATCAACAATAATTTCAAATGTATTGTCGCCAGTGACCACTTTATACTGTTGTTTTAGATTACCTTATTATCGTTTCCAAACTAATTCGGCTTGTCGGTGAACATGGCTAGTTCTAAATGCTTATCCTTAGATCTCTAACTTAGATGCCCACAAAGCGAGCTTATGCTTCATAGCGGCTAGCGACAATTGCTCATTAGGCAGTGGCGTTATTAGTTTATCATGCACGAGCAAACGGTAAACAAATTCTATTTTGTCATTAGCAGAATCGGTATCGTCAAACTTAACCACTTTTCTATTTTCACCGTAACGCATACCAATGCGGAGGGCTTTTTTTAGTTGTTCCTTTTCATCTTTAAGCTTAGCCATATACCACCTTTTCTAATTATCCAACACGCCAATATTGCCATGAATTTAAACCGTGCCCAATAGGCATATCATCGCAGTGATTAAAATCACGCTATGTATTCGCAACCTACTTAGACTTGCAGCTAACCTTAACACCTATTTTGTTATTTTCGCTAAACAAGCATTACAAACCCCGATAGCGCACAGAACGACACGCCTAATACTATCCGTATAGGCGTGCTGAGAATTTTTTGGTATGCTCAAAAGCGTTACTATTTTAAACCTTAAGGAATAGATCATGAACAAATCGAATGCAGCCCTAGCCGTTATCGCCGTCCTATTCTTTGGCTCTTACGTCTTTACGGTGTTCGTAGGAGATAATGCTTTAGTTAATCGTTCTCAAGCAAGTAAAGACGCTAAAGGAAATTATCAAATAACCACAAAGCTTCTAGATGGCTCACAAATTATAGAAGTCTACGAGGTGCACGAAGACGGTTCACCAAAATCTCATTCACTCGCAAAACTCGGTACTGAACCAGGTGCTGAGCTACAGAATATTAAGCCGCCAAGCAAGTTTGAGCCTAAGTTTAAAAAAGGCTAGCAGGTTTGAATCACTTATTAAAGAGGCTCTCAAGAGCCTCTTTTTTGTTTGACAGTCTCAAGCAACTATTCGTAATCAGCGTGATTATGCGCAAATTGCTCGTGCTAAGATCAATGACTAAACCTGTCTGAAGTTTTTTATATCGAACTGGTCGAATGCCCTATGAATATTACAGAATTCAATATGGAGTTTTTTTCCTTAAACGGAAAAACGGCAATTGTCACCGGTGGTAATTCAGGTTTAGGTTCAGCTTTCGCACTGGCGCTCGCCAAAGCCGGCGCCAATGTCATGATAGTCAGCGTGCTAGACGATCAAGAAGTAAAAACGCTTATAGAGGCCGAGAACGTTAACTGCCTTTTTTTGAAGTCGGACATAACTGAAGGCGGAGCACCACAAAATATAGTCGACACCTGTGTGCAAAAATTAGGATCGATTGATATTTTAGTTAATTGCGCAGGCATCTCGCTACTTGCCGATGTTAAAGACTTTGGCCGCGAGCCGTGGGATAAAATGATCAGCGTTAATCTTACCGCAGCATTTGAGATGAGCTTTTGTGCCTCTAAGTATATGGTCGAGCAAAAAAGCGGAAAAATAATAAACATATGTTCTATGTTCTCTTTTTTAGGGGGACGCAGTTCGCCCGCTTATGCTGCGAGCAAGCACGGCTTAGCGGGATTCACCAAAGCCTATTGTGACGAGCTTGCGATGCACAACATTCAAGTTAATGGCATCGCTCCCGGTTACTTTGCGACTGATCTTACTGAGGTTTCACGTTCGAACCCAAAGACTAATGAAACGATATTGAAGCACATACCTGCACAACGCTGGGGCGACATTGCCGACTTAATGGGCACGGTAGTTTTTCTGGCCAGCCCCGCATCTAACTACGTTAATGGCCATATTCTGGCTGTTGACGGTGGCTATCTGGTGAGATAGCACGCAGCCCTATAGTGAATCAGAAATTTTTTATTGGCGTGGATTGCGGGACACAAAGTTCCAAGGTTTCTATTTTTGATAAACGCGGCAATGTAGTGGCCTCGAGCGTGCAGAAACTGCGCGCGCTAAATATGCCTAAGGCTGGTGTGGCCGAACATCCTGACGATGATGTCTGGCATGCTATTTCTATTGCGTGTCGACGTGCTATGGATGCCTTTCCTTATAATCCACACACGATCGTCGGCCTAGGCCTATGCACTATTCGTTGTTGCCTCGCGGAACTTAATCAGCGAGGGGAGCTAGTTTCGCCAATGTTAAGTTGGATGGATGAGCGCGTCGCAAAAACTTACGATTGGTCAGCTAATAGTAAACGTAAAAAAGAAAACCAAGTTCAGTATGTTACGACCAGCTCTGGCTATATTAGCCACCGACTCACAGGCGAATTCAAAGACACCAGCGCCAATTATGAGGGCCAGTGGCCACTCGACAAGTTGTCTTGGCAATGGAGTCGAGATGCTAGTTTTTTAAATAAGTTTTGTCTACATCCGGAAAACCTTTTCGAGCTGGTGATGCCGGGTGAGGTTTTAGGCAAGGTCACTAAAACGGCAGCAAATAAAACTGGCTTGCCTGAAGGTTTACCAGTGATAGCAACCGCGAACGATAAAGCCGTTGAAGCGTTGGGCGCGGGCTTGCGAGAAGATGGCGACCTACTTATCTCGTTGGGTACATATATAGGCGGCATGGTTCAAGGCAAACACTATGTTGCAGATGCTCAATCTTATTTTTCTAATCTGGCCTGCAGGCCTAATCATTACTTATATGAATCCGGCGGCGTTAGGAATGGCATGGGTACTATTAGTTGGCTTTGTAACTTATTAGGCAAGGGCATCGTCAATGAAGCCCAACAAGCTGGCATCTCAATCGAACAGATGCTCAATCAAGAAGCGCGTTCTATTGCGGCCGGTAGTGACGGTTTAATCACTATTCCTGAATGGCTAGCCCCTTACCACAAGCCCTATAAACGCGGCGCCCTACTCGGGCTAACTGCGCGCCATACACGCGCACATATTTATAAATCAATCATCGAGGCCATTGCTTTAACCATGAAAAATCATGTCGATGCAATGCAAGCAGAAACCGGCATCAATATCACCTCTTTATCTATTAGCGGTGGCGGCGCACGAAGCGATATTTTTATGCAGGTATTTGCGGATGTATTTGCTTTAACGACGCGACGTAACAAGATTGTCGACTCAGCTGGACTCGGTGCGGCTATGTGTGCGGCAATAGCGTCTAATGAAATTGACAGCTTTGATAAAGCCATACAAAACATGGTTCGACCTGACACTCGTTTCGAACATAACGCCACCAACACCGAATTCTATCAACGACTTAACACACGAATATTTAAAGACATTACTTTGCAAACAGACCCCTTATTTGAAAGGGTTCATGCCATGCATTAGTAAATTTCCTGGAGACATTAATGCCACTAAGCCGAAAACAAATTATTAGAGACCTGCAATCCATCGTTGGCAAGGCACAAGTTTCAACCGAGCTAAGCGACTTGAAGCTCTCAAGCGTCGACCGGTTTCGACGTTACGAGTCCTACCATAATGTGTTTTCAATGCCTCTACCTGCGGCCGTGGTAAAGGTGGCGAGTACTGCACAGGTCCAAAAGGTGATTGAGTTTGCCAATGCCAATGGCGTCAATGTGGTACCGCGTACTGGCCGATCTGCTACCGAGGGTGGGCTGGAAACCGCACAGGAAAACTCTATCGTGCTTGACGGCTCTAGCATGAACAAAATCATCGACATCGATATCACTAACATGCAAGCCACCGCGCAATGCGGCGTATCTTTGCAAGCCCTAGACGATAAACTACGTGACCAAGGCTATACCACCGGGCATTCACCACAGTCTAAACCTTTAGCGCAAATGGGAGGCTTAGTAGCAACCCGCAGTATCGGTCAATTCTCCACTCTTTACGGCGGCATTGAAGACATGGTGATTGGCCTTGAAGCAGTATTTCCAGAAGGCGGCGTGACGCGAATTAAAAACGTACCACGCCGCGCGGCGGGCCCCGATATTCGTCACATCATTATAGGAAATGAAGGCGCTTTGTGCTTTATCACAGAAGTCACTATTAAGATTTTCAAGCATTATCCGGATAACAATCGCTATCTAGGTTACACCCTAGACAACATGGATACCGGCTTTGAGATTTTACGACGCGTTATGGTCGAAGGCTATAAACCTTCAGTTGCGCGCCTTTATGATATTGAAGACGGTGACTATCACTTCTCACATTTCGCCAAAGATAAGTGCGTTTTGATATTCGTTAGTGAAGGCGTGAAGCCGATTGCGGATGCTACCAACAATGCTATTGATGGCATCGTTAAAGAACACTCAGAATGCCAGCAAGTCGACGGTAAGCATATTGAAAAATGGTTTTCGCATCTTAATTGGGACCCAGCAAACTTAGCTGAAGAAAAACGAGAAATTCTTGAAGAGAAAAAAATATGCCACACCACTGAAATTTCAGCCAACTGGAGTGCGCTAAGCGGGATTTATGAAAACGTTATGCGTAAAGTACGTGCGGCTATTCCCAATCTATTAATGCTAGGCGCGCACTCTTCACATAGTTACCTCACTGGCACCAATTTATATTTCGTTTATTTCTATGATGTTAGCGATGTCGCTCCCAGCGATGAGCTAGAGCAATGCCATATGGTCATCAAAAAAATTATCGTCGAAGAAACCATTAAAGCCGGCGGGTCAATGTGCCACCATCATGGCGTTGGCAAACATCGCACGCATTGGATAAAAGACGAATATGGTTCTTCTTATTATATTCTCGATGCCCTCAAAGAAACCTATGACCCTAACGGCATTATGAATGCAGGCACTATTTACCCACTCGAAAAAGATTAAAAGAAACCGCTAGTAGACAATGAAAAAAATCACCGAAGCCGCTCGAGAAATTGATGTTATTCATTGCACGGAAGTATTAGTCGTTGGAAGCGGCCCAGGTGGCTTAGCAGCTGCGATAGCGGCAGCCAGAGCGGGAGCCGAAACAACATTACTAGAACGCTACGGTTGCTTTGGTGGCAACATTACTCAAGTTGGAGTAGAAGGGTTTGCCTGGTATCGACATGAACAAACAATTGATAGCGAAGGCATTGGCATAGAGTTTGAGCAGCGCGCAAAACATATGGGCGCAGCCCAAGCTGAGCCTCAGTCCTTAAGTCATGCTCTTGACGGTGAAGCCTTTAAATATGTCGCCGACGTGCTGGTAAAAGAAGCGGGCGTCACGCCTATGTTACATCGTACAGTTGTCGCCCCTATTGTCGAAGCTGGCGTGCTCACAGGCGTGATTGTTGAAAGTAAATCAGGGCGCGAGGCGATTCTGGCTAAACGTATTATTGATGCCACTGGTGATGCCGATATTGCTGCACGTGCAGGCGCTAAAGTATACAAAACTGCTCCGGAAGATATGATGGCAGCATCGGTAATGTTCTCTATGAGCGGAGTGGATAAACAGCGCTTTATAGACGGCGTCAAAGCCGATCCGCAAACCTATGCCGATTGGGCTGGTGGCGAATGGAGCATAGAAACCACCGGCAAAGAAGACAATATGTTTTCGCCCTTCTTGCGCAAGCCTTTTGAACAAGCGATAAAAAATGGCTTAATTCCCAAGAATTTAAACACTATTGGCGGTACTTGGGGCGCCATTTCTGATCAAGGCGATTTAAGCTATTTAAATTTAGTGCATCTTGCTGCTGTGGATGGCACCAACGCTGACAGCCTAAGTGCCGGTGAAATTGAAGGCCGGCGACAAGCGATGCTGGCAGTGCAAGCTTTGCAGCAATTCACACCCGGTTGTGAAAATGCAAAGTTAAGAAACTTCGGCCAAACCATCGGCATACGAGACACCAGAAAAATTGATGCGCACTATAATATGACCGCCGCTGACGTACGCGATCAAGGTCGCTTCGATGATAGTATTGGCATATTCCCGGAATTTATTGATGGCTATGGAATTTTAATATTGCCAACCACAGGACGCTACTTTCAATTGCCTTATCGAGCCATGTTGCCCAAAGGGATTGGGCATTTGATTGTCACTGGGCGAAGTACTGGTGGCGATAGAGACTCTCACGCTGCAGTCCGAAATATGATGTGCTGCGCGGTCAACGGTCAAGGGGCCGGTGTGGCGGCGGCAGTCTCCTTACAAAACAATACCGATTTTGATGCGGTTGACATAAAAAAAGTACAACAGGTACTCATTGCGCAAGGTGCGCGAATTCATTAAATCTCTAAGAACTTTTCTACGAGGAAGCTCAATGATAAAAATTAAACACAGTTGGCTTTTCCATCTAAATAAAGGGCTTCTGATAATATTAGTCGGCTTATGCGTATCAGCGTGCTCAAACCAGCCACAAGACTTAGCTGAAAATCCTGTATTAGAAGACTCTAAACAGGGAAACACGACGTCATCTCCTCCGTATGCAATCGGCTCTCGCAGCCTATTCATTCATGATGAAAGCCGGCCCTTCGATAGCGTAGGTGGTGTAACCGCGGGAATACGTTCACTGCTCACAGAAATTTGGTATCCAGTCTCAAAAGAGACAATAGCGTCAGGAGCTTACCAAAAGGCAACTTACGGCGACTACTCTTTTGGCGACAAACAGGTACACAAGCTCATGCTTACCAATACTACGTTTTTTCATTTAACGTCTGAATCAGTGGTTGACGGTGTTAGTCAAGAGCAAATAGAACAAGCCATTGAGGAACTTTTTAAGCGACCTCGGGCGAGCTATATAAATGCACCTGTGGCGTCAACATCGCAGCCCTTTCCGGTGGTGGTTATGACGCATGGTGATGCCGGTAGTCGCTACAATATGCAAACCGCTTGTGAGTATTTAGCTGCGCATGGCTATGTTGTTATTGCACCAGAGCATACGGGCAATACACCGTTTGCGTTTACCGCCAAGGATCCTGCGATTAATGATAAGTTAGCCGAAGTAAAGGAACTACTAAACGAGGACGGCACCTATGGCCCAAAAGATAATTATGGACAAACCTATACACCGCTAGTACAAGATATAAAATCGCCGCAAGCGATTGTGGCCTTAGACAATGCCTTACTCGAACGCCTAAACGATTTACGGGCAACACTCAATGAATTAGATCGCATGAATGCTGAAGGCGCATTTAAAGGCCGCCTAGCGCTTGATCAAGTTGGCTTAATGGGGCGTTCGTTCGGGGGTACAACCACATTGGCCAGTTTGACTTTAGAACCACGCTTTAGTGCTGGTGTCGCTGTAGTGCCGTTAGTAATGCCGGATCTACGCCCGATATTGCCGAGCACCATTATCAAACCCAAAGAACAAGAATCGATATTGCTTGGAGCAGTGGATGGAGACTCCAACAAGATTGCGTTTAACACAATAAGCAAACCAACAATGCTACTGAGTGGTGCAGAGGATGGACTAATTATTGGTGTGGGAGCGAACTTTGCTAGTGCGATAGAGCGCGCAGAATTACCAACACTGAACAACCCCCTACCGCAGCTACGAGCGAGCTATGAGGAAACTGATCAGGCCGTTGTGTGGGGCTTACTACAAGACTCTAACCATTCGAGTTTTGGTGTGTCTGGTTCATATTGGTGGCCTGAGATGAAAACCCAAAGACAACAACGATATTTCGATCCACAAGAGTCCTTTGAATTAGTAAAACCAGAAACCGCACATAAAATTCAACAAACCAAAGTATTGCAGTTCTTTGATTCGTTCATCCGTTCTGACAAACAAGCACGCGCAAAACTTAGCAATAATGAATTTACTGATGATGGTTTAATTTACCAAACACGGAACTTTTAAACCTAAAACGGCTTTTAAACCTAAAACGGCTTTGAGTGACTAATTTAGCGAAGCTCTTGTAGTGCTTGGTAAACCGCTGTTTTTAAATCCGAGCGCAGTGTCCAAGGGGATTGGTATTGCTGCACCAAAGCTATGCCAATCAGCTTCTCTTGCGGGTCTATCCAAAACTTAGTGCCAGCAAAACCGCCCCACGACAACTCTCCTATTGAGGATAGATCGGGCATAGTACTCGCATTGGTCACTACGCCGTAACCGAAACCCATACTCTGGCCGTTGTACAAGTCTTGCACTGGGTATTCACCAACGCCTTCAGCTCGAACCTTGTCACTAAGATGATCGGAACTCATTAACTCAATCGTTTTCGGGCTCAATATTCTAGTGCCATTAAATTCACCTTGATTGAGAATCATCTGTGAGAAACGCAAGTAATCCTGCACAGTAGACACTAGCCCTCCTCCGCCTAAAAACATAGACACGGAGGAAAATGACCGCTGATTTTCGGGGCTCACCGTACGGTTTTTATTTTCTTGATAGTCCCATGTTTGATCATCGACTAAGCGATGCAATTGGTCTTCAGGAACTTCAAAAAAGGTATCTTGCATGCCTAATGGCAGGAAAATTTTTTGTTCAAAAAACTGATCTAAAGGCATACCACTTAGCTTTTCTATAATGGCGCCTAACACATCGAATGCCACCGAATAGTGGTAACGCGTACCCGGTTCAAAACGCAAAGGGATCTGTGATAACTCTTGTATAAATTCATCTAAATTATCACTATTAAGTAAATCCGCCTCAGCGTATTGCACATCCACTGGGTTATCTTGCGTCCAGCCGTAAGTCAGGCCAGCGGTGTGCGTTAAGAGATGACGAATTGTGACGGGCTGCGTGGGATCTTTTAGAGTTCCATTAAGTAACACCTTTTGCTGTTTAAACTGGGGTAAGAATTTACTTATCGGATCGTCTAAATGAAACTTTCCTTGTTCGTAAAGAATCATTGCCGCGGCGGCAGTAATCGGCTTAGTCATGGAATAGATTCGAAATAAGCTATCGACTTCCAATGCCTTATCATTGTCAGTACCAAAATTTCCAACGGCCTGTTGATGAACAATTTTTCCATCGCGCGCAAGTAAGGTCACAATGCCCGAGTACATTTTCTTATCAATATACGTCGTCGCAAGCGCTTCTACATTTTTTAAGCGCTCACTTGAAACACCCACGTCTTCTGGTTTTACGGTTTGAAAATCTTTGGCGTGAGAAATAGAAGAACTTAATATCGTGGCTATGATAAGTCTGTTAAGTAGAGAATAGAGAGTCATAATTAATCCGATAGTTCGTAGTCATTCCATAGTGATAAGCGCAACACAAGCATAAAGACAAACCACATTAAGTGGCCTTAGAAACTGCAAGCAACAAGTTTTAATCTTTTAGAGATTATAAACTTAGCTTTCAGCGACATGTTTGCCCTTATTTTGTTTTTTGTTCCCTAGCTTTTCTTTCTTCTTTTTCTTCTTCAACTTAAGCGAATTTTCTAATACCGTATAGGCAATCGCGGTGACGTAACTATTGATTCTTCGATAGTCGCGAATGATATCAAGATGTAAAGAGCTGGTTGCTATGGTCTCTGGCTGGCCTCTACCAAGACGTTCCAAGTGATAAACAGAGGAACGCTGCTCGGACTTTAGGGCGTCTTTTTTGCTATTGATTAACTGGCGCGCTAAGGTCAAATCTTCCGACAAAAAAATTGTCTGCGATAATCTCATATTCTCTAATACAGAGGCATGAAAACCCTTAATTTCTGCCCAACCCTCATCCGAAAAACGCTCATCGCTCTTGATTTTTTTATTCGCTAAATCAATCAAACTTGTTTCAATAATATCGCTCGCATGTTCAAGGTTAGTAGAAAAAGTTAATACCTGCATATAACGATCGGCTTCAGCTGGATCCAAGTCTGCCTGAGCAAGCTTGGCCAAATACAGTTTAATCGCATGATACAAATCATCGACTTTATCATCCTCAGCTTTTAACTCTTCGTTGAATTCAAGTGTGTTTCTTCTAAAGCAATCAATCGTCTTCTCAAGCATATTTTCAATAATTTCAGACATGCGTAAGGTTTCGCGAGTCGCCAAAGCCAAGGCCTGAACAGGCGTATCTAATGCCTTCTCGTCTAAATAAATTGGCGCATTCTCGTCTACGTCATCAGTCTTTTGATCAGGGTAAATGAACCTACATAGCTTTGCGAGCAAACTAATTGTAGGTAAGAAGACGATGCCTAACAGAATATTAAACATCATGTGCATGGTGACCAACTGATGGCTTGCTTGCAGGCTAAGACCTTCAAGTAACGCTATAGTTTCAATAGAAAACGTATAAAAGAAAGCGACTCCAATGGTGCGCATAATAATATTGCCCACCGTTACTCGGCGGGATATTACACCATCGGAATAGCTCGCAACAAAGGCAATAAAAGCACCACCTACGTTGGCACCTAGTACCAATAAATAAGCCAATGGCAAATCAATGATCTGATTTTGAGCGAGCACCGCAAATAGTAAAATTGCGGCTAAACTCGAGTGAATAACCCAAGTAAGAATTGCAGCAAAAAGGATCGCCGCAATAGGGTCATTCTGCAAAGGTGCCAAGATCAAGGGCAAGGTTAGAGACGTTGTTAAAGGCGCTGACGCGGTGCGTATTAATGACAATGCCAGCAGGATAAATCCAATACCAATCAAAACCCGAAAGACATGGCGTGCTTGACCGGCTCGCTCATATTTCATGTGCCCGACAATTCCGACGACAAATAATGCTGGCGACAACCAAGACAAGTCGAACGTTAGAATTTGCGCGACAACCGTACTGGATATGTCGGCGCCAATAACAAATGCTAAAGACGCCGTTAAGCTAATACGGTGCCGTTGAACAAAAGATAGTAATAATAGAGTGGCCGCCGACGAACTTTGTAATAAAGCGGTGATTAGAAAACCGGATAATGATGCTGAAAATCGATTACTCGTACCACCTGCAATAACTTGGCTGAGCGAAGCGCTAAAGGCTCGGGTAAAACCCTTTTTAACCATCCTTGTACCCCATAAGAGTAGACAGACAGCTCCTGCAATTTGCAGAAAAATAAATGAAAAGCTAGTAATAGTGAAGGCTCCTCAATGAAATACGATTAGCTATAATGTATGTACCGATACACACAAGCAAGCTACTCAGAATTTATAACCACGGGCTTTTAGTATACGGCTATTAAAAGACTAAGCTTTATCAGCAAGCGACCCTAAGAGCAAAGAATTTTGTGTGTGAAAAAGGGAGAATTTAAATGCTAGTGACTAACTATTCAATAGTGCTTTTACTACTCGGCTAAACTCGTTTCGACTTTTAGTTTCAAAGGAGTGGCGGAAATTTTCGACCACCGCTTGGCCCGCGACATAAACGTGTTTAACTAAATTCTCATTACAAGCGAATAACCATCGATTAAGAATATCTTCGTCATTACTTGAACAGATAAACGGATGCTCATCATCCAAAACCAAAAAATCAGCCCGAGAGCCTAGCTCTAATCCAAGCTTTACCCCGGATGCTCGATTTCCACCTAAGCGAGCTTGTTTAAACAAAAAATCGCCTACTGACTTATCGCTGGTGTTATGTAGACGATTTCGTTTCTGATCGCGCAAGCGCTGACTGTATTCCAGAGTACGTAGCTCATCGACAATCGACAGGCTCATGTGACTGTCCGAACCTATACCCCAAACCCCTGCTTGCGCCACATAATCAACAGCCGGGAAGATACCGTCGCCTAGATTGGCCTCAGTGGAAGGACATAGTCCGACAACAGCTCGACTCGCTGCAATGGTATTTATTTCTTGATGGCTAAGATGAGTGGCATGCACTAAACACCATCGAGAATCGACATCAACATGGTTATACAACCATTGCACCGGGCGCTGATCACTCCACTGCAAACAATCACTCACTTCTTTTTGCTGTTCAGCGATATGAATATGAATAGGTATTTGATCATCAAGGGCGCTAATAATCTCATGAATTTGCGGCTCGGCAACCGCTCGCAATGAATGAAAAGCAATGCCTATTTCATTTAAAGCATTGTCAGAAATTAAAGAAGAACAAATGCGATGTAAGCGCAGGTAATCGTCTGTCGTATTAATAAAGCGCCGTTGAGCGTTCTCATGCTTGCGCTCAGCGAAGCCAGAATAAGTATAAAGAGTAGGTAACAGAGTTAATCCTAGGCCGGCTATTTTTGCTGCTTCCGATAGTTGGCTGGCCATTTCAGCCAGGTTCTCGTAACGAGCTCCATTTACATCATGATGCAAGTAATGAAACTCAGCCACTTGCGTATAACCAGCTTTAAGCATGTCTATATAAAGCTGCGTAGCGATAATACGCGCCTGGTCCGGCGAGAGTCGTGAGACTATTTTGTACATCAAATCACGCCAACTCCAAAAACTATCCTCAGGGTCTAAACAAACTTCCGTCATGCCCGCCATAACGCGCTGAAAAGCGTGCGAATGGAGGTTCGCCATAGCGGGTACGATCGGACCACTAATGAAGACCCAACCTTGTTCAAGTTTTGCACCCACTTCAAGCTCTTTAATAACACCGTCGTGCACGACAATTTTGACATCACGTGCCCAACCAGACTTTAAGTAAACACGCTCCGAAAAATAAATTTGTTCCATAATAAATAGTAGATTAGTGCTAATAAGGCCTCATAACTTGGCCTCTAAAAACACGGGCTATGACACTGCATCATCCTTATCTACAACGGGCTCGGGTTTAACACTAGCCTTTATACCCCCTTCTTTGACGTGCAAATCTCTTTGTGGAAAAGGAATACTGATATTGTTTTCGCGGAAAGCGCGATCAATCTCAAAGCGTAATTCACTGCCTACACGATGCCTATCATCAATATTCCTAAGAAATACTCTTAAGAAAAAATCGAGACTTGAATCCCCAAAATCACGAAACAACACGGTTGGCTGTGGATAACGACGGAGCAAATTGTGACCCGCCGCCACTTCCAATAAAACTTTTTTTACATGCTCAGTATCGGAGCCATAGGCCACCCCGACCGGTATGTCTTGCCGCCCTATTTTGTCATGCAGAGTCCAATTGGTAATTGTGTCAGATAGTAAGTTTGAGTTTGGGATAAGCACAGATGACCGCTCTAAAGTCATTATTTCAGTTGAGCGCATATTTATTTTCTTAATATGCCCTTCCAAACCATTACCAAGAATGACCCAATCGCCAACGCGCACCGGTCGCTCAAAAAGTAATATTAAACCGGACACAAAGTTACTAATTATAGTTTGTAAACCAAAACCAATGCCGACTGAGAGCGCACCGGCGATAATCGCGAGATTCTCCCACTGCACGCCCAAAGAATTAAGCGAAGCAACAATTGCTAGGGTAAATCCCATATAGCCGAAGATAGCCAATACCGCTTCTGAAGAACTTAACGTGAGTCGCATAACCTTGAAGACTCGTTCGCGTAAAAACCATCGTATCAATTTAAAAAAGTAGAAAACCAGTAAGAAAGCAATCACCGAAGAAATCAATTGATTAAATCCGATCGTCAATGAACCAATTTGCAACTGACCGCGCATCAAATTGGATTGTCCTTCAAAGTTATTAAGTGACACCCCCCAAAAGCGAGCCGCTGTTAAAAACAATCCTATAGCTAACGCTAACTCAACCAAGGTTAATAAAAACAACGAACCTTCGCTTTGCTCCCCAGCTTGATCGCTGTCGTTTTCAGCGTGACGTTTTAACAATGTTCGCTCGCTGCTAATCCACATTCCTCGAAGACTCAAAAATAAACCAGCAGCAGTGAGTGTGATTACAATATTATGTAAGACATACATACTTAAAACGGTGTATCCCAAAAATGAGGCAATCGCCGCCAATACAGTAAGTAACTTTAAAACACTCACTGAAAAAGTTAACCACTGACGTTCCTTAACAATTCCCTCACCATCAACAATACGTTCCTGGGAAGAAAAACGAATATGACTAATGCGCTTTATTAACAAAAATGCGAGCGCTAGATTCAAAACTAGTAAGGCTAAAAATGCCAACTCTAGATGCCGCTCTTGAGTAACAAATTCAAAATAAAAACAGTTGGCGAAGAGTACCAACATGAAAATCGCAAAAAATGAAATCGCTGGGAAATTTTCAACCGGTAGTAAATTTGAATAATGTTGCTTAAAACTTCGAAATAAAAATGGCCCTATACCGAAGATCAACAAAAACCCCAGCCCGCCGACGATAGCTGCATAACGCACAGTGGAAAGAATATTTGCCGCTGGCGAGAAAGATTGAAAAGCGGCTTTCCAATTATCTAAACTAAACAGACTTGGCGCCCGATACAATAACTCTCGCTGAGTTTGTTCACTTGCCTGAGTTGCTAACTGAGATATAAGATCGGTCGCATAAACACTGACTAACGATGCTTTTTTTCGCATAGTTTCCAAGCTTACGAGATCGATCTCCAACGCCTCCTTATTGCGCAACAACACCGGGTCTATGGCGATATCATCTTCGATCTCAGGCTTCGCGGGTGTAGGCTTATCGGAATCCGAAAGCACGGCGTCATCGTTCGATGTGTCCGGCTTTTCCAACAAGGTTGTTAAACGTTCTTGTTTTTGTTGAATGTCCGTATCTAGCCGCGTCAGTTGTTTTTCAGCTTGATCGCGAATATCGTTCAAAGCTAGACGAATGTTGTCACTTTCGTTCGGTTCTAGTCGCCCAACTTTAGCAATGGTTTCTTCATAAGTGGATAATTGAGCCATCGACTCGGCAAATGAAAATGCCTCATCTTGGGCTAACGCTTGACTGATAAACAATAAGCTAGAAAATACAAAAAGTTTTAAGAAAATCTTCACTAATACCGCTCTAATTAGGGCCTAAGGACTTATTTAAGTACTTATATATAATAATGGTCAACCACTCTTTTTAACAGAAGGTGAGCTAATACAAAAATCTACAATCTATTGGTATGAATTAACCTAGTAGTTATTTTTTGTGGGTAGTCACAACTTGAAACTCACTTGTAGATAAACAAAATCGGCATCGCTTAAACGACCGTTCGCTGGCTCACTTACCACCCGATCGCCGGTAAAAAAACGACTATAGCCGGCTAAAAAATTGACTCCTCCAACGCCTTCAACAGAGACATCATACTGGACACTTAAATCGAGCTCGCTACCTAAAAAGCGTTGATTAGTGTCGATGCGATCGGGCGTCACCAGCAAGCCTGAAACGGGCTGCAGACCGGCTTCATACCAGGCGTCGTTTTTATCATCTAACCAAAAGCCGTGTATGGCGGCTTTGAATTTAAGCTTATCGTTAAATACCGCCCGCCTATAGTTCAATTCAATAGCGCGAACATTCTGCAAAGATATTAAATCTAAGTCACCGTAATAAGCATGATTAAGTGGGTATAAGTTATCAAAGGTTTCATGTCGGTTGTCTTGCGAATCACCATCACCACTGGCCCACGCAAAACTTAAACTGCTCACACCTCTACCTATTGCTCTGGTGATACTAAAATGAGAACTTGCGGCTTGATGGTCTGCACCGCCAAACTCACCGGTTTGCACAGAGGCTTGTGCGTCAATCAACCAACTAGCAATCTGTTCTTGAAAGCGGAAACCGAGCGTGTGAACGTCATCACTTATATTTGAGTTTCGCCGTTGTAGCCACCACGCTTGCACGCTATCTATATTAGCCAAACGCTTATAATCTAAAAAAACACCATTAAATTGGCTATCAAAGAAACGGTTACCTGTATCTGCACCATCGTTTAATTGACCTGGGTCAATACTCACAAGTTCAGTGACAAAGGCGTTAATCGCAAAAGAGTCGGATTCATAATCGATGCGTAGGCCATCGTGAACGCGCGCGGTATTAACCCATTCGAGTGAGGCAACCAAACGTTTATCACCCAAATTTAACTTCTGCCTACCTAGCTTAAAATTAAAATCGCCAGTCTTATAGTTTAACGACAGTCGATGAATATCTAGGTCGTCAGCAAAAGGCTGGTTTATGGCATTATCGTTTACTGTAGGCGTACTATTAGTATCGACATCAAAAACTCGAGCATCTTGCAATTCACCAATAATGCTCCACTGCGAGTTAAACACGACATTAGCCCCAACGCGTGAGCGCAGTAAGCTGTAGTCTTGTTTGTCATCATCAAAGTCTAGGCCTTCCTTGACCTCGCCTCGCAATCTAAAACTGGCATCAAAATCGACCGTGGCAGCGCTAAGCGATGAAGCCACCATGAAAAGTACCACAGGCACAAAAGCTAAAATTACAACTTTTCTAATTAAAGCCATAAACAACGGCGCGTATAGAATAAAAATATAGAACTCTTCGACCCACCACTTGAGCCTATCGATGGCTTTACACAAGGGGTTAGGCGAGCATTACTCATTGCCTTGTATGCCCCCGTTTAAACATAATTTTTAGCCTTGAGCATGAGAACTTTTTTATTTTAACCGTATTGATGTCAACCCAAAAATCAGTCGAAACCTACGACCCATCCAAAAATGGCACTTCGACATCGTCATACGCGCCAGACTCTACTAAGTCCCGCATCTTTTTCATTGATCTATAAGGTGTATCAACGAGCATCAAATTTGTAATCCATGCAGGAGTCGGGCCATTAGGGTCAATGTGGCCAAAGTTTTCAACAATCGTAGTGCCATCGGCTTGTGGCGTAAAGTGCCACTGAGAGACCGCATTTTCAATGCGTACAGCTTTAGATTTAGGCGTTCCGCCTTCGGTCGCTGTACTAGTCATCGAGACCTTTTTCGTTTCTGGATCTTGTGTCCAAACAACGTGTGTATAAACATCACGATCTCGAACTGGAAAAGGTATGTCATTATAGATATACGCATAACTTTCATTCGGCGAAATACGTTCTTCTACACGCGCTTCTTTACACATGGCAGCCCAATCAGGGCAGGCTTTTAGATCCTCAACCAGAGCAACCAGCGACGCAACGCTTGCCTTTACTATCATTTCACCGCGCACGGCTTTAAACGGCGAGCCTTCAACCGTGCTAGTTGAAATAGCAATGCCTTTTTTATTTTTCTTTTCTTTCCAGTCGTAGCTTACGCCATCTAACTGAGCAGACGCCATACAAGGCAATAGAATTAAAACAAGACTAATTAATCTAAAGATTTTCATACAATTCTCCGTCTTAAAATTAGAGGTTAACGAATCGAGGTATATGCTTTACTTTTGGTTATACACATCACAAGCATTGCGGTAAGGGCCTTTGATAAACAAGACTAAAATCGCAACTAAAATCGCTAATGAGATATAGCATAAAGGAATACCGCCCGGTGAGCCAGCCCGCAAACCGCCTGAACTTGAAGGACAAACACCCCCGCCTCCAAACATTTCAGCTAAGGACGCGAGTAAAGCAATGACAAAAGCAACGCCCCAACCCATACAAAAAAAGTGATGCTTACATCCATTATGATTAATGATTAATGAGCCAAGCATCAAGGCATAAGCTACGGTGACGACATAACACACGGGCACCGAAAATAAGCTTGGACAGGCCACACCGGTAAAATTATCAAAACTAACCTTCGCAACACTAACGAAACCGAAGATGACTAAAGCCCACAATGGGTAAGTAATTAATGGATGCGTTTTCATTATTTTTCTCTATCTTGGCGATTAAAGTGTAATTAGCTGATTCACAAAATTTCCGACGCGAGTTACGACTTCACCGTCGAGATAACTCACCGAATACGATTTCACTTGCTGCGAACCTAGACCAAAATTCAGAATATGACTTTGGTCCGAACATAAACCTTCGCCAACCACAAACGTATTATGTAATTGGCTACCGTCGCTGAGGGTTACGACTACTTTGGCGCCTATCGATTTAACGGTATTGGGTAATTTGAGTTTCAGGTGATTAGCATCACCACCTTTACTTAGAAACACTTTTTGTGGCCCTTGCAAATTAACGTGAATCAAATCTGGGTAGCCATCTTGATTAAAATCAGCCGTCAACGGGCTAATGCCATATAAGCGGTTTTGAACACCGGCTTGCTTACCTACCGCCGCGAATTGACCTTGCTCGTTTTGCACCATAAAGCGGCCATCTAAACGCCAGGCAGGTAATATGTGCGTGGGAAAACCAACGTAATTCTCAGACACAACCAAATCATCGCGTCCATCGAGATTGAAATCTTCAAAGATTGCCCCCCAAGAGAATTCGTAATCGGCGAGTTTGGCTTTTTCGGCAACGTCTTCGAACTCAAAGCCGCCTTTATTTTCAAACATGATCCACTTCTTATTAAGCACTTGTTCTTTGCGTAGATCGCCACGGACAATTGCATCGGGTGTTGTGCTGCCCACGTTGGAAAAATAGAAGTCTGGGTCGCCATCGTTATTGTAGTCCGTAACAGCAATACCCATAGGGTAAGAAAAATAATCTGAGGTCGGATTTGGCATATCTTTGAACTTCAAACCACCGAGATTCTTCCAGGTTTTTACCGTGCCCGTGTCATGCGCGACAACGAGGTCTTCAAGGTTGTCGCCATCAACATCGATAAAAATACCTTGAAAAGTATTGTGTTGAAAATACAAGCCTGACTCTTTAGTAATGTTCTTAAAGTTATTATTGCCCTGGTTTATGTAAAGAGCGCTAACACCACCGTATACCTGGTTGAAAATCGTTTCGCCCTGAACATGCTCACGTGCGATATAACCAGCGACATACATATCAAAAAGACCATCGCGATTTAAATCACTGACTGCGACGGATAAGGGTACTGACTTTTCATCAAAATCCAGAGGTAATTTAACGCCGCTAAATTTGCCATTGTTATTATCATAGCGCCACACACCGGACTGACGCGCGATCAAAAGATCGGTATCGCCATCAGAGTCCAGATCTAGGGCGACGGAGCCAAACGTTTTATCTGGAGTTTGTTTGCTCCAAGCCGTTTGCGCGGTAATATCAACAAACTTACCATTGCTAAATCGATAAAAGGCATCGGCTTGATTAATGCCTCCACCAAGGAATACTTCTTCGACACCGTCTCCATCAATATCAATAATTGCGCTTGCGGTAAATGGAATTGTTTTACTAGCGTCGTAGCTGGGCACAAAGTTAATGGTTTGTTCGTCAAAGGTTGGGATGTCACTACCAGTGACATCGACCTTATAATCAATAGCACGGTCATGAGCGGTCAACCAAAACAAACCTGCAACCAACGCTACAAGGATAATCGCCAGATAACAAAGGATAGATTTTATTAATTTAGAAACAGACATTAAATATCTCCTTTAGTGGGTGCTTTACGTGCATGAAATAATGACAATGAGAAAAAAATAAAAAACGCCACATTAAGCGCAATGGGCATAATATGTTTGCCGAAAACGGGAACAATAATCCAAATTACAAAACTCATTATGATGAGCAAAACTGGACTAAAAATAGCCATCCAACGTGGGTAGTTTGATCGACCGCTTATGGTCAACCAAATAAATATAAAGGATAGAATTAGCGTCGTTATGCGCGTTACATTTAATAGCGTTTCGTAACGAAACTCATACAATTCAATCAAATGCAAAATTTCGGGCGTTTCGGGTATTTGCATTAGCGCAGATATGCTCGCCCGCGAACCAATCCAAACGCCGCCTACAATACAACCAAAAGCTCCAATTATGAAGGCTGAAAAAGCGGCCTTCTCATTGGCTGGCCTTAACATCAAATAGATATGAAACATGCCTACTGAATAGAGCGTAGCACCGAACACGCCAATGAAATGACCCGTGCTTGAGCGCACATCACTAATACCTTTCATAAAGTCAAAACCGCCGGCAGCAAAACGTGCCTGTGGGTCATAGTGCAATGCGTATTCACCCACACCAACTAAAATGGCTGCTAATAGCCCTAAAATTCCGGTGATATATATTTTATTTGCCATGTGTTTTTTGTATTAAGGCCGATGTTTATCGAGTTCATTGTTAACGAAATCACGATGCGACAATGACGTTTTAGAACCTTGTGGGGGACGCGTTTTATTAAGCGCTGTGCCAATAAGTGCTATTCGCGAACCCACTTTGTCTTCCAACCAAAAGAAGATCTTATTAAACCATGAAAATTTTGCGCGCAGCCACATCAAACAATATCGCGCGGACGGACTTGAACAAATTAAGGCAGTAAGACCACCAGCAATTAGAATTGTGCCACCGGGTATCGGTGTCAGCATCGAAATCATTCCGAACACAATAGCAATTATTGCAACAAAACTGATTACGATATTCATAATTAACCCTAACTTACTACTAATCGGAGAGTCGATAACTTCGAAACTATCGACGATTTCGATATTTCTGGCGAAATTACAACAAAAACCCATAAACTGACGCTGCGCTAGTACATAGCAATTTAAAACGCTATTGATGCATAAAACCACTAGCACTCTTAATACTA
>CAYSUU010000016.1:5512-30501 GCA_964434375.1 uncultured Gammaproteobacteria bacterium | reverse complement strand
TAATACTAGACCCTTAAAGCGTCAAGAATGTGACGCCTTCGATCAAATATTGTGTATTTCTTTACGTCGCCGCGAAAATCAAATTAAAAATTTTCAGTAAGCACTGCTCGTGAAATTAAGAGATGCCTGAGGCTATTTAACTAAAAGCACTTAAGTTACAACACTAAGCTCTTAATCACGGTCATTTTTTCGCGTGTCATTTCGTGCATAGAATACTGAATGCCACCCATGCCAATACCAGACACATCACGACCGCCAAAAGGCATCCAATCTACTCGGAAGGCTGTATGATCATTAACCATTACTGCGGTCGCATTTAAGCGCGCAGAAAAATCTAAAGCATCGTTTAATTTTTCGGTATACACCGCCGCCTGAAATGCAACAGGCAAAGAATTAGCGCGGTCGATAGCGTCGTCTTTATCTTGGTACGAATAAATGCACACGACTGGACCGAAAATCTCTAAAGTAGAAACTTTACAATCCGCAGGTGGGTCTAAAATTATTGTAGGCGCATAACACGACTCTCTCAGCACTTCACCGCCGGTTATTAGCGTGCCTCCTTTTTCGATCGCCTCATCCACCCATTCTTTCACGCGATCAACTTCTTGCGGTGTAATCAATGGACCAACTTCAGTGGCTGAATCAAGCGGATCACCCACCACTAGTTGCTTGGCTTTATCCGCTAACATTTTAGTTAAATCATCACATATGCTCTGATGGGCAAATACGCGCTGCACTGATACACACACCTGACCAGCGTGATAAAAACCACCCTTTAAGATACTGTCTGCGACCATCGGCAGATCAGCAGAATCATCAACAATCACAGGTGCCGCACCGCCATGTTCTAGCGCACAGCGCGTACCAGGCGCGAGTTTAGAACGAAGCATCCAACCGACTCGTGCCGAACCAATAAAGGAGAAAAAGTTGACTCGTTCATCCGACACTAATTTTTCAGCATCGACATTATCGCATACGACGACTTGACACCAATGCTCCGGCAAGCCAGCTTCACGTAGAATTTCCACAAACCGTATACATGACAATGGTGTTCGATCAGATGGCTTTATGATAACCGGACAACCAACCGCAAGCGCAGGAACAGTCTGATGAATAATTAAATTCAAAGGATGATTAAACGCACTGATAGAGGAAACCAAACCAATAGGTTCACGTCGAGTATAAGCTAAACGCTGAGACGAACTCTCAGTTAAACCCATTGGGATTTCTTCACCTTTAATCTGAGCAATATGTTCGATCGCTAACTTTACACCTTGGATGGCGCGCAGAACCTCCACCTTAGAATCCAAAGCTGGCTTACCCCCTTCACTAGCGGCTAAGGAAGTAAGCTCGTCAACTTGTGACGACATTATTTCAACCGTTTTCTCTAAAATAGCGATGCGTTGATAAGCTGGAAGCCAGGCACTGCGGTCATTAAACAATTTATAACCGTTAGCTAAGGCTTGCTCTACATCATCACCCGATTGCTTTGCAATCTCCGCAACAAGGGAGCCATCGAAAGGATTAGTAACTTTAATTTTAGTCATTATAGTTTGTTCGTCATATTGTCAGAATTAGATCTAGAAATGAAATCAATTCGCCTTAAACAATACAGGCGCTTTCTTTTAAAAGAACATTCAAGATCGAGTGATTCATCGAATAATCAACTGGCAAATCAATGACGTGCACACCTTTACTATTAAGTGCGGTATCAAGTATCCCCTCAAAATCATCGTGGCTTGTAGGGCGATGACCAATAGCACCGAAGCTCTCAGCGTATTTAACAAAATCAGGGTTAGTGAAATCTAAACCAAAATCTTCGAAGCCTTCGCCTTCTTGCTTCCACTTGATCATGCCATAAGCACTATCATTCAAAATAATAACCACTAAGTCCAATTCCATGCGAACGGCTGTTTCTAACTCCTGAGAGTTCATCATAAAGCCACCATCACCATTGATTGAAACAACTTTCTGGTCTGGATAAAGTTCTTTCGCAGCCATCGCAGAGGGAAGGCCTGCGCCCATAGTCGCTAGGGCATTATCGAGTAACATTGTGTTAGGCGCATAACATTTATAATTACGCGCAAACCAAATTTTATAAACGCCATTGTCGAGTGTGACAATGTCTTCAGCATCCAATTTCTGACGCAAAATGTTAACCAGCCGCTGCGGCAACATTGGGAAGCGATCATCTTCAAAATATTTTGTTAAGTGATTTTCTACTTCGTTTTTAACACGATCAAAATATGAAAAATCGCGTGAAGGATCCATCGAAATCTTATCTGCAATGCGCTCTATCGAAGTTGAAATATCGCCAACCACATTGAGCTGAGGGAAATAAACATCGTCAACATGTGCTGCAAAGAAATTGATGTGAATGACTTTTTTGCCGCCTTTTTCCATGAAAAACGGTGGCTTTTCAATGACGTCATGGCCAACGTTTACAATTAAGTCAGCACGTTCGATCGCACAATGCAGAAAGTCGTTACTGGACAAAGCCGCGGTGCCAATAAATTTCTCATGTCGTTCATCGACCACACCCTTACCCATTTGCGTGTTAAAGAAATAAATCCCTGATTTATCAATCAGTTTTTTCAAGGATTCACCCGCACGCTTACGATTAGCACCTGCTCCAATTAGAATTAGAGGGTTTTCAGCTGCTTCGATAATGCTAACTGCCGCATCTATCGATGCTTGATCGGCGTCTGGTCTGCGGTGCCCTACCACATCAAATACAGTAGCGTCAGTGTCTTCTGCAGCAATGTCTTCTGGCAATTCTAGATAGGCAGCACCAGGGCGCTCTTCCATAGAAATTCTGAATGCATCGCGCGTCATTGACGGCACATTATTACCATCGACTATCTGTTCAGAGTACTTAGTAATTGGCTTCATTAGGCCGACCACATCAACGATCTGAAATCGCCCTTGCTTACTTTTACGAATCGGTTTTTGACCGGCAAGCATAATCATCGGCATTGCGCCTAATTGCGCGTAGGCAGCGGCCGTTACAAAATTAGTAGCACCAGGACCAAGAGTAGACAAACAAACACCAGGCTTACCGGTTAAACGACCATAGGTCGCAGCCATAAAACCTGCGGCCTGTTCGTGTCGAGTTAGCACTAACTCAATAGAAGATCCTATCAGCGAGTTAAGAAAATCAAGATTTTCCTCACCGGGGATGCCATAAATTCTTTCCACACCTTCGTTTTCTAACGCCTGTACGAATAAATCTGTGGTTTTCATTTTTTCTCCTGTCCGGCCATCAAACCCAAAGCTACATTATGCAACCACAGATCCGAAAGCGATTATGTGTAAAAGTAAGTTGAAAACTTACATCGATATTAATAATTTACGACCGCACCCTAACATTTATAGCGCAGCTTTGTCATGTATCTGAATGTGCCTTCATATTCTCTATCTATAAAGCTCTAAGATATCAAGGCATGAGCTTTTGAATATGGCACAAGTAAAAACCCAATTTCCGGTTCGAAACCTTAATCGTGCAACATTCGCACCACTACCACGCTTCAGCTTTGGCCGCGTGCCAGTCGTCTTTCCAGTCTTCAGGAATGGTTGCGTCTTCAAGCAAACAGCGCGCCGAAATGCAAGGGTACAATTGCGAATAGCTTTTTATATCGGCACCCTGCACACGGCGATTGATGTGCTTGGGTTCAAGTTGCTCGATACCGTCTAAGCCCGCAGCTCCGACCAACTCTACTAAATTCTTAACCGTCTCGTGATGAAAGTTAGCGACGCGTTGCGCTTTGTCTGAAACAACAATGGCTTTATTGCGTGACGGGTTCTGTGTCGCGATTCCAGTAGGACAATGGTCGGTATTACAAGTTCTAGCTTGAATGCACCCCAGTGACAACATCATACCGCGTGCTGAATTTACTGCATCTGCACCCAATGCGAGCGCTCTTAAAACATGAAAAGCCGAGAACATTTTACCAGATGCAATAATTCGAACTTTATCGCGCAATCCAACACCAATTAATGCACGATTGACAAAAACAAGCGCATCCCGAATTGGAGTACCAACAGAGTTAGTCATTTCAGTAGGCGCTGCACCGGTACCTCCCTCACCACCATCCACGGTAATAAAGTCTGGGGTAATGCCCGTCTCAATCATTGCTTTACAAATCGCCAAAAACTCATCACGGCGGCCAATACACAGCTTGAAGCCCACTGGCTTTCCACCTGACAGTTCTCGTAACTTTTTAACAAACTCCAACAAGCCAATAGGGCTTGAGAAGGCGCTATGTTCTGGCGGCGAGACTACGTCTTTACCCATAGGTACATGGCGAATCTTAGATATCTCTTCTGTTAACTTGCTCGCTGGTAAGATGCCGCCATGACCAGGTTTAGCTCCTTGCGATAGCTTAATTTCAATCATCTTAACCACATCTTTGGTGGCATTTTCTTTAAATGTTTGCTGGTTAAAATTACCATTTTCGTCTCGGCAACCGAAATAACCAGTACCGATTTGCCAAACAATATCGCCGCCATGCTCTAGATGATAAGGGCTCATACTGCCTTCACCAGTATTATGCGAAAAGCCGCCAATCTTGGCGCCTTTATTTAACGCCATAATGGCATTTTTGCTAAGCGCGCCATAACTCATCGCAGAAATATTCAGAGGGGATGACATATAAGGCTTGGAGCAATCGGGGCCACCAAACTTCACGCGCGGGTCAAAATCATCCAGATGTTTAGGTTGAATAGAGTGATTAACCCACTCATAGCCAGCGCGGTTAACGTCAAAAATAGTGCCAAAAGGCCGAGTATCCCGGTCGCCTTTGGAACGTTGATAGATTAAGGAACGAAACTCTCGTGGGATCGGCAATCCCTCTATATCTGTTTCAACAAAATACTGCTGAATTTCTTTTCTAACCGACTCCAAAATATAGCGGAAATGTCCCAATACAGGGTACAAGCGCAAAATCGAGTGTCTAGTTTGGTACATATCATATATACCGAGCAAAACCACAGGCACAACCACCACAAACGCCCATAGCCAATTTACAGAAATCAACGACAGTGCCAAAATGGCAACAATAAGTACGCTAGATATGAGAACAAAACTTTGACGCAATGTCATGAAAAACACCCAATGTATGTATAAATCGAGTCACGCCATTTATGATAAACAAGCGAGTGACCACAATCAGTCAGCACCCTACTTAATGTAGAGATGAGTTGAACTATTTTTATGTCATCACCTATCCACAAAACTGCTAGAAATTTATCGGACATAGAAAACAATCATCATTCCCATATTTTAACAAATAATACGTACGTAATACATCATCTAATCAAAATCGTTCCGACAGAATATCAAGGCAGGCTGCAACATTGGAAAAATAATACTAGGCGTAATGAGCGCACTTAGTCGCGCTCATTATCTTTAACCTGAGTGATAAGTCCACCAATTGACGCTATCATGCAGCCTAAAGAATCCCAGTCCGAAAGACAATGCCACGCACCAGCTCAAAAGAAAAAGCACAGTTTCGTAAATTAATGGCGGAAAAAGGCTACTCACGCATCCCAGTTTATGCCCCTACTAATGCAAAACAGCTGCGAGCCGATATTATAAAAGTAACCACGAAAATGGTGGAAGATTATGAAGCGTCCAATGGTTTACCAGACAAAGAACTCTGACTAATAGAAACACCGGCTCTCTATTCCAATATTACAAACACAGGATGTTCAGCGTCACCACAAGCCTAAGGCCTGCATCTATCGTAGTTCATCCTTAAACGACTTATATTTAAAGTCGTTCTATGTTAAATTGACGGCTTGCTAGGGGTGCCTTAGACGAGCTTTTTATGCATTGAGCATAAAAAAACAAACTATTCGTCACGGCTGAGAAACACCCTCACAACCTGATCCGTTTAATGTCGGCGTAGGGAAGCTCAGATGAATTACTTGATTTTATTCAACCAAGAAAATTCAGGTCACCTTTCCTCACTGTTTACGCGCAATTGTTTGCTGTCAATTGCTTAGAAAGCATCGTAAATACTAGTTGCCCTCTCTACAAAGGCTCTTATGGATCACTAACACAACGAATCCGGAAGGCTTGCAATGAACAAATCTGTCAATACAGACACCATCCAAAAAGAATTTGTCGAAAAGACAAATGAATTGTCTCGCGATGTTACTCAGCCAATTCCTGGCTCTAAAAAGATCTATATAGAAGGCTCACGAGCAGACATCCAAGTGCCAATGCGTGAAATTACTCAAGCCGCTACGTCCAGTGAGTTCGGTGAAGAAGAAAATCCACCGATTACGGTTTATGACACCTCTGGCGCGTACACGGATCCAAATATTGAAATTGACCTTTTAAAGGGCTTATCTCCAATTCGTGATAACTGGGTTGCCGAACGTCAGGACACCGAAGAATTAGCCGCACCCACGTCGGACTACGCGAATGTACGTTTAGACGACGAGTCCTTAGAGCACTTGCGCTTTCAACATTTAAGCAAACCTCGCCGCGCTATCAAGGGCAAAAATGTAAGCCAGATGCATTACGCCAAAAAAGGCATCATCACCCCTGAAATGGAATACGTAGCAATCCGTGAAAGTATCCGCCTACAAGAGTTGCGCAACGACCCGCGCTATACAAAACTCTTAAAACAGCACCCGGGCCATAACTTTGGCGCACAAACACCTGATGAAGTAACACCTGAATTTGTGCGTGATGAAATTGCTAAAGGGCGCGCAATCATCCCCGCTAATATTAATCACCCAGAGTTAGAGCCGATGATTATTGGTCGTAACTTTTTGGTTAAAGTAAACACTAATATCGGCAACTCAGCGGTTACGTCTTCGATTGCTGAAGAAGTTGAAAAGTTAGTTTGGTCATCTCGTTGGGGTGGCGATACCTTAATGGATTTATCAACCGGTAAAAACATTCACGAAACACGCGAGTGGGTAATTCGTAACTCACCAGTGCCTGTCGGCACTGTGCCTATTTACCAAGCACTTGAAAAAGTAAATGGCAAATCAGAAGACCTTACCTGGGAAATTTTCCGTGACACTTTGATCGAACAAGCTGAGCAAGGCGTGGACTACTTCACAATTCACGCAGGCGTTCGCTTGAAATACGTGCCACTTACCGCTAACCGTGTTACAGGTATCGTCTCTCGTGGTGGGTCGATTATGGCCAAGTGGTGTTTAGCACATCATCGTGAAAACTTCTTGTACACACACTTTGAAGACATCTGCGAAATCATGAAAGCCTATGATGTGTCGTTTTCATTAGGCGATGGCTTACGCCCAGGCTCATTAGCGGATGCAAATGACGCAGCGCAATTTGGCGAGCTTGAAACTCTTGGTGAGCTAACTCAAATTGCTTGGAAACACGATGTTCAAGTGATGATTGAAGGTCCTGGTCACGTACCAATGCAAATGATCAAAGAGAACATGGACAAGCAGCTCGATGATTGCTTTGAAGCACCGTTCTATACACTAGGCCCACTTACCACCGACATTGCACCGGGTTACGATCACATCACATCTGGCATCGGCGCAGCGCAAATTGGATGGTATGGAACCGCCATGCTTTGCTATGTGACACCTAAAGAGCACTTAGGCTTACCCAACAAGCAAGACGTGCGTGACGGCATTATTACCTACAAGATTTCCGCACACGCGGCAGACCTTGCCAAAGGCCATCCAGGCGCTCAATTGCGTGATAATGCTTTATCAAAAGCACGTTTTGAATTTCGCTGGGAAGACCAATTCAACCTTGGTTTAGACCCCGAAAAAGCGCGCGAATTTCATGACGAAACATTACCGAAAGACTCAGCCAAAGTTGCGCATTTTTGTTCAATGTGTGGCCCCAACTTTTGTTCAATGAAGATCACCCAAGACGTTCGCGAATACGCGGCCAAACAAGGCATTAAAACGGACGAAGCATTGAAAAAAGGCTTAGAAGAAAAATCTAAAGAGTTCCGCGAAAAAGGCTCTGAGATTTATCAAAAAGCGTAACTAGCGTACAAGCTTTACTTGTTTAGCAAAAACGTCACTCTATGACATCGGTTCACGTAATTGGTAGCGGCATCAGCGGCTTGTGCAGTGCATTAGCATTGCACAAAGCCGGCTGTTCGGTGCTGCTTACCACCGCTAGTAATGGCCCAGATCAAAGCTGTTGCTCATGGTGGGCCGGCGGTATGTTAGCGCCTTTTTGCGAGCAAGAATCGGCCGAGCCATTGATAGGCACATTAGGGGCCGAAAGCATGGCATTTTGGCAATCACTCGCGCAGCATACTGAGCTCGATTATCAAGCGAAAGGTACGCTTGTGGTCGCGCCACCTCGCGACCAAGCTTTACTAAGAACCTTTGAACGCCAAACGCAACAAAGCCAAGCCGTTAATCATGAACAATTAATAGAACTAGAGGCTGATTTATCGCATTTTCAAAATGGTTTATTTTTCGCAGGCGAAGCACATATTAACCCACGCTTGGCAGTCGATGTATTGTGGCGAGAGCTGCAACAAAGCAAGGTCAAACTGCAAACCGGGCATAGTTTAAGTAACAATGAATTACACGACTTAGCGACTCAATTTGACTGGCAAATTGATTGCCGAGGCATGGCAGCGAACGACGTATTAAGTGACTTACGAGGTGTTAAAGGTGAAATGTTGCACATCTATTCAGATGAGGTGCAATTAAGCCGCCCTATTCGTTTACTTCATCCTCGCTACCCAATCTATGTGGTACCTAGGCCAGATCATCAGTTCATGGTCGGTGCAACTATGATTGAAGCTAATACAAGCAAACAAGCGACTGTGCGCTCAGTGCTTGAATTACTGTCGGCGGCATACGCGGTTCATCCGGCGTTTGCCGAAGCCGAAATCGTTGAAATCGGCGTTGATGCTCGACCCGCGTTTGATGACAATCTTCCTAAAATCCGCCGTTACGGGAATCATTTATACGTCAACGGTCTTTACCGCCACGGCTATCTAGTCGCACCAGCGGTGGCTCGTCGCGTAGTGGATTTAATTATTAATAATACAATTTGTTCTGAGGTCGTCGATGCAAATTACCCTGAATGGCCAAACTGTCGAAACGCAGCAAACCACGCTTGATCAATTACTGATTGAACAAGGCTATGTTGATTGTAGTGTGGCTACCGCATATAACGACCAGTTTGTGCCCATATCACAACGTCAAACCATCACATTACAGGCGAACTGTGTGATTGAAGTTGTTGCACCCATGCAAGGTGGCTAATGTTAATGAACAACGTTACACGGCATCAAACAAACGCTCTTAATTAAGGCCTAATATGACTGCTAACTTAGATCGACAAAATACCAAGCCTGACCCGTTAATACTCTATGGTGTCGAACTGCGATCGCGCTTGTTATTAGGCACAGCGCAATACCCGTCACCTAAAATTTTGCAAGACGCCGTTGTTGCATCAAAAAGCGAAATTATTACAGTGTCGGTTCGACGAGAATCAAGCCAAGATAAATCTGGGCAGCATTTTTGGTCCTTATTAAAACAAACCAATACCCATATCTTACCCAACACTGCCGGTTGCCGTAGCGCCAAAGAAGCCATTACTACCGCGCAAATGGCTCGCGAATTATTTGACACTCCCTGGATTAAACTAGAGGTCATTGGGAATGACGATAACCTGCAACCGAACGTCTTTGAACTGGTTAAGGCGGCAAGCGAATTAAGCCAACAAGGCTTTCAAGTATTTCCCTATACAACCGACGACATTATCGTCGCGGAACAGCTGCTCAGCGCGGGCTGTGAAGTACTAATGCCATGGGGTTCACCCATTGGGAGTGGACGCGGTTTACAAAACCCGTTTGCACTTGAGAGTATGCGCGCCTACTTTCCTGACACACCCTTAATCGTGGATGCGGGCATTGGCTTGCCATCGCATGCCGCACAAGCAATGCAACTAGGTTATGACGCAGTGCTACTCAACACCGCCGTTGCCAAGTCTGGCTACCCGCAGGAAATGGCAAGAGCATTTGCATACTCAGTAGAAGCGGGACGGCTCGCTTATCTATCTGAGCCAATCGAAAAACGCGACATGGCAGCGCCCTCGACGCCTGTTGTAGGCACTCCTTTTTGGATCAACAATTAGACTAATGACCCTTCCACGCTTTTATCAAATCATCGATGACGTTCAATGGCTAGAACGTTTTCTGCCATTAGGGCTAGAATTAGTGCAGTTACGCATCAAACAAAAACCCGACGCATTTGTTCGAGATCAAATCAAACAAGCTAAAGCCTTATGTGACACAGCGAATTGTCAATTGATTATCAATGACTATTGGCAAATGGCGCTCGACCAAGGTTGCGACTTTATTCATCTAGGCCAAGAAGATCTGCGTGATGCTGACTTAAACACCATCAGACAACATGGCGTTAAATTCGGTTTAAGCACGCATGATAAAGCTGAATTACAAATCGCGATTGATACCAAGCCTGCTTACATTGCACTAGGCCCTGTTTACCACACGATCTTGAAAGCTATGAAATGGAAACCCCAAGGAGTAGAAAGAGTCGGACGCTGGAAAGCCCGCATCGGCAACATTCCGCTCGTTGCCATCGGTGGCTTAACCTTAGAACGTGCACCACAAGTTTATGAGCAAGGCGCTGACTCTATATCTGTTGTGACCGATGTTTTATTAAACGAAAAACCAGAGCAACGTTTAAAAGACTGGTTGTCTTTAGCCAAACAAATTAACTAACATCACAATTAATAAAGCACCTAACGAGAGCCTTATGTCAAGCAACGATAGTCGCTACAAACGACAACTGTTAGTGAACAAACTAGGTCCCAATGCACAGCAAAAGCTCAGTGATGCTCGCGTACTTATTGTGGGCGCTGGCGGTTTAGGCTCACCCACTAGTTTACTTCTTGCCGGAGCTGGCGTCGGTAAAATCACGCTCGTAGACCCCGACACCGTTAGCTTATCGAATTTACATCGCCAAATTTTATTCGGCGAGTCGGACATTGGTAAATTTAAATCCACGGCCGGCCAACAACGCCTGCGCGATTTAAACAGTGAAATTGAAATCAAAGCGATTAATGAAGCCTTAATAGTCGATAATGCAGAACGCTTAGTAAGCCAAGCAACGGTTGTAGTCGATGCCGCGGATAATTTTTTAGTCAGTTACTTACTGAGTGACCTTTGTTTAGAGAAACGTATTCCTTTGGTTAGCGCATCAGTACTCACAACACATGGCTACTTAGGTGTATTTTGTGGCACACGGGACAAACCCGCGCCGAGTTTACGCGCCGTATTTCCGGCCCCGTCATCTGATATTAATAACTGCAATAGCGCAGGTGTCACAGGCCCAAGTGTGGGCATTATTGGTAGCTATCAAGCGCAGGAAGTACTCAAAGTAATCGTGCAAAGCGACTCTCAATTGCTTGGAAAATTAATGAACCTTGACCTGTGGGATTATCGCCAATACATCATCGATTTTAATGAAAGCCAAGAACCAAAACAAAAGGCCAAAATAGTAAGCTTAAGTCAGTTAAATCAGCAAAGCCTACTACTCGACGTGCGTGGCCAGCAAGAAGTAGATGACGACCCCATTATTAACACACAATTTGCAGGCTCAATTAAACACATACCACTTGATCAGCTGAATGACCGGCTAAACGAGCTTGAGCCAAACACTACCATTTGTTGCATCTGTAAAAGTGGCCAACGTGCTCTTAATAGTGCGCAACGATTAATCGACAATGGCTACAACGATGTATTGGTAAGCTCACGTTAAACCGTTAGTCTTGGTTAAAACTTTAGCGAAAATTAGGTAGCACTTAATGAAAACATGTTTAAGTATTGCTGGTTCCGATAGCTCGGGTGGCGCAGGTATCCAAGCAGACCTAAAAACCTTTGCCGCACTCGGCGTCTATGGGATGTCAGCGATCACGGCGCTAACTGCACAAAACACCTGCGGCGTTCAGGGGGTTTTCGCTGTGGAAGCGAGTTTTGTTGGGCAACAAATCCAATCCGTATTCGACGACATACCACCTAACGCTATTAAAATCGGCATGTTGGCTAATGAAGAAATCATCGAACAGGTAGCCAAACAACTTAAACAAAACCAAGCTGAAAATGTGGTGCTTGACCCTGTCATGATCGCCACCTCGGGCGCCTCTTTATTAAACGAGAGTGCATGCAGAACATTCATTGATGTGCTGATTCCAAGAGTTCAAGTGCTAACTCCTAACGTAGCGGAACTATTCGCACTGTGCCACGCACAAGATATTAAAACCCCTTCGTCGCAAGACATTGATTACCAGCAATTAGCTCTATTAAGTCAGGCCTTGTTTCATTCTTTGAATAAAAATATTAACGCAAAGCCCATTGCTATTTTAAGTAAGGGCGGGCACATACATAATGAAGACGCGCGCGATTACTTGCTCACATATGACGGTGAAACCTGGTTGAACGCACCTCGCATTAACACTCAAAATACACACGGAACTGGCTGTACTTTATCGTCGGCCATTTGCGTAGCTTTAGCACAGGGTGAATCACTTAAAAACGCCTGCATTAACGCCAAAGCTTATTTGACCAAGGCGCTCGAGTCAGGACTTAATCTAGGCGCAGGCAATGGCCCGCTCAATCACTTAGTTTAAGGCTTTAGTGATTGATATTACTTAGCTAATTATCGCTAGATATTTAGGATTGATCGTGGCAATGATTATTAGAGCGCGTTACCATTCATTTAATGATGTTTATTTGAGATAAGACCATGGGTATTGGTTTATTTATTTTGGGAATTTACGTGGTTTCGGTAATGCAAATGCATTACCGAGGACAGGTGCGCTTCCCTGCTGTACGGCAAATATTAACGCACACAAATTATTTGGCGCCGTACAACCTATTGATGAACATATTTTCAAAACTGCCTAACCAGCCAATCATTGATACTGAATCAATCGATGAACTGGCAATTTTACGTGACAACTGGGAAGTGATACGCGAAGAAGCTTTGAGTCTTTCACAAGACGGAAAAATCAAAGCATCCGATGGTCTAAATGATGCAGGCTTTAATTCATTTTTCCGATACGGTTGGACTCGCTATTACTTAAAATGGTACGCAGATCCTCTTCCGTCAGCATTAAAAACCTGCCCTAAGACGATTGAAATTCTTAAACAAACACCATCGGTCAAAGCCGCCATGTTTGCTAGTCTACCAAGTGGCGGTAAATTAACACCGCACCGTGATCCTTTTGCCGGCTCATTGCGTTATCACCTTGGTTTAGCAACGCCTAACGACGACGATTGCTTTATTTTAGTGGATGGACAAAAGCATTCATGGCGTGACGGTAAAGGCGTTTTATTTGACGAAACTTATATCCATGAGGCTCATAATCGTACAGACGAGAATCGTATTATTCTGTTTTGTGATGTCACGCGACCAATGAAGATAAAACTCATTGATCACTTCAATACATTTATGAGCAACACACTAGTTCGAGCATCAGCCACTAAAAATGACGATGGTGATGAAGTTGGGGTAATCAACAAAATTTTTGAAAAGGTGTATGTTTTAAGAACCCTTTCCAAACGCTTTAAGAAGTGGAACCGACCGATTTATACAGTGAGCAAATATAGTCTATATTTTGGCCTCGTTTATCTTATATTTTTCTAGGTCGGGGCCCCTAAAGCACCACAAGGATAAACGTATCATACTGAGTAATATGCTCATGCCTTTCTTCTAATTATTAGCTTAATAGGGTCAAATTTCCTTGGGCTCGGCCTAATAGAGATTCAAAAAGACTTTTTATGCAGAGGGGGCTTTCGAAAATAAGCGCGATTTAAAAGAATGATAGTGGCTATATAGGTATTGCTCAGACGCAATGCCAAGCAGCATAAATGCAATCGCGGTCATTGCTCCAAACGATAAGGCCGGCATGCCCATTAATATCTGTGCGTCATTGCCGCCCAGTGCGATTGCACCGCCAACTCCCATCATTAATCCGCCCAAAGTGTGACGCATAAATTTATACACTGTTGGCCAACGAAAGCGTTGCTCTTTATACACAACAACGGAAATGCGCATACCAATGAGCATCATCATTGCAAGATATATTCGATACAAGTCTGGTGCAGTTCGGCCTTCCACAACAGTACGGCCCATATCTTGGATTAGACGACTCGGCGCCCACATAGACTCTATAAAGAATAAGGCAGCAACTAATAGTCCAATCGCCGACACACCTAACCAGAGCTTTCGTTCTTTAGGATAAAAATAAATAACAATCAAGGTAAACAAGACACTCAAGCTAAACATAAGATAGACAAGATGCTCACTCAGCAAAGGAATTCTTTGGTAGTTGATTGTTATTGAAAGCGTGTTTGATACTAGCTGCCAAACGCACCAACCGAGAAACCAGCCAAGCATGGTAAAAAGCATGGACACGTTACCGCGCGCAAATTGATTTAAGGTCGATACCGAGCATGCTTGATTAATGCTCGCGCCAACTCCAAAAAGAAAACCACCCAACGCGAACGAAAAATGAAGTGCAAAACGAGGAAAAGGTTGTGACCAATCATTATAGCTAGCCAACACACTATAAGCGCCCGCCCATAGGCCACTCATCAATATAGCTACAAGTAAACTAGGGTATCCTTTTAACGCGAGCTTTACTGAGCGCACCAGACATATCCCTAAGCGGCTCGCAAGTAAGCCCACCACAGTGACACACACAAGACCAATGACTGAGTAAAGCATCTTAGTAACAACTCTTTTATATCTTAAGATTCATTTCATTAAAAAGGAAAATCACTAAACACAAGATTAACGCCACTTTAATTTAAGGGCAATAATTTCACAAATTTGTAATAGCCCGAGAATAGCGGTAGAAAAATGGAAACCATCTCATCTAACAGCAGCAAAAAGCACGTCTATACACTTAGCTTAGCAAGCCAAGAAATACCGCGACACCCAAAAATGTCAGACTTGCACCCAGCACCTTTTGCTTAGTCATTTCTTCTTTAAGGAACAACCACGCCATCAATACAATGAAAATATTCGATGTTTCATTGAGCACCGAAGCGACCGAGGCATCGGCATATTTAAAACCAGCCAACCAAAATAGTAAAGCGAGGTAAGAACCGATAACACTGGCGAGTATAATATACTTCCAAGAATGCTTGCCTTTGATAATCACATCATAAGTACTCACCATTCGTCGCCTAATGGCTAAGAAAATAAGCATGCCAACAATACCCGCCAGCATCCGTAGGCCTACCATCCAAAAGAAACCATCATTAATAAGTATAGGCTTCATCGCCACGACACCTGAGGCCGTTAAAAATACCGAGCCGGCGGCAAGCGCGATGCCTTTAAGTAAGTTAGCGCTGTCTACACTTTGATAGTTTGGCTGGTAAACAACCACTAAAATTCCAACTAACACCATGGCAAAACCTAGCCACTGCCATAACGCTAGGCTTTCTTGTAAAAACAGAATCGAGAGAATCACCACAAACGGGCTATACAAGCTCGCAACAATCGCAGTTCGGCCCGCGCCTAAATTGCGCAATGCTTGTAAATACCAAGTGTCAGAAACAGCAATACCAAAATAGCCGCTAGCAATGAGAACGCCCCATTCAACATGGCTTAGGTTCGGTAAGTTAAGGCCTTCAAATACTAAAGCGGTTGGCACTAACAAACATAAGGCGAGTATGTTCTTTACAAGGTTCAAGGCATTGGCACTCATACTTTCGCCAACATGCTTATATAAAATAACCGCAGAGGCCCACATAAGTGCGCATACTAAGGCAAACACTTCGCCAAAATTCTCCATTAGTTTTTCCTTATTCGTGCTTCGTCGTCTATTAGTTTCATTTCAGTCTCGCCAAATCTCATTCCGTATTCGCGCCATGCCCATCCCATTTGCATACGCTTGAGTATCGATGTACTTACCATCTATTAGGTTTAAGAAGATCAAAAAGACCAGCACCTACTCCAATTATCGAGCAGAAGGTAGGACTAGATAGCGCGCGCAGAGTAACACAAGTGGTAAAATCATCGGCGCCATTTTTTCATGTGTGACTAAAATTGATAGCCAAGTAAATCAATTTCATCGGCCCAGTATTTCGCCACAAAATTTTTAGAATTTTGATCGTAATAATCTTGATAAGCCGCCTTCTTGCGAAAAGAATGGTTGCGGTGCGGTAAGCTAATATCAAGGTCAAGTTTTTCAGCCAATTGTTCGACATCGCTAGCCAGTTGTTCAAAGCGCAGCATAAAATCTAGATCGATGTCACCATCAACATTGGTAATACGGCTCAGTTGAAAATTTTTTCGCCTATGTTGTCTTTCTAAATGCTCATGAAAACTGACAGCCTCTTTATATTTTCGATTGGGGTTAAGTTCTTTCTTAAGACCGTGATGACTATGGTAACTAGAGACTAAGCGGTCCCATGGGTTGCGTACCACTGCAAATTTAAAATACGTTTGATACAGGTTATTCGGCATTTTTTCACTAGCCTCTGATAAAAAGGCATGCCGAGAAAATTTGTAATTACTATAGTTCTTAGGCAAATCAAAACGGCGCAACAAACTATGCCATTTACCGCTAGGAGACTTAATGGAATAAGGCTCTAAGGCTGCGCGAATACTCGTACCTGCGGTTTTGCTTATGTGTACAAAAATGAATTTTTTTTGATCGGAAATCAACATTGTAAAATCTAGCTCAAGGCAATGATTTTAGCCCGCATTATCCTCGATTGAAGCAAATAGTAAAGAAAACAAATCGCACGGCACGAGTCTGTGCTTAATACTGCACTTACTTCCTAGTTGTAACTAACCAACAGCACCAAAAACCGCTTCATGGTAGAGACATTTCGACTCTAACATCTGCCAAAAGAAGGTCTTTGAAAACAACTTAATTCACAGACAATCGTCTACCCATACAGGTAAGACCTCGCCCGCTTTACCATAAATTGCTTCATCAAAATCACTCGCGACTTGCGACTCTTCTAAATTTATCTCTAGAGTCTTGGCTCCAGCTTGATTGGCCATTTGCACAAAACCTGCGGCTGGGTAAACATTGCCCGAGGTACCGATTGATATGAATAAATCGCAAGTCGATAATGCATGATAGATTTCATCCATGCCTATTGGCATTTCACCGAACCAGACAATATGTGGGCGCAAAGACCCTTGCGCGCTACAACACTTGCAGTGGTCTTGCGGGTTTATATCTGCAAAACAATCATATATTTGATTCGTGATTTTGCAGCGCATTTTTAGCACTTCACCGTGCATGTGTAAGACGTTTTTCGAGCCCCCGAGTTCATGCATATTATCTATATTTTGGGTCACCAGCAGAAACTTACCATTATGTTTTTCGGTGAATATTTGTTCAAGTTTTGCCAATGCTATATGTGCTGGATTGGCTCGGTGTTGGCCCTTGAGTATGGGTTTACGACGTTGATTATAAAATCGTTGCACTAATTCTGGGTTACGTTCAAAAGCTTCGGGCGTGGCGACATCTTCTACTCGATGATCTTCCCATAAGCCATCTGCGGCGCGGAATGTCTTGATTCCAGATTCAGCCGATATGCCGGCACCGGTTAAAACGACAATTGAATTAAGTTCACTTATGTCCATGTTATTTCACAAGCATAATGTATGTTCAGTTATGGTTAAGCTGCACTCAGGTAATCTGTCACCATCGTAACTAATAGGAGGTTCCCATGAAACGGTTCTCTACTTTTTTAGCAACAACTTTCACTATTATCGGCATTGCGAGCATCGCACCAGCAACCGCACAAGCGAGTGGTTCATCGGCGTCAATATACGCGCCTAGCATTAGCGTTGGCTATAACGGAGTATATCGCGGCAGCAAATTTCGTAACTCAAATCGATTCAACAACCGCCGCTCCTTCCGTAGTAACCGCAGTTTCAGATCTAAGAGTTTCCGCAATAGCAATAGCTTTAAATCCAATCGAAGCTTTCGCAGCAATCGCTTCAATGGGCGCTCATCATACTGCCCAAGACGAGGTTATTCGCGCTATGGTTACTAATACATAGTAGCGTAAAACTGCTATCCGACTAATATCGCAATCTTATAAAACCAAGCCGTCTCGATTTTTATCGAGTCGGCTTTTTTTATCCATGTTTTATACCTTCTCGAAAGTCTGGGTAGCGTAACCTTACTTGCAAATGGTCTAACATTTTCTGATTGCTGATTTTTCGCGACTCAGAAAGATAGGAAAGCATGCCTGTTGATAACAGCGATTGGGCTTCGCTCATAGAAATTTCTGGGAGTTTTGGTAGCGCTAAAACCTGCGCTGCGGCTTGCAAATATTCGCTTATTTTTCCCGGGTGGCCATCGCTTACATTATAAACCTCTCCTGCGACACCTAACTGCATGGCCTGAATACATGCATGGGCTAAATCATCAGCGTGAATCCGATTGGTAAACCCGCACTCGGCCGCTTTTACCACCGGCACGGCTTTTTCGATTCGACTTCGAGGTAAACGACTATGTGCGTAGATACCGGGGACGCGCAGTACAAGCACATCGACATTTTGTTGCTCACCCCAAGACATCCATTGGCTTTCTGAATCTAAACGCCGCTGCCCACGTTCAGTTTGCGCATTAATCGGCGAGTTCTCAGTCACAAGCTCCCCGTTACAATCTCCATAAACACCCGTGGTGCTTATCAGCACTAAGCGCTTAAATCGTATTGCTTGTGCTTTAAGCGCGTCGATAAGTATTCGAGTACGTTGGTCTTGTAAGCCGTGCTTTTGCGGGGCAATGGTGTAATAACATTGCGCGTTTTCACACGCCGTCATGTCTGCGACGTGGCCATCTAAATCCAAGCTTTGTGCATCAATACCCAAAGCTTGGGTTTGACTAAGCGTCTTGTTCACGTAGCCACTTATATCCCTTTTTTTAACGCCCGCATGGATTAGTTGTTGAGCAATACGGCGGCCTACATCGCCACAACCGAGAATAACGTGCTTCATCTTAGCCTCTTAATATTAGGCTTAGTATTAGCCTTTTCAACATTAGTCTCTACGCAACCTATCTGACACCGCAACCGGTGTTGGGTAACGCAAAACAATAGCGTAAGTGGAACCAATAAAGGTAACAAGGGTTGCTAGCTGCACGAAGTCTACCGCGCTGCCTGTAACCAAACCGCTATTAAGCGCAACTAAAATAATAAGCAAACTAAACTCACTCATCTGCCCGAGCCGATAGCCAGTCTCCCAACCTAATTTGTTAGTCTCTGACACTTTACGTAATGCAAAACGAAATACGACCGGTTTTACGACTAACATCGCGCCACCCAACAATACTGCTGGCAACCATATTTGCTCTAACGAAGAGAGATTTAAGCCCGCACCTAAAGCAAAGAAAAACAATACAAGAAAAAAATCACGCAGCGGTTTTAAACTCTCCGAAATAAACAGAGCAATTGGACTGGTCGCGATTGTGATACCTGCGATAAAGGCACCCGTCTCATACGAAAAACCGATGCTGTGGGCAAAGTGCGCAATGCCTATACACCAAGCCAATGCCAACAAAAATATATATTCTTGGATTTTGTCGAACATCTTAATGAGCTTTAACAAGACATACTCTTTGAGCGCCCAGGCAATGCCAATCAATACTGGCAGTAGCACGATAAGTTTTGCAAGTTCTATGCCAATGCTTTTCTCACTAGACGCCGCTTGAAAGGCTAACAAGACAACGATGGCGATTAAATCTTGTAGTAGTAATACACTCACAATTACTTCGCCAGTATGTCGGTGATGCAACACTGTTGTTGGTAATAACTTCAAACCAATAATGGTGCTTGAGAACATACATGACACACCGATAATTAAAGAGTGCAGCGTGCTAAAACCTGCCAGCATTGCAAACGCCCAACCTACGGAGGCAAACACAATGGAGGTCAATAAAGTAACAAATGTAGTTTGCTTAAGAAGTTCTATTAACTTTTTTGGACTTAAGTTTAAGCCAAGTAAGAACAATAAAAATATAATACCGATATTCGAAATATCTTGTATTAGTTCGGTGTCTCGCACCCAACCCACGCCCCATGGCCCAAGCACGATACCTATGGCTATATATGCAATGATCAAAGACTGCCGCGCAAACAGGGCTAAAGTGGCGAATATAGACGCACCAACAAAAATTAAAAACAGGGATTCAAGCATGCTTCCTATGCTATCGCATCTGGCCAGCTTAAGGGAGCCAAGCGCTCACAATCGTGCTTAAAAAATGGTTTTATGAATAGTCCATTTGTTTATCAACGACTGAGGTAAAACGAAGCACTAGAGTGTCTAAGATAAAATTCTGATACAAACGCCATGGTTTGTTTTGCGCTTGTTTTGGTAAATACGTCAGGGATCTCTGGATGTAGCCTGCGCTGAGGTCTATTAGTGGAATATCTTGCATATTAGGGTTCGCGCGCGGTACACACATGGTATAAGCATGTTTATCCATGTAGGCCATCATACGAGTCGCATAGCGATGCGTTAAATCCACTTTTAAGGTCCAAGATGCATTGGTATAACCAGCCGCCAGAAACGTATTCGGCAAATCACTGAGCATCATTCCTTTATAAACATAGTGCTTATTCGGCAGCAGTGCTTGACCATCGATTTCGGTTTCTATGCTGCCGAAAAAATCAATTTTTAAACCGGTTGCCGTAACAATCAAATCAGCCTTTATTCGTTCACCCGATTGAAGCGTGACACCACTTTCATCAAAGCTTGCAATCTTATCGGTTGCAACGCTTCCTTTACCGCTTTTAATAGCCTCGAAGAAATCTCCATCCGGGCATAGACATACTCGTTGGTCCCAAGGCTTATAACTCGGGCTGTAATGTTTGGCGTCGAATTTATCACCTAATTCATTTTTTATGTCCTTAATAATTCTAGCTTTAGCGCGTTCAGGAAAACTACGACAATACCAATAAACGACTAGATTAGAGAGAATAAACCACCACCTTGCGGCCCATGTTCCTAGCCATTTAGTGAGACTATTAGCTACTACGTTTGCACTCGGCTTCGAGCGCATATAGCTTGGCGAGCGTTGCAGCATGGTGACGTGCCTTGCCTTATCTGTCATCGCCGGAAGCATGGTTATTGCGGTTGCACCGCTGCCAATTATGACAACGTTTTTATCGCTGTAATCAAAGCCTTTCGGCCAAAATTGCGGATGTACTACCTCACCAGAAAAGGCATCAATACCATCAAGCTGCGGCTCGTGCGCTCGCTGATAATTGTAATAACCTGTGCACATAAAAATATACTGACAGCTGTACTGTAGGCCTTCTCGAGTAGTAAGTAACCAGCGTGACTCCTTGCTCGACCAAGAAGCTTTAATAACATCTTTTTGGTATTCAATATATCGAGCTAAATCAAATTCTGATACCGTATCTTTTAAGTAAGAAAGAATTTGATCTTTTTTAGCGATTGCTGAATTATTTCGCCAGGGGCGAAAGTTAAACCCAAAAGTATGCATATCAGAGTCTGAACGGATGCCTGGATAATTAAAAAAATCCCAAGTCCCACCGAGGTTTTCTCTTCGCTCTAATATTCGAAAAGTTTTACCTTTTTGATAGCGCTGCAGGTGATAGGCGGCACTAATACCAGAGATGCCAGCACCAATAATAATTGCGTCGTAATGATGTGGCGTCATTTTTTTACCTCCGTATAAACTCAATCGTGTACTCTAGAAGTAAGGGTGAAGAGAGTCAAGCTAGCAGTCTTATTGCATCTCACATGAGACGGAATGTTTAAACAATCAAACCGAGGTATAAGCTAAAGTGCAACCATGAACACAACAAAATTTAATAAAAGCGTGGCCGTAGTAACGGGCGCAGGCAGTGGCATTGGACGCGCGCTTGCTGAGCAGTTAGGTGAAGCTAGCGCCATCGTAGCAATCTCTGATATTGATCTAAAAGCGCTAGCCCAAACACAAGAAATACTAGAAGCAAAAGACGTAAAGGTGCACTCTCAAGGCTTGGACGTATCTAATAAAGAGGCTGTGTTTGACTACGCAGATACCATTAAAGCAGAGCTCGGCGGAGCTAACCTTGTCGTCAACAACGCAGGCGTTGCGCTTGCTTCTGGATCGCTCAGTAAAACCAGTATTGAAGAGTTTGAATGGTTAATGAATATCAATTTTTCTGGCGTATTATACGGCACGAAAGCGTTCCTAGCGCAGCTCGAACAAAGCCAATGGGGCCATATAGTTAATATTTCTAGCTTATTTGGTTTAATTTCTGTAGCCGAACAAAGCGCTTATAACGCAAGTAAGTTTGCTGTACGAGGGTTAAGCGAAGCATTACGCCAAGAGTTAGATGCAAGCCAAAGCAATGTTAGTTGCACCTCAATACATCCCGGCGGAATCAAAACCAATATCGTACGTAATGCGCGTATGGGTAAGAACTTAAACGAACAACAAATTCATTTTGCCAAAGAAATGACTAAGTCGTTCGATGTATTAGCGAAAACCACAGCCGAATCAGCGGCGCGACAGATATTGGAGGGAGTGGTAAAAAACAAGCGACGCGTGGTTGTCGGAGCAGACGCAAAATTAATGGATGTTGTACAACGCCTTATGCCGAATGCCTACCCAAAAATATTTAACAAGTTGGCGTCCATCGCGACCAAAGGTAAATGGCACTATTAGTAGTTTGTAGCCGCTTGAATTTAAAGGTAATTTGGAGCTTGGTTAGATAACCACTTAATACTGCAGCCCACGCTCGGCAACTGTTCTTGTGAAACGTGTTGATTGCACAAAACCGCCTCGATCGCAGATTGTAGTGCTTCACCGCTTACGGCAACACCATTACCCGGTCGAGCGCCGTCCATTTGGCCTCGATACACTAAGATATGAGATTTGTCGAATAAATAAAAATCAGGTGTACAAGCCGCTTGATAATCTTTAGCTACAGATTGGCTTTGATCATACAAATAAGGAAAATCAAAAGCATGATGTTGAGCAAACTCATTCATGGCCTGTGGCCCGTCCTGAGGATATGCCTGTGCATCGTTTGAACTAATAGCAACAACGCCTATTCCATTAACTTTGGCCGAATTAGCAAGCGTCGCCAAAGTTGGTAGTAAATGCACAACAAATGGGCAGTGATTACAAATAAACATAATAAGCAGCGGCCGATCTTTAAAATCGGCAAGGCTTACCAATTCATTATTATTGCTAACATCGGCCAACTCGAAATGTGCGGCTGAACCACCGAGAGCCAGCATTGAAGAACGGGTTGCTACCATCTTAACTACTGCTCTCGCTTGTATTTTCAGTAAGCGACTCTAATTTTGATAGGCGGTGTTTACTGCCGCCAAGCGGCTTAATAGAGCTGGGACTCAATTCGCGAGTTTCTATTGCACGAAGTTCGTTTTGCTGTGCTTCGTTCAATACCGCAAGCGGCCTATTTAACACCTCATACAAGATGAGTAACATCCTTAAACTTAAACCCCAAAGTATTTGTTCTTTTTCTTGATTAATTAACACAGCTGGCATGCTTAACGCAGGATCACTAGGGTGCTTATAATCGTGAGCATGCACAACGTCATTAAGATAACTAATGGGTAACCACACAAGGTCAGCTACTTCATGATTGCCAACCAAACTAAGTTCGCGGCTTGGCTTAAAGATAAAACAAGAAACGTGCACACTGAATACACCATCAACTTTTAAGCCATATAAATCGTCGAGTTGGCCGACATAGTCTTCATCGCGCAAACACGCGCCCACCTCTTCTTGCGCCTCGCGAATAGCCGCGGCCTTGGGACTATCATCTTGCGCTTCTATTTTTCCTCCAGGGAAAGACATTTGCCCTGACCATGGATCGGCAGGATATTTTGCTCTTTGCATGAGCAAAAATTCCGTACCTCTGTCAGTGTCTCTTAAAATAATTGCCACAGCCGCTTGCAGGAGAGCATCGGCCACCTTCGGCTTCGCACGGTACGCACGTAAAACATCCAACTCATCATGTGAGATATACATCAGTAAAACAGCCTTCTAGATGAACTAGGCATAACACACACTTTGAAATAAATAACTTTCGAAATTAAAATCTACAGGAAAGCAAGAATGAGAAGATATGACACGACTAACTTAATTAGCGCATGTTTTGTTTTAGCCGATAACTTCTAAAATCCTTTTCCCGAACACCTTCATCTCAATTACCAACTCAAATCTGTACCAAATAAGAAACCAGATGTTGAACCCAAGTCTTCAGCAGCGGAGTTACCTAGGTTATCAAGCTCAAAGATACGATATCCCGCCTTAAGTGATATCGATGGTAGTGGCTTATAAAGCAAACCCGCTTCAATTTCATAGGCTTTTAGATCGGTATTTAATATTTCGTCTTCCAATTCAGGAAAATAAGAGGTAGCCCCATATAATTGGACACTACTAAATAGCTTATACTGGCCGCTCAGCGATACTTTTGGGCCACTGGCATCAAGCTGTGAATCAATATCTAATTCTTGCCAACCCAAGCCGAGTTTCAAATTCGATTTACCTTGACTGCCGAGCAATCTGCGCTTTACATCAAAGTTTAAATAGGAGCTATCTTGCGGTAAACCTGCGATACCTTCGTCTTCGCTTTGCAATAGCTTTGCACTAATACTCCAGTTTCTTCCGCCTATTTCACTGGTACTTAGGAACGAACTTCCGCCGCCAGCACCTAAAGAACCGATGCTCAGGTCACCCGACAACCAGATAGCACTGGGCTCTTTTTCGGGTTCAATCGAATCTATATTTTGTGCGATAGAAATCCCTGACCATCCGCTGATCATAATGAGACTTGCAAATATTTGAATGACAGTCTTCATAATTCCCCACTAATCTCTCTCTTTGCTCTTCTTTGCTTATTGAGAATTTATTAACCCATCCAATAAATTCTACGTATCTGTTTCGAGTCTTATTTGTTAGAGTTCTCTTTTTACGGTTGTGCCGCTAAAAAATACTCCTATAGCCAATATTTATTATT
>CAYSUU010000016.1:0-5412 GCA_964434375.1 uncultured Gammaproteobacteria bacterium | reverse complement strand
GCCAATATTTATTATTATAGTTATTTATCGGCAAAAACTTTATTAACAACAGTATAGACGTAAATTATGTCAGTTTTGTGGCATTTAAGCCGGAAAACCTAATATTTAATGTTTAAATGCTCCGAAAGTCTCTGTTTTTACTAAATTTTATATTTTGGATCGAGTGAGAATTGACAAATGGTTGTGGGCAGCGCGTTTTTACAAAACGCGTCAGCTGGCTATAAAGGCACTGAAAAACACTCAGGTAACCGCAAAACGGCAAAAATTGAAGCCCGCTACAATGATATGTGAAGGAGACTATCTAAGCATTGAACGCGGCCTTATTTCACTCGAGGTTAAAGTACTTGCACTTAGTGAAAAGCGCGGACCAGCGAAGGTTGCACAAACTCTTTACCAAGAAACTGAGGCATCGATCGAGTCACGGCGAAAATTAAAAACTCAATTAGACAGCCAACCCAAAATCGATTTTGACCGGCGCAAACCCGACCGACGAGCAGTACGTTCTCATCGCGCAGCAAAACGCGGCGACTAATTGCATGATTAAACCGCCACTAAGTCTCTACATTCACATCCCGTGGTGTGAACGCAAATGTCCTTATTGTGATTTTAATTCTCATTTAGCAAAAAAAGAGGTTGATGAAACGGCGTATGTGGAACAATTGCTAGTCGACCTTGATTCGGATATTAGTGAATTCGAAGCCTCCTTAAAAAATCGAAAACTTATATCGATCTTTATCGGTGGCGGTACGCCATCTCTGTTTAGCGCGCAAAGCATGGCAATACTGATCGAGGAGGTGCGCCAACGCCTTGATTGCTCGGAGTCACTTGAGATTACGTTGGAAGCCAACCCAGGGAGCAGCAACGCCGAGAAATTTACTGGTTTTCGGCAGGCCGGCATAAATCGGCTCTCTATTGGGACGCAGAGTTTTAACACTAGCCACCTGAAAGCACTTGGACGAATTCACAATCCAGACCAAGCAATCAACGCCGCACATGCCGCGCATCAAGCAGGCTTCGATAATTTCAATTTGGATATTATGTTTGGCCTGCCAATGCAAACCACCAAACAGGCATTAGACGATGTTGCGACAGCGCTATCGCTTAAGCCCGCGCATTTGTCTTGTTACCAACTGACCATAGAACCTAATACTATGTTCTATGCCAAACCACCGAGCATTCCGCATGATGATGCTCTATGGGAAATGCAGACAGAAATTCAACCGATTTTAGCCGAGCAAAAATACCATCAATATGAAGTTTCAGCATATGCTCGTGCCGATAGACGTTGCCAACACAATTTGAACTATTGGCAATTTGGAGACTACCTTGGCGTCGGTGCAGGAGCGCATAGCAAGCTTAGCCTGAAAAACGGCGAGATAGTGCGCCTGTGGAAGCGTAAGCACCCGCAAAGTTATATTGATGCAACAGACAAAATAGGCGGGCGCAGTATGGTTGAAGGCGATCAACGCGCCTTTGAATTTATGTTGAACGCACTGCGTCTCAATGAGGGCTTTAGCGAGGAACTATTTGAAAATAGGACGGGCCTTTGTATTAGTGAAATTAAAGCACAATTAGAACAACACCACCAAGCTGGAATGTTGACTCGAGACAACAACCATATTCGGCCAACAAGATTTGGTTATGAACGACTCAATTCAATGCTTGAAGATTATTTACCAGAGAGCAAATAAAAGCGTATCCGTTTCATTTATTGGTGAAAACATACACGCTTGTGGGCATACTTAAGCCTCAGCATTTACAAGCCAATTTTAAACACTAGCCAATGAGATTAAGCCATGTATTTTTGGATTAAAGCACTGCACATTATTTCTGTTATTTGCTGGATGGCCGCCATCTTCTATCTACCGCGCTTATTCGTTTATCACGCGATGGCAGAAGATAAAAATAGTCGCGAAATATTTAAAGTGATGGAACACAAACTACTCAAAGTCATTATGACTCCATCCATGCTTGCGACTTGGATTTTCGGCATTTGGCTTGTCACCCTCGGAATAAACGGAGGCTGGTTCGTGGCTAAATTTTTACTGGTGATACTAATGACGGCGTATCATTTTTGGTGTGCGTCGACCGTTAAAAAGCTCGCTAACGACAGTATTGAAAAAGGTCATGTGTATTTCCGATGGATGAATGAATTGCCAGTTGTGTTAATGATTGCCATTGTCGTTCTAGTTGTCGTGAAACCATTCTAATGACCTTAAATCTCACCGATCCTGCGATTTTATTTCCAGGTATTTCACTTTTATTTCTGGCCTACACCAATCGCTATTTAACACTAGCGGGGATAATTCGTAGCTTAAATCAGAAGGTCAATGAACCAGACTCTACAAATTTGCGTGAACAAATAAAAAGCCTGCATTTACGAGTGCAATTAATAAAATACATGCAAGCCTCGGCCGTACTCGCCTTCATATGCTGCATAAGCTCAATGATCTCACTGGTAATTGCAAGCGAAGCCATATCCGCCAGTTTCTTCTTCGCAAGCTTAGTAATACTAATGGTGTCATTATTGATGGCACTCACAGAAATTCTTTTGTCTGGCGCCTCACTCAGAATGGAATTAAATCGCAAAACAGCGAGCCACTAACAACAATCGGCATGTTTCATATAGTCCTTCACAATCCTGTGATCCCACCCAACACGGGGAATGTTATTCGCTTGGCAGCCAATATAGGTTTTCATTTGCACCTTATCGAGCCACTAGGCTTTGATTTCGAAGAAAAACAACTACGCCGAGCTGGGCTGGATTACCACGACCTTTCTACTGTGTCTCGGCATGCAAACTACTCTGCGTTTATAGATCAATTAAAGCCGACTCGAGTATTTGCCATTACCACCAAAGGCACACGCTGTTATACAAACATCTCTTTTAAAGAAAATGATGTACTGTTATTTGGCTCAGAAACATCCGGTCTGCCCAATGAAGTGATGCATAGTATTGCAGAGCCAAACCGCCTACGTATTCCAATGCAGTTAAATAACCGCAGTTTGAACCTTTCAAATTCCGTGGCTATTGTTGCCTATGAGGCATGGCGGCAGAATTCATTTAATGGAGCAGTTTGATAAAATCTACAAGGACGGATCCCTTGGTAAGGCACTCGAACAATTAGAGAATGCCGATGAGCTAACACCAGAAGAAGCAGGTCAGCAAGTTGGCGAGTTTTTAAAAGGCTTAGAACAATTTGCAGAAGGCTTAGAAGAAAGCCTCGAAGAAAAGCAAGAAACCCCCAAGGAGAATTAAAATCAATTCTATCGCTATTAGCGGGGCGAGCATACAGACATTTAGATTCTAAGAGGTTAAAATTCTAGACAGATTTAATCTATTGTAAATGGCGTGCTCGCCTCTCATATGAAAGTACTTATTGTTGGTAGCGGCGGGCGTGAACACGCACTAGCTTGGAAAACAGCGCAGGCTGATTCTATCGAAAGCGTGTTTGTGGCACCAGGCAATGCTGGCATTGACCTAGAACCAAAGTGTCAAACCCTAGCGATTGATTCTAATGATATTTCGGGGCTACTGAGCTTTGCCACAGATAAGCAAATAGATCTTACTATTATCGGTCCTGAGGCACCGTTAGTTGATGGCATAGTTGATGCTTTCAACGACGCTGGCCAAAAGTGTTTTGGCCCTAGTGCTGGCGCAGCGCAATTAGAAGGGTCAAAGGCATTTACCAAAGACTTTCTTGCTAAGTATCAGATACCGACCGGCGACTACCAAGTATTCACTGACGCCGACCAAGCTTGCGATTATATAGATCAACAAGGGGCACCCATTGTTATTAAAGCCGACGGTCTAGCGGCTGGCAAAGGCGTGATTGTGGCGCATAGCATCGAAGAAGCTCAAACGGCAGCACGTGACATGTTGATCGACAACAAGTTTGGCGATGCTGGTGCTCGAGTGGTTGTCGAAGAATTTTTAGCCGGTGAAGAAGCCAGTTTTATCTGCATGGTCGATGGCAAAAACGTACTGCCAATGGCGACCTCACAAGATCATAAGGCGCGCGACAATGGTGACCTTGGACCTAATACCGGTGGCATGGGCGCTTACTCACCAGCGCCGGTGGTAGACGACAAAGTGCATGCACGCATTATGCAGGAAGTAATCGAACCCACCGTCAAAGGTATGCAAAGTGAGGGTTTACCTTATGTTGGTTTTTTATATGCAGGACTAATGATCACTCCTGATGGTACGCCTAAAGTCATCGAATATAACTGCCGCTTCGGTGATCCAGAAACACAACCAATTATGATGCGTTTACAGTCTGATTTAGCGGGCTTATGTTTGGCTGCGCTTGATAAAGAATTAGATACGGCCACAGCAGATTGGGATTCACGCGCAGCACTCGGTGTAGTGCTCGCGGCCGGCGGATATCCAGAATCATATGCAAAGGGCTCGCTTATTGCAGGTTTGGATAACTGCGATACTGAATCCTGCAAAACCTTTCATGCTGGCACTACTAAGAACGGCAACGACGTCGTCACCAGTGGCGGACGAGTTTTATGTGTTACTGCACTTGGTGACTCCGTCACCCAAGCGCAGGATTTGGCTTATGCCTCCGTCGATAAAATTACTTGGGATAAAATGTACTATAGAAATGATATTGGCTATCGTGCGGTGGCGCGCGAGCAATCATGAAAGCGTATCTAGACTTACTAGAAGACGTTTATAAAAACGGGGTTGGTAAAGAAGACCGTACTGGTACCGGCACTCGCAGTCTTTTCGGTCGACAACTGCGTTGCGATTTGGCAGAGGGCTTTCCCCTTCTCACCACAAAAAAGGTATTTTTACGCGGAATTATTCACGAACTATTATGGTTCATTCGTGGCGACACCAACATCAAGTATCTAGTCGATAATAACGTTGGAATTTGGAACGAATGGCCATTTCAAAATTATCTAGAACAAGAAGGTTTAGCGGACAAAATCGACAAGCATTCCTGCGAGTGGGAAGACAAACTCGACTGGTTCATTATGTCGATTCAAAAGTATCCAAAGTTCGCACAAAAGTGGGGTGAGCTTGGGCCAGTGTATGGTAAACAATGGCGGAATTTTTCCGGTATTGATCAACTTGGATGGGTCATAAACGAAATTAAAAACAATCCTAGTTCGCGCCGCTTAATTGTCTCAGCTTGGAACCCTGCTGAGATCGAAGAGATGGCCAAAGCGGGCTTACCGCCTTGTCATACACTTTTTCAATTTTATGTGTCTCACGACAATAAGTTAAGTTGTCAGCTATATCAACGCAGTGCTGATTTATTCCTTGGCGTCCCATTTAATATCGCTAGTTATGCGCTGCTGACAATGATGGTGGCGCAAGTCTGTGATCTCGAACTTGGCGACTTTGTGCATACCTTTGGTGATGTGCATATTTATAATAATCACGAACAACAAGTT
>CAYSUU010000015.1:25003-67303 GCA_964434375.1 uncultured Gammaproteobacteria bacterium | reverse complement strand
GCGCTCAGGGCTGCTTCACTTAACATTCTAATGGAGCGGGTGATGGGAATCGAACCCACATCATTAGCTTGGAAGGCTAAGGTTCTACCGTTGAACTACACCCGCACACTTTTACTCGTCACCCGCCTTGGCGGCAAACACTTAGAGCTGTTAAGGCTTAGCTAAATAGTCAAGCATTGAAAATGGTGGTGGGGGCTGGATTCGAACCAGCGTACTCAGAGAGAACGGATTTACAGTCCGTCGCCTTTAACCACTCGGCCACCCCACCAATTTTCCTAAACAACGAGTAAATAACAATGGAGCCTGCAGTCGGAATCGAACCAACGACCTACTGATTACAAGTCAGTTGCTCTACCTACTGAGCTATGCAGGCTTGCCAATGTTAGGGGGCGCATTTTAGGGGCAGTCGAGCGGAAATACAACGACCATCGCAAAAAAATTTTAGGAATTTAAGAGTAACTAGATTGCAAACACATCTAGAGCCAAACATTAGCCATTGAGACACTCGTGCAAGCCCATCTTTGCTGATGGCTCACCCCAATCCATTGCATCAAACTGACGATTACCAGATTGCTCATCATTTAGACTAAAGTGCAGCCAATAGCTCTCTGGTAATACGACCGTTTCTTTACGCTGCTGGATAGGCGAAATTTTATCTTGAAACAATTTTAACGCCGCTGCCGATGAATCGTCAGAACTATATATACCTAAAGAAATTATATAGAGAGCACCTTGCTTACGCACAAAATGATCTAAAATACCTGCCTCACGAAGCTTTAATCTGACTTCGTCAACTTCGTCTTTGCCATCATACGGCCCCATATACAAACGAGTCACGTTCGACTCATGGCTTTTACGACGCGATTTACGGTATTCAATTTTGGCGTTATATAGCACCGCCTGTGCCAATTCATAGTTAGCACGGTGGGCGAAAGGACCAACCCTATAACAAGCACTGCTGTGCGCCGCATCGGAAGGCGACTCAACATACTCGGTCACCAACTTAACATCATTAACGGCCTCACTATCATCAACCTCGATGGTTTGCGAGGATTGAGAATAAAAACGTGTTTCGATCTCTTTATTTAAACGAATAAAATGCGGATTAACTTCTTCTTGAATGACTGACAAATGCGGCGCACTCGTGTTTTGTTGCGGCCACGCCAATACCACTAGATTTACTAGAACCAAAACTCCAAACAAATAGGATAAAAATCGCATAAATTACTCTACTGACTTCATCAAACTAGCGTTGGCTAAAAGTCTCAAGCCCGTCAAACAACATATCAGGATTGTATTCTAAATCGAACTGCGATGCCGACACTAACCATTTTGCATCACCACCACAAATTAATACTCTAGGCATGCTTTTATTTAGTTGCTTCGCAAACAATTCCAAAGCCCGATCGACACCACCACTGATACTTAAACGCACGCCTGAATTCACACACTCGTCTGTAGTCCTGCCGATCAAGGGAGAATTTCGCTTTGCATGCGCATGTATCTGCGCCGTCTTACCATTTAAGGCACCGCGCATTAAACCAACGCCCGGCATAATCACACCGCCAAGAAACTCGTTTCGCTCACTTAAAACGTCAATCGTAATCGCTGTGCCGGCATCGATTACAATTAGAGATTCATTTGGATTATGAGTGTGCGCGCCAATAGCCGCAACCCATCGATCAACACCTAAGGCATCAATATTATCATAAGCATTTTTTAAACTGCCATGCTGGCTTTTCACTTTCACAAGCGTGGGAGCGCAATCCCATGTCGTAGTTAGGTCATAGCAATGGCGAGCCAGCAGATCAGCGCTTGCAACGCTTGATATAATTACTTCATCCAACTCATTTGGCAGACCCTGAGACGACAACATCACCTCATTACTAGCACTGCCTTTGTACGAAAAAACCGAGCGAGCCCCGAAATTTACACTAGATCCCTGCACTTCCTCGATCAATGCCCATTTAATACGTGTATTACCAAGATCAACAAGTAACTTCATATATCAATCACTCTGAGGCTAGCACGACTATCACTAATACGCTGGACAAGGCCTGAATCAGTCTGAATAAGCAAAGCTCCATCAGCTTCTACACCTAGCATTAAACCGTCAAAACTCTTATCGACCTGACGCAGCTGAACCCGTCGACCAGAAAATGCCGAAAGTTCATTCCAAGCTTCAACCATTGGCCCGAAACCACTACTGCCAAAACTGCGTAATACCAAAACAATCACATCTATCAGCTTGGCGGCTAGAATATTCCTATCCACCTTAACCCCTAAAGCTCTTAAATCGCACCATGAATACTCTATGGCCTGATCCCACTCAGCCTGATCCACGTTTAAACCTACTCCGACAACAACCTGACAATCAGACTTCGAATGACCAGCCACATCAATCAGAACGCCCGCTAACTTTGCATCCTTAACCAAAACATCATTAGGCCATTTTATTGACGCACCTATGCCATACTCGTCGTTGAGCATTTTAGTAACACCAAGGCCAATCGCCAAACTCAAAGCACTAATATCTTTGGGCCAACCACAAAATCCCCAACTCAAGGAAAACATAATGTTGCGGTATGGCGTTGATTGCCAATTATTTCCATGGCGGCCGCGTCCCGCAGTTTGAGACTCGGCAAAACACGCTCTCGCCGCCTGACGCGAAATAGGACGCTCCAACAAGTAAGAATTGGTCGATTCTATCGAGTCTAAAACATCAATTGACTCAGGTTTATCTAGACTCAAATATGAAAAAATTAAATCAGCATCCAAGGCCCGTGAGTTAGAATTTAAGGCGCTTACTGTGGAATTTTGAATACGCTGAGAAGACATACTCGAAAGTGTAACACTCTAACAGCCGGAGTCTATGCCTAACTCGTCTGCATCATCAAACCGCATTCACGGTGTTCTTCACCCTTGGTCGGATCAAAATAATCATTATTATCCGGCAAGTCTCTATCATAAATATATTCTTCTACATCCATCTCTTGCAGATGAAACATAGGCGCAACTCGAACAGTTTTGTGACTGCCAAAGGTAAATACATCTAGATTTTTGCGATGCGCATTTTGATCATGCCGTATACCGTTCAACCAAATATCAGGTTGCCATTCACTCATGGCTCGGGCAAACGGCTCCAATTTGACAATTTGTGAAAACTTATCATGCTCTGGCGTGTCTAACGCAGGCACTACGCCATGAACAGCCGTGTAATGCGCAGCTGACATTTTTGGCGAATAAACCTTCAAATTAAGACTTAAGCGTTCCACCACTCGTTCTATATGTCGATATGTTTCAGGCGTATTAAAACCGTGATCAACCCAAATAACAGGCACATCGGGCCCAGCCTGATTAACTAAGTGCAAAAAAGCTATCGCGAGCGGCCTAAAATTAGTGAAAACAACCGGATTCCGCGCGTTTTGGATTGTAAACCGCATGATTTCACTTGGTTTTTTATACCTAAACTCATCATTAAGTGCAATTAGGTCAGCGCCTGGGTGAAACACCTTATCTGGTTCGATGATGCTTTGAGATTGATTCACAATATTGCGACCTGTTGAGTCCACACTGTAGGCATTGTCTTAATAAGGCTTCAGTATAAGGAGCGCTACAGATAAGTGAAAATAACATAAATAACTTTCGATATACCTAGATCATATATACCTAGATCATAAACACTTTTACGATAGCTCAAAAAAACCACCGATGATCCGCGTTAACTAATCTAAGTCGGCAACATCTTCCGTTGCCTGACACACGAATTCGCTAGGAATATTAAGCCCAAGCGCAACCTCGTCAAGCACGGCACGCTCCAACTGGCTAACGCCTTCTCCTACCTTCGCCATGTGACACATGTCGTGCAAAACCTGCATACACTGTGTTTCAGACGCTTTTTCCGACACTTCTTTTATCCACTCACCTAAGGTCTCTTTGGTTTTGACAATATCGAGCTTGTCAGTGAAGGCATATTTACCAAAGAACTTGGCAAACACCTCCAACTCTTCATCGGAGATGCCGTCCTGCGCGTCTGCCACTGCAATCAAACCGGCAAATAATAAACGCCGCATGGCGACCGCGCTATCTGATTTAGCCTCAAGATAACTTGGCTCCATTAGGCTAAGCACAGATTGGACGCCCAATTCTAAGGCTGATTTGCTTTGATCACCTTGATAGAGTTCGGACTTTTCAAACAACTTAAGGGCTTTTACCCTTAATGGGCTAAAAGGGTGAGTAGAAAACCAATCACTCTGAGGAGCGCCTTGTCCTGGTTTTTGATCGACCATTTTCATGTCGTCTACCTGTTTAACAAAATCGTCAAGGCTAAACTCGACCACCTTACTCGTTAAGCCCGAAGACAGTTTAAACAATGATCGAGCAACAGCATCCATATCTTGTGCACAATGAGCGCCAGCACGATCCGCTGAAATTTCAGCGTAGCGAGACCAGGCAAACAACTCCAGAGCCAACTGAGGGTCTGGTCGTTGCTGACCACGCAATAAGTAACCAATAGGGATAGCGTGGTGATCATAAACGTGATGACCCAATTCATGCCCCATTACAAACTTAAGCTCTTGAGCGCTAAAACCCTCAAGCAGACTGCTTGAGAACATCACATACAAGCGATCGTCTTCAGGCTTAAAACAGGCTGCGTTAAATTGTGGGCTTGAATAAACAAATAACTCCAGTGGCAACGTCACTCCAAGCTTTTCAACGCACTCGTCCGCCATGTCAGCTATTTCAGGCGACATAGAGCGAGTCAGTCTGACCGACGTAGCAAGCAGGTTCCGTCGAACACCAACGGGACCATCGGCCTCATGCCGGCTGATCTGCTCATTAGCACGTTTCACATCACGTTCTTGTTTTAATTTTTCGAACAAAGCCAAGTCATTGGCACATCGCATATCGGCTGCTTGCATTCAATTTCCTACGTTTTAGTAATAAGAGTTATTTTATTAATTGGCTTGCTTGCTAAATTTATATTGCTAGAAACACAAGCCTACGTTAGCGCTTAGATTGAAATCATGCAAACTAGTATTTCAGCTATAACTTATCGGCAATGAAATTCATCATGTGCTTACGCGAAACAGTGGCCTCACGATTAGCACCATCAATACAATTATGGCGCAAACTATTAAACAATTTTAGTGTCACATTATCAGAAAAACTCTCAGGCTTAGGCGCCAGAGCAATGCTGTCGTCCTTCGAATGCACCAACAAAACAGGACAATCAAGCCGCCGGATTCGATCAAAAGCCTTTATACCGGTTTTATAAACCTGCGCGGAAGTGTTTAAAGGAATTCGCCCTTTATACACCAGTTCATCTTGCTCTATCGATGCTTGTACACCTAGGTCGGGCGAGATTAAGGAAATGCTCATCTCTCGAATTGTCACTAAGTGGCTTAAGTTTGGAATGTAGCGAAACAGAAAACGCGATAAAGGCGCAATCGCTCCGACTAAAACACGCTGCCACCAGCTGACGTTATGCCCGACATCAAACGCAGCGCTAATACCTATCAACCCTGCCACCTTGGGCGCAAAGCTTGTATCTTTACTCAAACGATCGGCCGCTAGGGTCATTAACGCGCCACCAAAGGAATAGCCCATCAAAATAACCTGCTCTGCATGAACTGAACGCTGCTCTATTTCTTCAACGATCATATCCACCAGAGCCCGATATTTGGGCACCATGCATTTTTGCACGACGGCATCTTTGCCATGACCTGGCAATTCTAAGGAAACTACGTTAACGCCTAAATTTCGAACCATATGCCGCAGTGCGCTTTCTTGAGCAAACGCATGTCCACGTAAGCCGTGCAAATAAAACACTACAGTCTCTTTACTATCGATTTCGAAGGCTTTCATAGCAATTACAATGACGCACGCATGCAAAGCTCAGTTGAAACCAGTAACTTAAGCTGCTTTAGCATCTTTATCTGCCAAAAACTCATCATAACTACCAACAAACCGATTAATCTTGCGCTCATCTATTTCAAAAACCTGAGTCGCTAAACTCGTAACAAATTCCCGATCATGACTGACAAACAACAACGTTCCCTCATAATTTGCCAACGCTAAATTGAGCGATTCGATCGATTCCATATCAAGATGGTTAGTAGGCTCGTCCATTACAATAATGTTGGGGCGTTGCATCATAATTTTACCAAACAACATGCGACCTTTTTCGCCGCCAGACAGCACCTTCACCGGTTTTTTAATATCATTTTTTGAAAACAATAGTTTACCTAGAATCCCACGCACAAATTGCTCGTCTTCTTCGTTTTTACGCCATTGATACATCCAATCATAAACAGTCATATCAACATCGAAGTCGTCAGCGTGGTCTTGCGCATAATAACCAATATCCGCATTTTCAGACCATTTAAGGTGCCCATCGCTTACATCAACATTTCCTAATAAGTTCTGTAACAAGGTTGTCTTGCCAACACCATTTTGACCAATGATAGCGACACGCTCACCCACTTCTATATTAAAGGTCTCATTTGAAAACAAAACCTCGTCATAGCTCATGCTAAGCGACTCTACTTCAACGGCATTACGAAACAGTTTTTTATCTTGCTGAAAGCCGATATATGGACTTACTCGGCTCGACGGTTTCATTGCATCCAACTGAATTTTATCTAATTGCTTTTGCCTTGACGTAGCCTGCTTAGCTTTTGATGCATTCGCAGAAAATCGACTAACAAAAGCTTGCAACTCGGCCATTTGCGCTTTCTTTTTGGCATTTTCGGCCATCGTCCGTTCACGTGCCATTTCCGCCGCGGTCATGTATTCATCATAGTTGCCAGGAAAGAGCTTAATATCACCATAATCCAAATCTGCCATGTGCGTGCATACTGAATTCAGAAAGTGCCGATCATGCGAAATAATCACCATAGTACTGCGCCGTTCTTGTAGTACCTTTTCCAGCCAACGAATGGTATGAATATCCAAGTTATTGGTCGGCTCATCTAAAAGAAGAATATCGGGATCAGAAAATAAAGCTTGAGCCAAAAGCACACGTAGCTTCCAACCAGGCGCGACTTTACTCATTAAACCAAAATGCTGCTCGACGGGAATGCCCACCCCCATTAACAACTCACCAGCACGCGCCTCCGCAGTATAGCCATCCATCTCTGCGAACTCGATTTCAAGATCAGCAACCTTAATACCATCTTCCTCAGTCATTTCAGCCAAACCGTAGATACGATCACGCTCAAATTTAACATCCCAAAGTTCTGGATAGCCCATGATCACTGTATCAATTACGGAAAACTCTTCGTAGGCAAATTGGTCTTGATTAAGTTTACCGATACGTTCATTTGGCGTTAGCGAAACCGAACCATTTGTGGGTTCAAGACTACCTTCAAGAATTTTCATAAAGGTTGATTTACCGCTACCATTGGCACCAATCAAGCCGTATCGATTACCATCGCTAAAATTAATGGAAATGTCTTCAAAGAGAGGCTTGTCACCAAATTGCATGGTGACATTAGAGGTTGAAATCATAATTTAAGCAGTTTTAAACACAGGTCTACAATAATGGCGCTAGTGTACTTATTTGCGCCCATTCTCGAAAGCCTGATTGTACAGGTTCAATAAACAAAAAAGCCGAAACTAAGCTATTTAGTTTCGGCTTTTAGAAAAGCAAAGCAAGCAACTGATTGCTAATTAAAACGCCACTTGGAATCTTACTCTGAATTCACTCCCATCATCATCATTGATATTGCTATCACCTTCTTGATAACTGGCATTAATCCGCACAAAATCGTTGGCATAGTAATTAACCCCAAGGGCAAAAGAACTGGCATCGGTATTGCCTAGCTCAACATCGCCAAAACCACCATCTCCATCTTCATAACGAGCCACCACTTCCCAGGCTCCGGCTTTACTATTGGGTTTAATACGCTTAAACGTACCATTTTTATAGGGCCGCTTTTCGCCGGTAATTACATAACCTGCCTGCACATAAAAACCATCGATTTCTTCCTCTGAACCATCATCAGAAAATTCATCAGCGCTAAAAAACTCACTCTGAATATGAAAAGGCCCAGCCACAGCCGCCGCCTCTAAACCAAAGCCATCTTGTTCTTCAGTATCTTTATAAGAAAAACCCAAATGTACCGTATTTCGGTCGGATTTAAGCGGTGCGTACGCGACTCGGCCTGCAACACCATTGGCATCATCTGAGTCTTCTTCTGTAAACACACCAACAGCGTAGTGCAATCGATCAAAATTTCCATGCAATTGAACACTTTCGCGACGCCCAATTAAATATCTTTCAACAATACCTGGACGCTCCGAGATACCAACATCCTTCGACGAAATAAGCTGTGAAAGCGTAAACGGCTGGTGTTGATTTCCAACTGTAACTACCGCACCTTTGCCAAATCCACCGTAACGTAAATAGAGGTCTTCAAAACCTTCTCCATCTACATTAAAATTAACTTTATAAGTCCAATCATCGCCGACGTTTCCGCTTACAAATAAACGGGCCCGACGTGCATCGAACTCATCTTCGTCCGTTTCACCATTAAGCTCCGAACGATTGTAATCGTACTGAATTCGCCCGCCAATTTTTATCTCGTAGTCGCCGCTAGTAACTTTTAAACCGCCCTTCGTCGTTACGTTCACTTCGGCATTGGCATGCGCCATCAAAAGCATATTAGTTAACGCAAAAAACGCTATAAGTTTGATCTTCATCTCACTCTAAACCTCTAAATCTCTAAATTTGAAAATGTTTTGCTTAGCGTCCTAGTACAGAGCTAATCGCTAATTAAACGTCACTAAGCACTGGAACGAGACGTATTCTCTGTTAATTTCATTACAGAACAATGACAACTCTCCTTAATCTCACGCTCTAAATCCAAATTTGAGGTAAAAGCTATAGGCCAAAGAAAAGACCGAGATAACAAAAAAGCCCGAAACTTTTTTCAATTCCGAGCTTTTTTGTTACATACCTGCGGTCTTACAAATCTTACTATTCATCGCCATCTTCATCTTCCGGTTCAGGCAATGATTGAGCCTCTCTTTTGCGAAGCCACTCTTCGTATGAAATAGTCTCTCCAGCTTTCTGCGGCTCTTGAACCTTGACAGTCTTGGACACATTAGGCGGTTGCGTTATGTCACCAGTGGCTACATCTAGCTTTTCTGTTTTCGTTCGCTTACCACCACACGCCGACAAACTCACTGTCATTACCAGCAAGCCTGTCATTAAAGTTAGAGTGTTTAATTTCATACGCATTTTAAATATTTCTTGATAAAACTTTTAAGCAATAATAACAAATTACTAAGTTCACGAACATTTACAAATCTATGTTCCTAGCAATTTAGATCATTATATTTTTGCCATACCTGTCTAGAAAGTCTATACACAACATGTTCAGCAAGAGGACTGGCCGAATCAACGCGCGGATGAAAAAAGGTAGCTGCTTGTTTATGCATGCCTATTTTTTTCATAACCCCTTGAGAGGCTACATTTAAAGTAGAAGTAAACGAAACCACCTCATCAAGCTCGAGCTCAATAAAGGCATATTTAAGCACAGCAATAGCACCTTCACTAGCCAAGCCTTGACGCCACACATCAGCCGCAAGTCGCCAACCTATCTCGACGCAAGGCGAAATAGGCAATCCGCTGGGTTGAGAATTTAGGCCTATAAAACCAATGAAACGTCCAGTTTCAAGGAGTTCTGCAGCCCAAAAACCTAGATTCAGATCATCAATACTTTTGTTGAAACGTTCTATTTGCAGCGAAGACTCTTCAACAGAATAAGTAGAAGGAAAAAACTGCATCACTCTAGCGTCTGCATTTAGCGCCGCATAGTCCTCAATGTCTTGATCTCGCCAACGGCGCAAAAGTAATCGATCGGTCTTTATCATAAATTTGTTTTAAACATAAAATAGCTTGATACAAAATTCACCTAAATAAAAATACGTATTTATGCCAAATTAAAAGATGCATTTACAAGTTACATTCAGCTCGAAGCACGTTACCATTACATATCGTTGAACCTCGACCATATTTTGTTATGAGACTCGGTATAGTGATGGACCCAATCGCGGCCATCAATATAAAAAAAGACAGTACCTTCGAGATGATTTGGCAAGCCCAGCAACTAGGTTGGGTGCTAGAGTATATCGAAATGAACGACATGCTGATCAATAACGGCATCGCCAAGGCCCGCACGCGCCGCCTCACTGTACAACAAGACTCAGATAATTGGTTTAGTTTAAGCGACCCAGTGTTTGAAGATTTAGGTAATCTAGACGCTATTCTAATGCGTAAAGACCCACCATTTGATATGGAATTTGTGTACGCGACCTATATTCTAGAATTGGCAGAGAAACAAGGCGCATTGGTGGTCAATTCACCTCAAGCGCTTCGTGACTGCGGAGAAAAAACGTATTGCGCTTGGTTCCCTCAATTGTGCCCCGACACTTTAATCGCGCGCGAAGCTCAGGATTTCAAAACATTTCTTGAAAAACACAGTGACATAATTGTTAAACCTCTTGACGGCATGGGCGGCACGTCCATTTTTCGAGTAAGCAAAGGCTCTCCTAACATTAATGTTATTATCGAAACACTGACCGAATATGGCCAGCGTTATGCTATGGCACAAACATTTATCCCAGAAATTAGCGACGGTGATAAACGCATTTTAATGGTCAATGGCGAAGCCGTTCCCTACGTTCTAGCACGTATGCCGGCTAAAGGTGAAACAAGAGGTAACTTAGCGGCTGGCGGCACCGGCGTGGCGAGAGAAATAAGTGAAAGCGATTTACACATAGCAAACGTTGTTGGGCCAGAATTGGTAAAACGCAACATTCTCTTTGCTGGGCTCGATGTGATCGGTGACCGACTTACTGAAATCAATGTTACCAGCCCAACCTGCATCAAAGAAATTAACGCAGAATACGGTACCAATATAGCGCTTGACCTATTAAAAGTTATTGAAAACAAACTAAACTCTAAGGTCTAGTTACTGAGTCCTCAAAACTAGATTAACAAACAACCATTACGTGAACACATCAAATAACAATAAAGATTATTCAGACGATAATCTGAGCAGAGACCTATTTGGTGTTATGGCATTTCTCTCAGTGCTGCTGCATACAATCTTAATACTGGGTGTGAGTTTCAAATTACCAGAAATTGGCTCGCGTGAGAGCACAGATAACACGCTGGACGTTGTACTTCTGAGCAGCACGAATAATAAAAAAAATGACGATGCTGATTTGGTTTCTAGCTCCGACAATTCAGGCGGCGGTGAAGACGATCGCATTGGAGAAACAACACAGCCTTGGAAAGCGGTAGACCCATCCCCGATAAACTCGGTGGAAAAAAAAGCAGATACAGCGAAAACCAATAGCGTGAAACCAGATCAGTATGTAACTGCGCAAAACAGCACGGTTTCACTGCAACGACCTAAACCCGAAGAAACCGAAATCAAAAATACGGAAGACACAAAGGGTCCCGACGCATTTAATACGAATGCGCGCCGTCTAGAACGAGAACGTATTATCGCTCGTCTTACACAGAACCAAGAGGAGTATCGCAAGCGACCAAAAAAGACCTTTCATTCACCGTCAACAAAAGCAAATGGTGCAGCTGAATATTTGGAATCTTGGCGTAAAAAAGTCGTCGGGATAGGCAATGCTAAATATCCTGCCCAAGCCCGCGCAAAAAACTTACATGGCACCTTAACCTTATCAATCGAAATTAGGCGCGATGGAATGATTCACGACATCACTATTTTAAATCCGTCGAAACATAAAATTTTGAACAACTCGGCACTGCGCATCATTCGCGACGCTGCGCCGTTTGATCCTTTCCCAGATGAAAAATACTTTGAGAATACCGACATTCTGGTTATCACTCGAGCCATTCACTTTTTACCCAGTAACCGCATCTCTAGCACGTCGGGAAGTCGCGGTTAGTGTATCGCTTGTTTACAGCTAAATTTTAGTAGGAAGTAAACGTGTCCACCGTTCTAGCTTTTGACATTGGTTTGCAGCGCACTGGGGTTGCCAGTGGTCATGCGTTAAACGGCAACGCAAACCCAGCGGGTCAAATAAGGGTGCACACTGGCCGCCATGACTGGGAACATCTAGACAAATTAATACAAGAATGGGCACCAAGCACGATTGTGATCGGCAAACCCAACACCCAAAACTCAGCACTCAATAAAGCAATTAACCGTTTCAAGTCGCACATACAGAAAATACATAAACTTCCTATTGTAGAAATTGACGAAACTCTGACGAGTCATGCTGCCAACCAAGAAATGGCTGGAAAAATAAGCTCAGTCAAACATAAAACGCAGTTGCGTGACCAGATTGCTGCCTGCTTGATTCTAGAGACTCACCTTCGTAGCCTCGCAAAAAAACGTCGTAACTAAACTTCTAAGACATACTAAATGCCTAGCAGCCCAACCTCGATGTGCTATCCTCGGGCAAAATTAAAAGGCTCATAAATAACCAGAGAGCGTGCATGACGCCATTCAAATCGCTGATATCCGCCAAACAGCTCACTCCAAATGTAATTGAGCAACTCTTTCCCATTATTGATGCGATGGCCTCGCAAATTGTGGAGCATGGTCGAATAGACTTATTAGAAAACAAAGTCATCGCCTTGTTATTTTTTGAACCGAGCTCGCGCACCATGATGAGTTTTCAAAGTGCCGCACAACGACTAAAAGCCGGGATGGTGTTTGCACAAAATGCTGCTTCCACATCCTTTGAGAAAGGCGAAAGTTTAGAAGATTTAATTCGTATGGTAGAGAGCTATTCTGACCTCATCGTAATGCGGCACGCGATGCCGGGCAGCGCCACGATTGCAGCCGATACAAGCTCAGTACCGTTCATTAATGCGGGCGACGGAGGTAATGAACACCCAACCCAAGCGCTGATCGATGTCTATACTTTGCATAAGAAAAAAGGCCGTCTAAGCAACTTGAATATAGTGTTCGGCTTTGACTCTTTACAATCGCGCAGCATCCACTCTTTGTCGCGCCTACTCGCTCAATATCCAAATAACCGCTTTACTTTCACAGGCCCGAGTGAATTAGATCCTTGCGATGAATTGCTTGACGAGTTAACAGCCATGGGCGTTGTGTGCAAGATATCGCGCGACGTCGACCTACATGATGGCTACGATGTTGCGTACGTCAATCGCTTACAAGAAGAACGCTTTGCAGATAAGTCTATGTTCGAAAAATATCGGCGAAAGTACCGGGTTAACCGGGCTGGCGTAGAAGGGTCTAATTGTATTATCTTAGATCCATTGCCACGCATAGATGAGATCGACACCGAGGTCGACGACCTACCTAACGCAGTGTACTTTGAACAAGCCAGCTATGGCGTTCCCGTAAGAATGGCGCTCTTGGCTCTACTTCTAGACAAAGCCTGAGGCTCTATGAATCAATAGAGCGCTTCTTCATCTTCAAGTTCTACATCCGCCAATGTCTCACCAAATTCAGTGCTTGCAGCGTCCTTACCTCGCAACTTAATGGACAAACGCAAATCATTCTCAGATTCAGCATTTTTCAAGGCTTCGTCATACTCGATGAGTTCACGTTCATGCAAATCAAATAAAGATTGATCGAACGTTTGCATGCCCCACTCCACTGATTTTTCCATGGCTGATCTAATTTCATCAATTTTTGCATCCTTAATCAGATCTGCGATCATCGGGCTATTAATCATAATTTCAACAGCGGCAACTCGACCTTCCTTTCCTTTTACCGGCAGTAAACGTTGCGACACCATGCCATACAAATTTAACGATAGATCCATCGACAACTGATCACGACGATCAGCCGGAAAAAAGTTAAAAATCCGATCCAAGGCTTGATATGAATTATTCGCGTGCAGCGTAGCGATACACAAATGACCGGTTTCAGAAAAGGTAATCGCCGCGTCCATTGTTTCTCTGGTTCGAATCTCGCCAATTTGGATCACATCCGGCGCTTGACGCATGGCATTAACCAGAGCGGTGTCAAATGAGTCTGTATCTACCCCAACCTCACGTTGAGTGATGATCGACTTCTTATGGGTATGCAAATACTCAACAGGATCTTCAATCGTAATAATATGTTCTTGCGCATTTCGATTTCGATAATCCACCAGCGCCGCCATCGAAGTACTTTTACCTGTACCAGTTCCACCTACAAAAATGATCAAGCCACGCTTTTTCATAATCATTTTATTTAAAATCGGAGGCAAACGTAACTCTTCAACAGTGGGTATCTGTGTTTTAATTGCTCGCAACACCATGCCAACCGCATCTTGCTGAACAAACACATTGACCCGGAAACGGCCGATTTGTTTTGGATGAATAGCAAAGTTACACTCTTTAGCCCCTTCAAAGATGCGACGCTGCTCCTCGTTCATAATGCTATAGCAAAGCTCTTGTGAGTCTTTAGCATTTAGAGGGTCACCAGCAATTGGGTATATTTTTCCATCAACCTTAAAGCTTGGCGTTGCATTCGCCGTAATAAATAAATCTGACGCGTTCTTAACCATCATCCCGCGCAATAAGTCAGCCATTTTATACATAAGAATTCTCCTATTCGACTCTAATAAAACTTACTTTTGTCAACCGCACGGTTACGTGCATCGTTTTGCGTAATTAAACGATCCCGCACCAACTTTTCTAAACATTGATCAAGTGTTTGCATTCCATCCGTCTGACCGGTCTGAATCATCGAGTACATCTGCGCAATCTTATCTTCACGGATTAGATTCCGAATAGCCGAAGTACCCACCATAATTTCATGCGCTGCGACACGACCACCACCAACCTTCTTAAGAAGGGTTTGCGCTACCACCGCTTGGATCGACTCCGACAACATTGAGCGCACCATCGACTTCTCTTCCGCCGGGAACACATCGACAATACGGTCAATCGTTTTTGGTGCCGAAGAAGTATGCAATGTTGCAAGTACCAGGTGACCGGTTTCCGCTGCCGTCATAGCCAAACGAATAGTTTCTAGATCTCGCAACTCACCCACTAAGATAATGTCTGGGTCTTCCCGTAAGGCTGAACGCAAAGCATTTTCAAAACTATGCGTATCTTTATTAAGTTCGCGCTGGTTGATTAGACACTTTTTACTTTGATGAACGAATTCGATTGGATCTTCAACGGTCAAAATATGTGAACGCTGTTTTTCATTAATATGATCAAGCATCGCAGCTAAGGTGGTCGACTTACCTGAGCCCGTAGGACCGGTTACTAAAACCAAACCTCGTGGCTTATCAATAATCTCCTGAAACACTTTAGGCGCACCTAAATCATCTAAACTCAATACCACTGATGGGATGGTTCTGAATACGGCCGCCGGGCCGCGATCTTGGTTAAATGCATTAACACGAAAACGAGCGACGTTCGGTATTTCAAAAGAAAAGTCGGCCTCAAGCTCTTCTTCATACCTTTTACGTTGTTTGTCGTTCATAATATCAAAGATCATCTTCAGTACTGTTTCAGAATCAAGCACCGGCAAATTAATGCGTTTCATATCACCGTCGACACGAATCATCGGCGGCATACCTGATGACAAATGCAGGTCTGAGGCTTTATTGTTTTGACCAAAAGCGAGTAATTCAGCTATGTCCATTTTTTCTCCAAAGGCAAAGCCTAGATGTTTAATTATTAGATTTAGATAACTTATTGTGCCCGAGAGTATAACCAGAAAGTTTCATTATGAGTAACTGTGAATTTGCCGAACAACATTTTGGCGCCGTAAACCAACGTATAGATAAAGCCTGCCAAGCCGCAGGACGCGAGCGCAACAGTGTAAGGCTTATTGGTGCTAGTAAGAAAAAAGAACCCTCATTACTACAATTTTTTCATCAAGTCGGCCTGAACGATTTAGGTGAAAACTATTTACAAGAAGCAATTGCAAAACAAGAAGTCTTAGACAACTGTGCTTTAAATTGGCATTTTATTGGTAGCATACAGTCGAACAAAACCAAGTTGATTGCCAAGCACTTTAATTGGGTGCATGGAGTTGACAGAATCAAGATAGCGCAACGCCTTGCTCGCCAAAACCCACATAAAGCGCCTATCAAAATTCTTATTCAGCTCAACCCTGACTTAGAGGATAGTAAAGCGGGCGTGGCATTAACTAGCGCTGGCGAATTAGCGGACGCCATTGCGCAGATCCGCGATCTCGAATTGCACGGCTATATGATGATTCCAATGTCACGAGAGAAGCAAAGTGAACAGCGCCGCGTGTTTGCAAAAGCCCGGAAAACACTTGAAAGCACCAATCAACGCTACGGCTTAAACTTACAGCATTTGTCGATGGGGATGTCGGGTGATCTAGAAGCGGCTGTAGCGGAAGGCAGTACAATGTTACGCATAGGCACAGACTTATTTGGCGCACGCACATAACTGTACTGAAAAACTAAGTAAATCCGGTACAATCACCATTAATCGACTCTAATTGGCTAAGCACCTCCAAATATTGTGAATCAAACAATCGGTTTTATAGGCGGCGGACATATGACTCGCAATTTTGTGGGCGGTCTTGTCTCGCGCGCTGAAATTCACGCCAAAAACGTCCATGTCTTTGATCGCAATCCATCCAAAAACCTTGCGTTACAAAACGAGTTCGATATCTCAATCGGTGCATCCGCATCAAGCATTGTAGAAAACTGTGATGTCGTAATTATTTCTGTCAAACCGCAAGTCTTATCCGATGCTGTGTCACCTTTAAAAACAGTATTTTCGCAACATCAACCATTAACCATATCATTAGCAGCCGGCACCACCTTGCAAACGCTTGAAGCACTAATTGGCAGTGACACAGCCATCGTTAGAGCGATGCCAAATATGGCAGCTCTTATTGGCCTCGGCGCAACAGGCTTGCTTGCCAACGCTCGAGTCAATGAAGTTCAACGTAATCAAGCTCAATTTATCGCCGATTCCGTTGGTATTAGCACATGGGTCAAAGACGATGCAGGCATCGATTCGATCACGGCCTTGTCAGGTAGCGGCCCCGCCTATTTCATGCTTTTTATTGATTATTTGGCACAAAGCGCTCAGCGAAACGGGATCGATGAAAAAGATTCGCTTCGATTTGCCATACAAACGGCATTAGGGGCTGCTAATTCAATACAACAAAGTGATGGTTCTATTGATGAGCTGATAGATAGTATTTGTTCAAAAGGTGGCACCACTGAGCAAGCGATAATGCAACTTAAGAATGACAAACTTAATGATGTCGTATCACGCGCATTTAATGCGGCGAAGCGACGCTCGCAAGAACTTGCCAACGCCCCCTTTTAACCGGCATTTAATTAGCCATTATGTACCGCTTAAAACGCTCTTAGAAAACATTAATTTCATTAACGCAAACTAGATAAGATTAAATAATGCCTTATATCCAAAACGCCACTTTATTTTTAACCAGCGCGCTGATTGGTTTTGCAATTTACATCGTCTTAATGCGATTCTGGATGCAATGGGTTCGCGCTGATTTTCGTAACGAAGTCGGTGATTTTGTTATTCGCGCAACCAATCCAATTGTAATCCCAGCGCGCCGCATACTGCCACCGATCGGCACGATCGACACAGCCACCATCGCCCTGGCTTACCTAATCTGTGTAATCAAAATCACAGTCATTATTCAAATTCTTGGTGACCGCTTAGGGGACAATCAAATAGAAACCTGGTGGTATTTTCTTTGGGGGCTAGGTTTATTGCTGCGTTCGTCGATCTACCTATTTTTAGCCGCCATATTTATTAGCATTATCGCCAGTTGGTTCGCCCGGGGAACTTATCATCCAATTCTAAGTGTCGCACGCACTATCAGCGAGCCGATTCTAGCTCCAGCTAGACGAATCATCCCGGCCATAGCTGGCTTGGATCTATCTCCTATTTTGGTTATTTTGTTTTTAAATTTCTCTTTACGTCTGTTCGTCGACCCGATTTTACCTTCCATATTCTAATGAACGTAGAGCATCTTGGTGTTGTAGAGCCGAAGACAGCGCATTTTGATCAGCCCCTCAAGCTTACCAGCCAAGGAACTTTGGCACAGTTTGATTTAGTCTATGAAAGCTATGGAGAACTCAACCAAACAGGCACTAACGGCATACTAATTTGCCATGCTTTAAGCGGAGACCATCATGTTGCGGGGCATTACGGAAACCCTCACAAAACGACAGGTTGGTGGGACAATATGATTGGCCCAGGCAAGCCCATAGATACCAATCACTTTTATGTTATATGTTCTAACAACTTGGGCGGCTGTGGCGGTAGCACCGGCCCGAGCTCGCTTGACCCTAAAACCAAAGAGCCTTATGGCACTCACTTCCCGATCGTAACCGTGCAGGACTGGGTGAACACTCAAGCCTTGCTAAGCGACAAACTTGGTATTGCGCAATGGGCTGCCGTAGTAGGTGGCAGCTTAGGTGGTATGCAAGCCCTGCAATGGAGCATTAGCTATCCAGAACGCCTGCGAAACGCCGTTGTGATTGCTTCAGCACCGAAGCTAAGCGCACAAAATATCGGCTTTAATGACGTTGCTCGACAAGCTATTCGTACCGATCCAGATTTTTTCAATGGCGACTATTATCATCGCGGAGCTAACCCAGCAAGAGGTATGCGAATAGCACGCATGCTTGGTCATATCACTTACTTATCGGAATCTCTGATGGGCGAGAAATTCGGACGCAATTTGCGCCAAAAGAAGACCTTTGATTACGAGTTTACACCGGAATTCGAAGTAGAAAGTTATTTGCGTTATCAGGGCGATACCTTCGTAAACCGCTTTGATGCCAATACCTATCTATTAATGACCAAAGCGCTTGATTACTTCGACCCCGCGTCCGCGCACAATGATGATTTAAGTAAAGCACTTGCGCCGGCCACTGCAAATTTTCTGGTAGCGTCATTTAATAGCGACTGGCGATTCTCTAGTGAACGCTCTAAAGAAATAGTGCGCGCACTGCAAGCCAATAAATTAAATGTAAGCTACGCTGACATTGATTGCCCGCACGGCCACGATTCGTTTTTATTAGATAACGATGATTACTTCAAACTAATGCGCGCTTACTTCAAACGCATCGCAAATAGCTTAACTAAAACAGATAGCAAACAAGCATGAAACGCTCAATGCAAAAATCTAACTTAAGCCGCTACGATCACAGTCTTATCTCAGAATGGGTCGAGCCTGGTAGTCGCGTGATCGATTTAGGTTGCGGCAATGGTGCCTTGTTGAAGTATTTGCAAACGCACAAACAAGTAAGTGGTTACGGAGTTGAACTCGATGCAGCCATGATTCCACACTGTATCGACAATAATATTAACGTTATTCAAATCAATTTAGACGAAGGTTTGGATCATTTTGATTCAAACTCCTTTGACACGGTTATTTTATCACTCACTTTACAGGCCATGCGCCGTCCTCGACAGCTACTTGAAGAGATGATGCGAGTTGCAAAACAAGGTATTGTCACCTTTCCAAATTTTGCACACTGGCGGAATCGTTGGCAGATTGCAGTTGGTGGCAACATGCCAGTCAGTGATGAACTTCCTTACAAGTGGTACAACACACCCAATATCCACCTGTGTACGCTCAAAGATTTTCATGCTTTGTGCGCTCAACTCGACTTTCAAATAGAAACCTCAGTCGCGGTGCGAACTGATGGACGACAAACTTTAGGCTTACGCCTGCAACCCAATTTATTCGGCGAGATTGCGCTCTGCCGCTTCCATAAAAATGACTAATAACGACCTATTACGCAGCCTGCGCTACGCATTTAAATTAAACGATAAACAACTGCTTACCTTATTTAGTAGCCACCCTCACTCCATGGTGGTAATGAGTCCAAAACAATTAAGTGAAAAAATGGCTGATGAAGAGTCAGACAACTTTTCAGAATTAAGCGATCAAGAGTTCAGCGCGTTCCTAGACGGTTTAATTGTCTCTCGAAGGGGTCTCAAAGAAGGCGCTCCTGCACCTACTATACTAGAACGTCTATCACGCAACGATGTATTAAAAAAGTTACGTATCGCACTCGAGTTTAAGGAACAAGATATGCTCCAAACCATAGAATTGGGCGGCACAAAACTCTCTAAAGGTGAGCTGTCAGCTTTCTTTCGAAAGCCAACACATAAACACTATCGACAAGTTGGCAATCAAGTTATGCGCGCCTTTATTCGGGGCTTGTCAAAGCGAGACAGTAAATAGAAATAAAACATACAAGTACTAGATTAAGACAACTAACATTTAGTTGCCTATGGTTTGCTAGCTTCTTCCAACTGCGCCAATACACCACCTACTAACATCAAACCGGCACCAAGCAAACCGGCAACGCCAAGACTTTGATCAAACACAAAATACGCCGCGATAGCACCGAATACTGATTCCAAAGAAAAAATTATAGACGCGGCAAATGGCTCAGCTTTATCCATTACCCATACTTGCAAGGTATACGCGATACCCACAACGATGACACCGCTCACAATAGGCCACAGATAACCGATAGCGGCATTGGGTATTAGATTATTCTCAAACGAGAGTGCATAAACTAGGCTCAAAAAAGCACAAAACATAAACTGAAAGAAAGCCAACACTAAACTATCGTGTTGCCCTGAACGCTCCGACATAACAATTAAATGTAGAGCCCAAAATACGGCACCAATCAATGCGAAGGTATCTCCCTTTAAAGCAAGTCCAGTGCCGCCTTGAGTTAATAAATACAAACCTATAACAGCGATGAGCCCGCCAAGCAAAACAATCAGTTTGTACCGATAACCTAGAGCAATTGTCATCGCGGGCACTAAGATTACATACAGACCAGTGATAAAGGAAGCGTTTGCTATGGTGGTATACTTCAAACTTATTTGTTGCATTAACGCGCCGGCAAATAAAAGCACTCCCAACACAAGGCTTAAGATAAGACTACTGCGAGACATAAAGGTTCGCTTAGTGAGCGCGCCAGCTAAATACAACACTGGCAGTAATACCAAGCCGCCAATTGCAAAGCGCCAAGCATTGAACGCACTCGCTCCCAAGTAGTCTAAACCTAGTTTTTGCGGTACAAAACCGATACCCCATATAAGGGCAATAAAAATCAGACAGGGGTTAACCCAAACCGAACGTTTCACAAATGTTTAACTGCTAAGACTAGAGACAGCCTTACTATTAACCGAGTCAGCATTCATTTTAATTTTTATCATAAACCAAGCATAAATAAGGGTCATGAGCGGGCTCAGCAAATTAAAAAAACAAAACAAAAAGTAGGTCGGCGTGGCAATGCCAAGAACCGCAGCATGATACGCTCCACAGGTATTCCATGGGATAAGCACGGATGTGACTGTGCCGGTATCTTCTAAGGTACGACTTAGGTTTTCCGAAGAGTAGCCCTTATCCTTATAAAGCTTGGCGTACATGCGCCCCGGAATCGCTACCGAAATATATTGATCGGAGGTGGAAACATTAGTAATCATACAGGTGCCCGCGGTACAAGCCACTAAGCTAAAGAAACCCTTAGCAAGCCGTTGTACTGAACGTGTAATTCGGTTCAACATTCCCGATGCTTCCATCACACCGCCAAACGACATAGCGGCTAGAATCAGCCACACCGTACCTAACATACCTTGCATACCACTGGCGCTGAACAAATCATTTAAAAGAGGATCACTGGTTTCAATAGCAACGCCCGCAAATAACGTATCCATTAGCAAACGATAACCAACAAAATCACCATTCATAACGGCCATTAAGTCGCTCAACAACTCTTGCTGAAATAATAGCGCACAGCCAATACCTGCTAATATGCCAACAAATAGTGACGGTATCGCATCAATTTTGCGCATGATCAAACCAAGCGTAATTACCGGCGGCAGTAATAACCACAAACTAATATTAAAGCTTTCATCTATCGCCACCAATACACTGCTCACATCAACGCCGGCAGCCGTGGTATCTATGTTCAAACCAATGATGATAAACAGCACTAAACTAATCAAAATAGACGGTACGCTGGTAAATAAAAGATAACGGATATGATCAAATAGCGGTGTTTCAGTAACCGCAGCCGCTAAATTAGTTGTGTCAGATAGGGGCGACATCTTATCGCCGAAATAGGCACCAGAGATAACCGCTCCGCCAATCAGCCCGTCAGGAATTCCTAACGCTCGCCCAACACCAACCATAGCGACACCAATAGTCGCAGCCGTAGACCAAGAACTGCCGCTGACGAGTGAGGTGATACCACAAGCAATGCAGCATGCCGCCAGAAATATACTTGGGTTCAACAATTTCACACCGTAATAAACCAACACGGGCACAGTGCCACACAATAGCCAGATGCTAGCCAAGGCTCCAACTAATAAGAGAATAAGAATCGATGGCATAGCATGGCTGATGGTCTCCACCATACTTTGCTGAATTGTCGACCATTGAACACCTCGAGACAAACCAATAGCCGCTGCCAAACCCGCCACAAGAAGAATAATCATCTGACTTGATCCAGCTAAAGCATCATCACCATATACGTATAGAACGTTCGTAGTGAGCGCTATTACTAAAACAACGATTGGAAACAAAGCAAGCCCGAGCGACATCGAAGACAATTGGGGCGGTTCTGTATTTTCTATCACGGACATAGGGTAAGGATTTACGAGGCTTATCAGATGATCAATCGATGATAACTAAACCAAGATAAAAAGCGCGAATCTTTTTAAAAAGCAACACTCCTAAACGACAAAATTAGCGCCATTTTATTCAAATTGATAAAATCGACCATCAAAATGACAGTTTTTTTCGAGAATTTTGCCTTGTTAACGTTTTCAAAAAAGCGTACATTTTTCATATGTTGCGTGACATTCACATTTTTGTGAAAAATGCAACAAACCCTACCAAACCACAACAAAACACTAGTGGGTCTGGAAACTCACAGGAGCAAATGGAGTTATGATTAAACTGCAATTAAGAGCGACAGCTTTAGCGGTCACCCTAGCATCACTTGGCGGAGTCTCAGTACCGTCTTTTGCACAACAGTCAGAAGAAGCGATCGAAGAAGTTGTAACGATTGGCTCACGGCGTCAGGCACGCTCAGCAGCCGACACCGTAGCACCGGTCGACGTCATCAGCGCAAAAGACATTACCGACCAAGCAAGCAACGACATATCGGACCTTATACGTACCGTAGTGCCATCTTATCAAGTCAACACACAACCCATCTCAGATGCCGCAACCATTGTTCGTCCTGCAAACTTGCGCGGACTATCTCCCGATAACACACTAGTGCTATTGAACGGTAAGCGTCGTCATCGCGCTGCGGTTATCTCTTTCTTGGGCGGCGGCATCTCTGACGGTGCGCACGGTCCAGACGTTGGCGTATTCCCGTCACTTGGTTTAAAACAAGTTGAAGTGCTGCGCGACGGTGCTTCTTCACAATACGGCGCTGATGCAATTGCTGGCGTTATTAACTTTCAGTTAAAAGATGCTCGCGAAGGCGGTACAGTTGAAGCTAAATGGGGTTCAACCTATGACGGCGACGGCGATTCTTTTAAGATTGGCGCCAATATCGGCCTACCTCTAGGACGTGATGGTTTTTTAAACCTAACCGCCGAATTTCAAGAGGCTGATGGCACATTCAGATCAGTCCAACGAGACGACGCAGCGGCATTAATCGCAGCCGGAAATACTGCGGTAGAAAGCGTATTAGTGAACAGCATAACCAGTGAAACTGTTCAATATTGGGGACAACCTGATGTCGAGGACGACAACAAACTTTTCTTCAATGCAGGCATTCCAATCAATGAAAATATCGAAGCATACGCCTTTGGTAACTATGCGGAACGTACCGTCACAGGCGGTTTCTTCTTCCGCAACCCGGTTGACCGTGCTGGCGTTTTCACAGGCCCGTCAGTTGATCCAACTACAGGCGCTGCGCTAGACGGGGGTGTCGCCTCAGTCAGTGTCGGTGACCTTTCAGTAGATACCGCCGGTGATTGCCCCGCGGGGATTCCATTAAGCGCAGACGGCTTAACGCCAGACCCGACAATATTGGCGCAAGTTACTGCTGACGATAACTGCTTCTCTTTTATTGAGATCTTCCCTGGTGGTTTCACGCCTCGCTTTGGTGGTGATTCGACCGATCAGAGTTTGGTATTAGGTATTCGTGGTGAGCTAAACAACGGATTAACTTATGATGTAAGTGCGACTTACGGTGAGAACGAAGCCGCGTTCTTTATCAGCAATACCATTAACGCGAGCCTCGGCCCCGCTACGCCGACCGAATTTGAACCAGGCACGTACATTCAAACAGACACCAATTTTAATATCGACTTAAGTTATGCGCTCCCAGTTGCTGGTTTCGCATCGGATCTAAATATCGCAGGTGGTTTTGAATTTCGCGAAGAGACCTTTGAGATCATCCAAGGCGACGCAGCCTCTTTTGAAATTGGTCCACTGGCTGCACCGTCTTTAGCTTTCCCAACCGGACAAGGTTTTGCTTCTAGCTCAAACGGCTTTGGCGGATTTAGTGTTCCAATTGATGAGAGCCAAGACAACGTTGCGATCTACATTGACTTAGAAGCCGACGTCACTGACGATGTGACACTTCAGTTGGCCGCTCGCTATGAGGACTTCAATACTTTTGGCGACACTACTGAATTCAAGTTTGGCGCTCTTTGGAGAGCAAGTGATACAACCACGTTTCGCGGCACTGTATCAACTGGTTTTCATGCTCCAACAACAGGACAAGCCAACGTAACCAATATTACTACTGCATTCGTTGGCGGAGTTTTGTCGGACCAAGGAACATTGCCATTAAATAGTAACGCAGGTCAGTTTGTAAATGAGCAATTGGGTAATCCATTTAGCTTAGGCCCTGAAGACGCAACTAATTTCTCATTAGGTGCGGCCTTTCAAATTGGGTCTGCCAGCATAACGGTTGATTATTTCCGTATTGAGGTAGATAACCGTATTGCCATTAGTGACCAACAAGACTTCATAGGCTTGTTAACCAACGTTGCAAATCAAAATGGTGTTGCGATACCTGATGGCGCAGTAACCAGCCAAATTATCAACTCTCTAGGAACAGCGGGTGTACTCAACCCTGCCGACTTTATTGGCGCGGAAGATTTAACCACCTTTGCATTCTTTGCGAATGATTTTGATACTGAAACACAAGGTCTTGATTTAGTTGTATCTGTACCGGTCGATCTTGGTTCTGGTTCAACAACAATTGCACTTAGTGCAAACTACACTGACACAGAAGTAAGCCGTCGCGGCGGCCTAGGTGATACTCGTCTTCTTCAATTGGAAGAAAACCTTCCAAATTTGAAAGGCAATTTGAGTCTTCGTCACTTTGAAGAAAACTGGCGTGTATTGGCGCGAGCTAACTTTCACGATGATTATGTGGAAGCGCACTTAGATTCAGGTGATTTAATCATCGAACCCGGCGGTGAAATTACCTTTGATGTAGAAGTTGGCTATACCTTCAGCCAAAAGTTTAATATCGTTGCTGGTGTGCAAAATATCTTTGATAATTTGCCAGATGAAAACGAATTTGCAGGTGTTGCCGGATCTTTATTCCCAGCGACTGCACCTTTCGGTTTTTCAGGTGGTCAGTACTACATCCGCGCTAACTATGAGTTCTAAACTCGAGAGTGCTAAAGCTCAGGTATAGTGCCTGTTGATAGCTAAAAAGCCGCAGCTTAGTCTGCGGCTTTTTTTGTAAAAAATACGAGTGAGCGCCTTCAATACTATTCGGCTTTGCTAATTTTTTCCGATATAGTGCAGCAAAGCCATAACAAGATAAAAATATACTATGGAATCAGCTGTCAATTTTTTAAACGGAGTAATCTGGGGACCAGGTGCTCTGCCGGCACTCGCCGTACTCTGCCTCTTCGCCGGACTTTTTTACTCCTTTCATACCCGCTTCATGCAAGTACGAATGTTTGGCGAACAAGTACGATTGCTTCGTTCTGGCACAAGCTCGTCACAAGGTATTTCACCGTTTCAAGCCCTCACCGTTTCTTTGTCTGGCCGAGTTGGCACAGGCAATATTGCAGGTGTCGCCGCAGCCATTGGCTTTGGCGGCCCTGGGGCCGTCTTTTGGATGTGGGTTATTGCTATTCTTGGCGCTGCTACCGCCTTCATTGAAGCGACCCTCGGACAAATATACAAGGAGGTAGATGACGGCGAATACCGGGGCGGCCCAGCTTATTACATCGAAAAAGCAATGGGCCAAAAATGGTATGCTTTGATCTTTGCGATAGCCACTATTATTGCCTGCGGCATACTACTGCCAACTGTTCAATCCAATGCTATAGGCAATGCTGTTGTACAAACACTGGGGGCAGGCTCAACCATTGAAACTACCTTAGGAGCGCTCAGCTCAACCAAAATCATTACCGGTTTAGTAATCATCGTAATTTTTGGTTTCATTATCTTTGGTGGTGTAAAACGTATTGCCAACTTTGCTCAAGTAGTGGTGCCATTTATGGCGCTCGCCTATATTATTGCGGCGTGCTCAATCATCCTACTAAATATTGGCGAATTACCCCGTATCGTCGGTCTTATTTTTGCCGATGCATTCACCCCCATGGCTGGGCTCGGCGCGGCCTTCGGATGGGGTGTTAAACGTGGCGTATATTCTAATGAAGCGGGACAAGGAACGGCGCCTCATGCTGCCGCCGCGGCCGAGGTAGATCACCCAGCCCAGCAAGGTTTAGTGCAAGCTTTCTCAATTTATATAGACACTTTGTTCGTCTGCACAGCAACCGCATTCATGATCTTAATCACCGGCATGTTCAATGTAGGTACCGCCGAAGCTGGCTTTATCATACAAAACGTAGCCGCTGATACGTCTGCAAACTCGCCAGCTTTCACGCAAATGGCGATCGAATCGGTTATGCCAGGCTTTGGAAACCCATTTGTTGCAGTTGCTCTATTCTTTTTCTCATTCACAACCTTAATGGCGTACTACTATATCGCTGAGAGCAACGTAGTCTATATCCGCCGCTATGTGAAAATACCGGGTGCTATTTTCGTGCTGAAGGTTGTGATCATCGCGGCCGTTTTTTATGGCACGGTGAAAGCCGCTAATTTAGCGTGGGCAATGGGTGATATCGGCGTTGGCATTATGGCTTGGGTTAATATCATCGGTATATTAGCCATCTTTTTCTTAGGCAAGCCGGCAATCAAAGCATTGCAAGATTACGAAGCACAAAAAGCCGCCGGAGTTGATGAATATAGCTTTGACCCACAAAAGCTTGGTATTAAAGATGCTCATTTCTGGGAAAAATAATCCATCAAATTATAGCCACACTTAATTAATTCGTGGCTATAAACTAAACAGCTTATATCCTTAGGCAAGAATAGAATAAAACCGCCGAATCATTACTGGAAATAAGATTCGGCCATTATTCTACACACCCTTCTAAGGCGCTTATTAGCCGTCCGCCAATAAGCGTCGCAAATCTCGAATTGCGGAATTAGCACGACCAATATAAGAGCTCATCACCAATGAGTGATTGGCAAACATGCCAAACCCACTCCCATTAAAAATCATTGGACTTGCAATATTTTTCTGCGTTGATTCAAGCTCTAAAATAATTTGACGCAAAGTCGGAACCGCATTTTTATCTTCCAACACAGGTCTAAAATCACTTTCTGCGGCTCGTAAAAAATGGATTAAGGCCCAAGCCGTGCCGCGCGCTTCATAAAAATTGTCGTCAATACCCCACCAAGATGTCTTAGCGGCTAGGCGTGATGGTGTGTCGGTCGATTGCTTTGCATTCGCGTCACCGGCCAAGTCGGTATTAATACGCACCTGTGGTCTTGCTTGACTCAAACGTTGTGATAATGAACCAAGCCGCTTCTCGACAAGTGATAGCCACTCACGTAAATTATCAGCACGCGCATAGAATTGTGCGTTTTGCTGACTCGGGTCTTGGAGTCGCTCTAGGTATTTTTTAAGCGCATCAATGCCCTCTTGATACTCGCCCTCGGCAGATGGGAACAACCACGCCTCACTGTCGACATTAAACTTGGGTTCAGCTATTTCTAGATCAGCGTCCGCGACTGATTGGGTTTGTGAACGCGAATAATCATTTCTTAAGGTTTTTGCTAAATCTCGAATCTGCTGCAATACACCAAATTCCCAATTCGGCATGTTATCCATAACAATGCTGGGCGGAATAACATCATTACCTAAATAACCGCCACGTTTATCCAATAGAGTTTCAGCCGTACTAATCAACATCTGAGTGGTCGCAACTCCAACCACATCAGACTCGACAACCTCGTTATTAGAATGAGTAACATAAGCCGGCTCTTGACTCCAATACCAGCCTAAAAGACTCAACACTACAAGAACAACAATAGGAGCAATAAAAAATGGGCTACGCAGTACTTGCATGAATGTTCCTCAAAATATGAACTAGGTTTATTTATATAACTACAAAATAGGTGCATTCAGCCAGATTGCAAGCATAATGCGCAGCATTTTTTTAGTTGCGCCGCTTTAGGCCGGGTTTAAGCTTTAAATCACTGGTTTTTAGAAAGCGCTATTCTTCACTCAGTCATTACTATCCTTCATAGTCTTGCCACTTACGCCCGTCCTTGATTAATAGTGCCAAGGCATCATCCGGCCCGCTCGAACCCGCCATATAACTTTGCGGTTTCTGTGCCGTATTTTTCCAGCCATCTAGAATTCCATCCACCCAACGCCAAGCCCCGCGCAACTCGTCAGAACGCATAAATAAGGTTTGATCGGCTCTCGTTACATCTAACAACAAGCGCTCATAGGCACTTGGACTTCGATGCTTTTCAAACGCCTCCTCAAAGGAGAGGTTAAGGCCAACATTCTGCAGTCCGATCTGCTCACTTAAACCTGGAACCTTGTTCATCAGATGCATTTCAATGCCCTCGTTTGGCTGCAAACGAATCACCAACCTATTTGCATTAACCGCATTGGAATCGAGTTCAATAAATTTGAAAATCACGGGTTTAAATTGAATAACAATTTCAGAATAACGCCGCGTCATGCGTTTACCTGTCCTTAAGTAAAACGGTACGCCTTGCCAACGATTGTTCTCAATCTCAGCCTTGATGGCCACGAATGTCTCTGTCTCTGAGTTATCCTTCGCATTCTGCTCATCAAGATAAGAGACGGCCAATGCATTATCTATCGAGCCCGCGGCATACTGCCCTCGGACAGTTAAGTCTTGTACATTAGTGTGATCGATAGTTTTCAAACTACGAATGACTTTTAATTTTTCATCACGAATATCATCCGCCTTATTTCGTGCTGGAAACTCCATAGCCACCAAACACAAAAGTTGCAATAAGTGATTTTGAACCATGTCTCGCAAAGCACCAGCCTCGTCATAATAAGACCAACGACCACTAGCGCCTACAGTCTCAGCAACGGTTATTTGCACATGATCTATGAAATTGCGGTGCCATAAGGGCTCAAAAAAGATATTAGCAAACCTAAGCGCCAATAAATTTTGTACGGTTTCCTTGCCTAGATAATGGTCTATACGGTAAATCTGATGCTCATCAAATACCTCGAACAAGGTATCATTTATTTTATTAAACGACTCCAATGATTCGCCTAATGGCTTTTCAACAATCAAACGAGTGGCCTCGTTGACGATGCCCGCATCACCCATGGCCGTGCAAATCGGTGCAAAGATTGATGGCGGAGTAGACAGGAAAAAAACCATTTCATCTGCACCGTAAGTAGCCTGCAAACGCTCCATATCTTCAGCGGAGGTCGCATCGCCCACATAATACTCAACTCGTTGTAAAAAACGCTCCCAGGATTGGGCGTCTATGCCTTGAACATAATCGCTCGCCTCAGCCCATTCACGCATTTTTGTTCTAAAATCAGTTTCGGGAAGCTTACCGCGACCAAAGCAAATAACTTTGGTCGACTCAGCAAGTAAACTCTCCCTGTGTAAACTATACAGAGCAGGATAGAGTTTACGAAAAGCTAGGTCGCCCTCGCCACCGACAATCGTTATATTACAAGTTTTAAGCATATATTGGCCTTACCTGAAAATTTCAGGCCTCATTCGAAACATCATTAGATGTCTCACAAATTAAATCTAGTATTCTGCACAAACGCTGTTGAGTCATATTATATAAGCGCCCTAAGAAAGCGATTTTAGGATTATCGGAATACAGATAACTTTTAGGGCCTACTAAGCATAACACCAGCATAACAATCACACTCTAATAAGCCGATCAAAAAATCCAATATGAAACTTAGTAATATTCGCATCGTCTTAGTGCGCACATTTCACCCTGGTAATATTGGCTCAACTGCGCGCTCAATGAAGACAATGGGCCTATCAGATTTAGCCTTGGTGGCACCTAAACGCTACCCCAACCCTGATGCAAACAAAATGGCTGCGGGCGCTAGCGAGGTATTAACGCAAGCAAATATCTATCCATCGTTACCAGAAGCTTTGACGCAATGCACAGCAATCGTCGCCGCCACCGCACGGCCTCGAGGTTTTGATCTACCAGCGTTAACCCCTGAGGAAACCGCGCAACACTTACTTACACACTCACAACATTCAAAAGTCGCTTTGGTATTCGGACCGGAACGAATGGGGCTACACAACGACGATCTGCAATTAATCAAACATAGGGTTAGTATTCCAGCCAATCCAGAATACAGTTCCTTGAATCTAGCAGCGGCTGTGCAAACACTTAGCTACGAAATTTTTAAAGGCAGTTTGACATCTAGTTCAATTGGGAGCACACGAGAGGCTTTAGCCACCGCCGAGGACGTATCTCGCTTTCATCAACACCTCGAAGACACATTGCGGGCTGTTTCGTTTTTGCGACCGCATGAAGGCGATACTTTAAAGCGCGTACGTCAAATATTTAATCGTGGCGCGGACACGCAGGCCGACATTCAACTACTGCGAGGCATACTTACTTCTATACAGAAAACGGTAGCGGGTGAAAAACGCCCAAAACACTAAGTGATATAAAACTAACACCTTTCTATAAAGCTGCCTGTGAATAGCGATTAACATCATTAAAAGGACCAAATTGCCCGTTTTAAACACAACAATCTCCATATTGTCTTCTGATAGCCATAGAATTGACTGATAGCCATAGAGCTTATTTATTTGTTAAACTTATAAAAAAACAACCAGCCACAAAACACATTAGGGAACACAATAATGACTTTTCGTAAAATTTTGATTCTTTTTTTTATAACGTCAATTTTCAGTACTGCGGCACAAGCTGAAAAACCAACCATGGCGGTATTAGACTTCCGTAATAATACAGCCGCTTATTGGTGGACTGGTGGCGTAGGCCGCGAACTTGCCGGCATGCTCACCAATGAGTTAGCCAGTGGTAAGAAGTTCAGCATGGTTGAACGTCAAAAGCTCGCATCTGTTCTTGATGAACAAGATCTCGCTGATTCTGGCCGAGTCAGTGGTTCTAAAGCGGCAAAATTTGGAAAATTAGTTGGCGCTCAATACTTAGTAACAGCCACCGTAAGTGCTTATGAAAAAAACGTCAACAATACTGGTGGCGGGCTTTCATACCGAGGCGTTTCTTTAGGCGGTAAAAAAGAGAAAGCCTACATTGCCGTGGATCTACGAGTTGTTGATTCAACCACCGGTGAAATAGTGGAAACTCGCACTGTCGAAGCACGCACAGGCGGTTTAGGCTTGGGCGTAGGTGTTAACCGACGTGGCTTTAACGGCGCGCTAGCAAATGAAAAGAAAACACCAACGGGAAAAGTGATTCGCGCCGTTGTTGCAGAAATCAGAGGCTATTTGGAATGCTCAATGGTCAAGAAGTCGAATAAATGCCTAGCCGCTTACGCAAAAAAAGAAGAAAAACGGCAGAAGAGCCTAAGTGAAGGAATAAGCCTAGACTAGTTTTAACTTACGTCTAAACAAAAGAAACCCGCCCACTTTTTGGCGGGTTTTTTATTGCCCGGACTCTTTACGACCCAGCCACTTTATTCAACTAATAAACAAGACTACATAGATGTACTAAGAAGTTAGCGGGCTGCTATTCCACTTATCATGAATTTGATCGGCGTATTTTGGATCTATATTCACTTTCGATAAATCTCCATTGATATGTGGTATTTGCAATAAACGCTTGTCCATTACTTTAAACCACAAGCTTGGAAAGTAAGCGAGTAAGTACATGCCGCCATAACCAGTAGGCAATTCCGGCAAATTATCAAAGGTGCGCAAACATTGATAGGAACGCTTAGCATTGGCGTGATGATCTGAATGCCGCTCTAATTGGAAAAACAGAATATTACTAAAAAGATGGTTAGCATTCCAAGAATGATGGGGCTTACAACGCTCATAGCGACCATTTTCTTTCTTATCTCTCAATAAACCATAGTGCTCAATGTAGTTGGCGCTGGTTAACTGAAACCAAGCTGTTGCATTATGAATCATCAAAAAGACAATAGTCATCCAACCAAATATTACTACTAAACTAACTTGGAAAATCACTGTCAGGGCATACGACTGCAGTATATGGTTATGCCTACTCCAAAAGCCGAAGCCACGTTTTTCTAAACGATCTTTCTCCGCAGACCAACCACGTTTAGCGGCGCCAGGAATTTCACGCAACATGAACCGATAAATACTCTCGCCCATGCGTGAACTCGCAGGGTCTTCAGGCGTCGCCACATCACGATGGTGGCCAACGTTATGCTCAATACAAAAATGGCCATAACCACTTGGAGCCAGCGCTATACGTGACAAAAAGCGTTCACGTAAAGTTGTTTTATGACCAATCTCATGCGCAGTATTAATACCTAGACCGCTGTACATACCAATCAATAAAGAAAAACCAATATAGGCCCACCAAGGAACACTATAACTTGATAATAGCCACGCAGCGATAACCACTAAAATAAAGTGGAATGGAATCATTAAGGCCAACAAATTTTTATAATATGGATCCGCCTCAAGCTGCGGAACAATTTGTTCAGGAGGATTACTACGATCTTCACCAACAATAAAATCCATTATTGGCACCAAAATAAACACAATCCAAATGGGACTAAGCAAAATAAAATAGTTTTGCGTTTGCGTAAAAGCGTAGACAAAAGGTAGTGGAACCAAGGTCAATACAAGAGAACCAAACCATAGAAAACGCTTTTTGTCTCGATAGCTAATCTCGCCTTTCTCTGAATTTTGAATGCGGTAAGTAGCCATATCTGTATCACTCTTTAGCCTATCACCAGCAAAATATAGCGTTATTCTACTCAAGACAACATTTCAATATTTGACAACATAGTTATCATTAAATGCCATAATATAGACATGCCTTATCTAGTCGCAACCACCTATTTTAAGCTACTCAAAAACGATCCGCTGTTTTTAGAGATGGTTCGAGACTCACCAAACTTCTTTGATGACATGGACTTCAAAGCACCTTATGTAGGTGGGGAAAAACTTGAGGAAGCCTTTAATTTAGGTGCTAGCAAGGGTGTTGACTCGTGGTTATTGACCTTCAAAAACACATTTTCGACCGCCGCTCATGGCCCCTTAGGTTTTGCCATTTTATGCGCTCCCGACCTTAACACAGCCCTGCAAGTCATGGCCGACTACACCCAAATACGGATAAGCAACTTCTCCGTTGAACTTGATATTAAAAGCAACTATGCCTATCTGCGCGCACATAACAGCTCGCCCAGCAAAAAAAACCAACAATGGTTACTTGAGCTGGCCATGTTCTCTTTCTTTGCCCTTCTCGAACAAATTTTAACGCAACAAATAGCGGAGCAGGCACATATTGATTTTTCTTTTCCAAGACCAGACTATGCTCAACACTTGGAAGATCTTTTAGGTGTTGAATGTCAGTTTAATCAACCCCATACGCAGATTCGCTTCGCCTCTTCGTGGTGCCGCATGCCTGCGCCATTGAGCGACCCAGAAATTCATGAAATCAATATTCAAAAATGCCGTAAATTGAAACTACTTTTAAATCCCAGTGATAGCATTGTGCGACACTTACAACTATCCTTAGACAGCTTTTTTGCCGCGAGCACACTGAATAAATCACCCATAGGCGAGTTGCCAACGCTCGACCTCATCGCTCAAGAACTGGCTGTATCACGTCGCACTCTTGCTCGGAGGCTGGCTGCAGAGCAATCGAGCTACAAGCATGAATTACAATCAATGAGAGAAAAATACGCACAACAACTATTGTCGAACACTCATATGAAAGTTGCACAAATAGCCGAAATCTTGGCATATCAAGAAACATCTAATTTTGTAAGAGCATTCAAAACATGGTTTGATGTGCCTCCCGCCGATTGGAGAAGAACCCTTAATGACTAATCATAATTTCGAACTAGACACCGATAAACTAGCTGACTATCTAAGCCAACACATCGATAATTTTCAAGGCCCCGTCAAAGCATCGAAGTTTGCGGACGGTCAATCAAACCCAACTTATCTTTTAGAGACAGCTAAAAGTAAATATGTTCTACGACGCCAACCACCAGGAAAGCTACTTAAGGGAGCACACGCGGTTGATAGGGAGTTTAGAGTGATGTCGGCGCTCGCGTCCACTAGTGTCCCGGTCGCTAAAACGCTGCACTTATGCATTGACTCGCAGGTGATCGGCAATCAGTTCTATGTGATGGAATTTAAAGACGGTCGAGTGCTATGGGATCCTGCTCTACCTGAGCAAAGTAAAGAAGAACGTGTTCAAATCTACGACGCAATGAACCACACCCTCGCGGCGCTACATCAAGTAGATATCGATGCAGCAGGTTTAAGTGATTACGGCAAAAAGACTGATTATTTTGCGCGTCAAATTCACACTTGGTCAAAAAATTATAAAGCCGCGGAGATAGATTCAATCCAAGCAATGGATTATCTAATCGATTGGTTACCGGCTAATTTGCCACCCGAAGACGGTAAGTTTTCTATCGTACACGGCGACTACCGCTTAGACAATCTCATGTTCGACAAACAAAAAAACGCGGTGATCGCCGTACTAGACTGGGAATTATCGACCGTTGGACACCCGTATGCCGACTTAGCTTATCAATGCATGCTTTATCATATCCCCGGTGGCGAAGGCCTTCCTGGCTTAGCCGGCGCTGACATAGAATCGCTTGGTATTCCTACTGAAGAACAATACATTCGCCAGTACTGCGAACGCACAAACAGCGGGACTATTAACGGAACAATAGATAACTGGAACTTTTACTTAGCCTTCAGCTTGTTTCGCTTAGCTTCCATCTGCCAAGGGGTGGTAAAACGTGCCCAACAAGGAAATGCTAGTAGCGACAAAGCCGGTAACTACCGGCACCTAGTAAGCATGTTTGCCGAAACAGCAGAACGCCTAAGCAAACAATAATTACTCCAAAGGTCACAAGTAATGAACTCACTTTTCAGACCGTTCGAACTCGGTAGCCTGCGACTAAAAAATCGCGTAATTATGGCGCCGATGACGCGCAGCAAATCACCCAGCAATGTAGTCAATGAAAACGTTGTTGAATATTATCGACTGCGAGCAGCGGGCGGGACTGGTTTAATTATTACCGAAGGCACTTGCGTTGGACACAAAGCCGCAAGCGGCTATCCCGATGTGCCTTTCATTGCCGGCCATGACGCACTCGCCGGATGGAGAAAGGTGGTAGAAGCGGTGCACGCCCATGACGGCAAAATTGCACCTCAACTTTGGCATGTCGGTGGCGCTCGACGCCCCGGTGTAGAACCCGGTGGCGAACTACCTGGTTATAGCCCATCAGGTATGTTTATGCCTGGCAAAGTAGTTGGCCATGCAATGAGCCTTGAGGATATTAACGATGTTCAAAATGCTTTTATAGAGGCCGCGGTTGCAGCTCAACATGTTGGCTTTGATGCTATTGAACTGCATGGTGCGCATGGCTATCTGATAGATCAATTTTTTTGGCCTGCGACCAACCACCGGCAAGACCAATACGGCGGCAGCTTAGAAAACCGACTAAGATTTGCCACTGAAATAGTTTCGGGGATTCGCGCTAAAGTAGCGCCTGACTTTCCAATCATTTTCCGTTTCTCGCAATGGAAGCAGCAAGCTTACCAAGCTCGCTTGGCTGAAACGCCAGAACAACTTTCCGAATTTCTCTCTCCATTGGTCGACGCCGGTGTGGATATTTTCCATTGTTCAACACGCCGATTTTGGGAGCCAGAATTTCCACACAGCAATCTAAACCTAGCTGGCTGGACTAAAAAGCTGACTGGCAAGCCAACCATCACTGTGGGTAGCGTAAGTTTAGATGCGGACTTTATTCCAGAGGCCGGAAGCCTAGATTTCAAGAACGCTGACATTGCAAGTCTAGACGATCTACTAAAACGGCTTGAAGCAGCCGAATTCGACCTTGTCGCGCTTGGGCGAGCTTTAATCGCTAACCCTGACTGGGCCAAACAAGTGCAAGCTGGCAACTTTAAAAAGCTGGCTGCCTATCACAAGAGTATGCTGGGACAATTACTCTAATCTCACCATTGTAGTTATCCTTGCAATAAGCCTATTTAAGCGCCATTTACTAGACGAAATGTCACTAACTTTAGAATCGGCTCTCTATTTTGCGCCACAATTTCCAATAGATTAGATTGTTTGCGCTAGAATGAAGGTATGAAACGAGTGGTTTTTAATAGAAAAGGGGGCGTCGGTAAATCTACCGTTACCTGTAATCTTGCCGCGGTGGCAGCCAGTAAAGGCAAAAAAGTCCTGCTTGTCGATTTAGACCCGCAAGCAAATAGCACCAGCTATTTAGGCCACGACGGAAAAGATAATGTGGTTGGGATTGCCGAATTCATGGAATCTACCATCAGTCGTAATTACCGTGAATTTAGTTCAGAAGACTATATCCGTCCGACAGCCTTTGAGAATTTATCTCTTATCTCAGCGAGTTACAATTTAGTAGACCTTGAAGCCAAACTGGAGGCCAAGCATAAGATCTATAAATTAAGAGATTTCCTAAACAATTTACACATTGATTTTGATGAAATTTATCTAGACACACCGCCGGCTCTAAACTTCTTCACATTGTCGGCGCTAATTGCGGCCGACCGATGTTTATTGCCTTACGACTGTGATGTATTTGCCCGTGATGCCATGATCGATTTAATGCACGAGCTTGAAGAAATCATAGAAGATCACAATCCGGACTTAGAAATTGAAGGTGTAGTTGTTAACCAGTTTCAAGCACGCGCTAAACTACCAAATATAGCCGTTGACGAACTAAAAAAAGCTAAGTTCCGACTATTAAAACCTTTCATCTCATCATCTATCAAAGTCAAGGAATCTCATGCGGCAAAAAAGCCATTGATACACCTTGATAGAAAACACAAGGTCAGCCAAGAGTTTTGTGATCTTTACAAAAACATCAGTCGCAAACGTAAGTAGACCTCGCGGTTATAAAACAATCTAAGCAAGAATCAAATTTCAAAGCATGCCCCCTTTACAAAGGAAACATGCTTCCGGGTGGGAAAAAACAAAGTGATATTAAGTATGTCAAAAGCTCTAGAGCAAAAATTAAGTAAGGCCAACAGCTACGAACAGTGGTGTGATGCGGCACAAGCTCTTGACCAAAGGTCAGGGGCGCAAACGTGGAAGCATCGCGAAAAAAGTCGCGAGTATGACTATGCATCGATACGACGTAGGCTGGACGCACTACAAGTGATGCGCCGAGCAAACGACAACAGCGGGCTACTATTTACTCTTAATGAAGGGATTCATGGAAACCTTGGAGGCATGGGTAGTTCGAGCCTATACCGAAAAGCAAAGTTTGGCACCAAACAGTTGATTTCCGACTACGTTGATGAGGTTAATTCGGCGTTAGCGCATATCGCTAAACCACGCCTAAAAGGCGTGAGCCTGGAAGAAAAACTCGACTTCTTTCAACGTGCAACACTGTGTTTCGGACAATCGGCCTTAATTTTTAGCGGCTCGGGCACTTTCCTTTTTTTTCATGTCGGCGTCTTAAAAGCGCTCTGGCAACAAGACTTAGTTCCTACTGTACTGTCAGGATCAAGTGGCGGTGCATTAATTGCCGCCGTCGCAGGGTCACGCAAACCCTCGGAGTTAGGCGACATTTTTCAACCAGATTTTCTTGAATTTGAAGACGACATAAAAGCCATTGTTAAAAATTTATCGATTGGTAAAAAGCGTAATCTTCGCAAACAAGACTTACTAAGGATTATAGAACGCATCGTTCCAGATTTAACCTTTGAAGAAGCCTATAAAATATCAGGATTAAAGATCAACATATCAATCGCACCCCATGAGCGCCATCAACGCTCTCGGCTTTTGAATGCGATCACTTCACCAACCGTCATGTTACGTGAAGCTGTACTTGCTAGCTGCTGTATTCCTGGTGTGTTTCCGCCGGTATCACTTGCCGCCAAGAATGTAAAAGGCGAACGCGTACCATATTTACCTGCTCGTAAATGGGTGGATGGATCGATTAGTGACGACGTACCTATGAAGCGTTTGTCGCGCCTATATGGAGCAAACCATTTTATCGTATCTCAAACTAACCCACTCGCTTTGCCATTTATACATGCAGAGAAAGATAATCCAGGCCTAATCTCGGCGATTAGCAGCACGGCGATGCGCACCTTTAACGAATGGGGCATGGCCGCGACGCATTTTGTACAAAAACCCCTCTCAGATGATTCCTACCTAAGACGGTGGATGTCAGGTTACTTATCCTTAGTTTCGCAAACGTATACGGGTGACATCAACATACTGCCGTCCAAACGCTATCTGAGCCCTGCTAAGATGCTGGCCGCGCGCTCCTTAGAAGAAGTATATAACTTAATTCAAGATGGCGAACGCATGACATGGCCAATGATCGAAAGAATCCGTATACAAACCAAAATCAGCCGTACCCTTTGCCGCCTAAATAGTGAGTTAGAACAAAAAGTAATAAGTAGCCGAAAAAACTCAAAAACTAATGTAAGTAATAAAGCCAAGTTAAGTGGTAAAACCAAGCTTAGGCCTAAAAGCGCTAAAGCTTAAAAACAACAAGGCCTAGGTCGCAAGCGCCCTCAAATGAATTACGCTGGTTCGCCAGCCGAAAATATCAAAGATTCTCTATAAGGCGCTGCAAAAGACCACATTTACTGCTGGGTTGCACGTAACATCCAAGATGTTTTTTCGTGCACTCGCATACGATCTGATACTAGCGCAGCAGTTGATTCATCATCCGCAGATTGCGCCAACTTCAATACTTCTCTTGATGTCCTAACGATCTGCTCATGCCCTTTAGTTAGCAATTCGACCATTTCTTGTGAACTTGGAACGCCCTCGACTTCAATAATAGAACTAAGTTTAGAAAACTCCTTATATGTACCGGGAGCAGCAACATCTAGGGTTCGAATGCGTTCTGCAATATCATCAACAGCCACAGCCAACTCTGTATAGTGTTCCTCAAACATAAGATGCAATTCACGAAATTGAGGCCCGCTGACATTCCAATGAAAGTTGTGAGTTTGTAAATATAAAGTGTAAGAATCTGCTAGCAGATGCTTAAGTCCTTCTGCCGTCTTTTCTCGGTCTTCTATACTTATTCCTATGTCGATCTTAGTCATTTAATCTTCTCAATTAATATAAATATGGCCATGCGAAAGCCGCACATAACCTTTAAGAGCACTAGCGCTAACTAGGCCCCACCCCAATTGGTATTTCAATGTTTAATTATAAACGTATTCGCTCATAATCTGCGCGTTCAAATTTAGATAAAGAGCTTAGAAGTTAAATCAGCAATACAAACGCAACTTGTTTAACCTTTTGTTCGATACACAAGCAAATGGGGGCCAACTCCGTCGACATGAAATTGCTCACCAATTACCTTATAAGCTGCTTTCACATAGAAACCTATCGCACTCGTACGAGCATTTGCCCAAACATAATCAGCACCAGCATTAAATGCTACCTTTTCCGCCGCAGCTAAGAGCTTTAAACCCAGACCCTTTCCTCGCACCTCTTCACACGTAGCCATGGCCCTTATTTGAAAACCGAGCCCAGAGTGCACTGCTTTATTTGAGCGCTTATAGATAGAAACAATACCCCTCAACTCATGGTTACTACTGCAAGCAAAATGATGGCTTGAAACATCCGAATCACCTGGATAACTACATTGCTCTAAATTAAAATCGGGTCGAAGGAGTTTTTGTCGTAAAACCCACGTTTCACTCGCTTGGATTTCATGAATTTCCACTACACTACCTCTCAACGATTATCGGCAAGACATTAACGACACCAACAAGAAATAACGATAGTAGATAAATTCTATTCACAACAATATTACGATCGAAAACACCTATTCTCCCTGCATATTTTTGTGGGTAGCTACTAAATTTTGAGTATTCATTATGCTCTCTTCCTGTTTTTCAACCAGTTCTCCATCAATTAAATCGAAAACTTCATAGTCGTAAAAATGCAATAATTCTCGAATTTGTATGTAATTAGATGGATGGCATTCATAACAAATATACTCGATCCTTTTATCGCGAAGAAATGTTTCGGCCCCTTGCAATGCATCTAATTCCGAACCCTCAACGTCCAATTTCCAAAACGTCACTTTTTCAACCTTCAGCTTTTCAAGCACATATTCTAGACGGCGTATTTTTATTCTTTCTCGATCATTACTTTCATTTTGATACCAGTCTAAGCGAACAGTCGACTTTGAGCCGTTCTGTTGTATTTCCGCGTATTTATTTTCGGAACCAAGACCATACGCGAAGATAGATACATCCCAATCATTTTGCACACCGACACATTTAGTTAACCATTTTCTTTCTGACTTAACAGGTTCAAATGCTAATGTCTTTACGTTCTTTAAATCAGAAAGATACAAAACCCATTGACCAATATTGGCACCCGAATCCACATACACACCACCGTTTCGTAATTTGTCTTTAGCCAGATCAATTCCTTGTCCACCTTCATACTTGCCATACACAATCCATCGATGGCAAGGATCTTCTAAGTTCAATTTCCAAACGATTCCATTGGAACAACTAACCCAAGCTACGCCAAACATTTTCAAAGTTTTGCCGAACAGAATTTCAAGTAATCCCAACTTTTTGGGGAAGTCATATTTTCTTATGACGTTTAAGCTAAGCGGGATTTTAATGGTCTTCATAGTTGCGCTCACAATACAGCTTAAATGAACCTTTCAAAGCAATAACTTTTTCTTTGCTTGGCACAAAACACTTCCTTTTACCTTTTGTTAGACAATATTGATATCAAGGCATCGTTTCTTCCAAAACGACAAAAAACATATTTAAAAGTCGTCTTCTTTCATGTTAAAAAGACTAAGTTCAACCTGCTTTTAATTTGGTTAATGATGCCAACACCCACCCTGCTTGAGGCACTCTATTATAGAACTCCAGCGGACTAATTGAACAATTAATTTCGAAATATTTTTCAGCTTTATGCGAATACACTTTGCAGCCGACTGTCATTTTTTCTTATTTTTTCCAAAACACTCTGCGTAAACCATAGGAACCATTTAGGCGACATCATTTTTTTATGCCACAAAAATATCAAACAATAAGACGATTCGACTGAAAGCTATCAAACCTCTGATAGCTTAGATGACTCTGGTGGCAAGATAAAGAGTTAGTCTTTATTGCGCAGTTTTTTGCTAATCTCATCCACTCGTTCGGCGGCTTCTCTTAAACGATCTGGAATATCAATAAACGATGACAGGCCGCCTCCAAAGCGTGAACGAAATTGTTCCACTTTGTCTTCTAAAGACTCTCGACCCCTATCAACGGCCTGATCTAAATCCGTTTGCACTTCTTGACCACGCTTAACCAACTGCGCGAATACTTTTTGGCCTTCTTCATTCATTTCTTCAAAACGACCCTGAATGCTTTCATAGTGCTCTGACAGTTCATCTTGTGTGCGTGAGTAGGCGCCTAAGCCAGCTAACCAAATATTCCGCGCCATAGCTTCTGCTTTATCCCCTGTCAAATCTTTCAAACTATCTTGCAACATGTCTTGCAGCTGATCAATACGATCCTCAATCCCTGTGGCTTTGTTAACGCTAGACTTGTTTACGCTGGCTTTTTTCTTGCTTATCGTTTTACTAGCCGCTTTCTTCTTATTCGTAGTTTTCTTAGAGACTTTTTTTGCTACTTTCTTAGTCGTTTTTTTAGCGACCTTTTTACTCACTTTCTTTGGAGCTTTACTAACGGCCTTTTTAGTAACTTTTTTAGATACCTTTTTACTGGTTTTTTTAACCACCTTTTTACTTGAAGCTTTCTTGCCTAATTTCTTGCCTAATTTCTTGCCTAATTTCTTG
>CAYSUU010000015.1:0-24903 GCA_964434375.1 uncultured Gammaproteobacteria bacterium | reverse complement strand
TTTACTTGAAGCTTTCTTGCCTAATTTCTTGCCTAATTTCTTGCCTAATTTCTTGTCTATTTTCTCGGCCATTCTAATACCCTCTTAGGTCTGCAAATGTTGATCGATCACGCGATTCATTTCTTTCTCAAGTTGCGGTGCAAATCGACGAGCCATAATTCCAAGCTTTACATCGACTAATAACTCACCCTCTTTTGGCTCTACGATGGCATCAACGCCCGCACCATGTTTGTAATGATAATTACTACCTTGGCTTTTATAAGCACCACCAAACTTTGTAACCAATTTATCAAGAAGCTCAACAGCTAAAGTAGCGCACTCTTGTCGATCCAAATTTACTTGCCTGCAGACGTTGACCTTAGTCATCAAACTTCCTCATAGAAACGGTAAGAAATGTAAATACAAGTGTTCTTCAATACTGGCTTGCGCACCATGATTTTTCAGCATCGCGTCGTAAGCCCCAAAACTAATGAGAGTGTATAACAAGTTGGCCGCTAACATCTTCGATGCTTGGCTGGAATCAGTAACTTTAGAAGCGTCCATTACTAAGCGTACCAAACTCGTAATAGTCTGCATCAATAGACTCATGAGCTTTTCTAAAGAAGCTCGTAAACTTGGGTAACGTTCATTAATGCCAAGCATGTCTTGGCTTATAAAACGAAACTGTTGTAAGACGTCAGACACCACGGCTAAACTAGCCAAAGTTGTTTTGGCATCACCCGTAGCTTGCTTGGTAATTTCTTGTAAGCTAACCAAAACGCGCGCATGGTATTGAGCATACAATTCTTCGACTACTTGCTCCTTGCCTTTAAAATGGTAATACAAATTACCAGGACTGATATTCATCTCATTAGCTAAATCAACACTAGTGACATTGCTTTCTCCGCGCTCGTTTAATAGTACTAACGCCACTTCTAAGATTAAATCTCTTGTGCTCATTTTAGCCATAAAAAGAAGTGTAGCAAAACCGTGCTTATAAAGTGTAAAAGAGTTTCAGTGCGACTGACAAGTAATGCTTAGCTAAATAAAAAAGCCCGGACGTTTCTGAAAACGAGCCGGGCTTTTACTCACACACAAACTTATATATTCGTCTTAGCCTAAAAAGGCAAAGAAGACTTTTACTATGCAGTCTTTTTAAGATCTTTGCTTAAAGACTCGAGTCGGTCAGATAAACTTTGAAGTCTCGCAGATACGTCGACCTTCGTTGTTAGCGTCACTAAGCGCTCTTTAGCTACTTCGATTTGATCTTCGATATTAGCTCGGCTTTCTTTTAATTTTGCTTCGGCTTCGTCTTGTACTTTTTCGCCTCGCGCCACAAGGTCTTCAACCAATTCAACACGGTTATCGTTGAATTTTTCGATACGAGTTTTGATATCGTCATTCGCTTTTTCCGTACGACTTACGACTTCATCATAAGTTCGGCCGATAGCACCTAAGTAAGCCAACCATGATTGACGAGCAACGCCGCGCGCCAAATTTACGTTTTTGTTAACACGAGCAAAAACAGTGTCTGCCGCACTTTCCACAACGTCTTCAACCGCATCCACAGCTTCGACAATTTCTTTCTTTGCTTTGCTTACTTCACTCTTAACAGATTTAGTAGAAACTTTTTTAGCAGGTGCTTTCTTTGATACTTTTTTACTTACTTTTGCCGTTGCCATGGTGGCCTCCGAAAAATTTATGAGAGCCAAATTCAGCTCAGTTCAAATACGATGAGTGAATAGTACTGAGTCAATCTAGAATCCTCCCCCTAATTAGAACTCACTTTCTAAAAGAGCATGACAACCAACACAATCAAGACAATAAAATGTCTTTAGCCTGATTAATTTGTTTTGCAAGGAATTCAGAGCCACCTCGATCAGGGTGCATTTTTTGCATTAGTTTTTTGTGCGCCATACGAATCTCTTCCGGGCTCGCAGTCGCAGAAACACCTAGCGTTTCAGCCGCTTGTTGCTTAGTCATACTCTCTGGTGTCGGTGTGTTAGCGCTAGCGCTGTGCTCTGCGCCAAATACTTTCTTAAACACGGGAATGTACGCCGCAAACTGAGCGACCCGCCCCATTATAGCTAACAAGGCTGCTAGTACGCCCATTAGCCAAGGCGCGCGACCCGTTACCACGAGCAAAAGAATAAGAGCAGCACTACCATACAAGGTTGCTTTTCTTGCAAACGCGGGACGCTTATCAGCTGGTAGAGATCGCCAATAGTTCACACCAAAGACGACACTAGCAACAAGCCCAACAATCAATACAGATAGAAACAAATCGATAACCAAGGTTTGAATGGCTTGCTGCTATAATACGATCACTTTCTTAGCTTTCAAAGCCCAAACGCAATATCAATACAGTTATGAGTGTCAGCTTAGCCCAACAATTATGTGATTTCATCGGCGCGTCACCTACGCCTTTCCATGCCACTAAACATTTACTAGATAACTTTGTTGACGCAGGTTTCATACATTTACATGAAACCGATGATTGGCAATTTAAGAATAATACGAGCTACGTGATTACGCGCAATGATTCTTCGATTGTGGCGCTACGCACTGGCACAGACTTTAAGAAGGGTTTTCACATGTTAGGCGCGCATACCGATAGTCCATGTCTGCGCATAAAGCCGAATCCTGAAATTAGTCGACATGGCTATACACAATTAGGTGTTGAAGTTTATGGCGGAGCGCTGCTTCAGCCTTGGCTTGATAGAGACCTTTCTATCGCAGGACGGGTGAGCGGTGTTGATAAAAAAGGACAACTCTTTAGCGAACTCGTTGACTTCAAACAAGCAATTGCGATTATTCCGAACTTGGCCATTCATCTTGAGCGTGACGCAAATAAATCGCGCGTCATTAATAAGCAAACTCATTTACCGCTCATTTTAGGACAGATCGAGAACTTTGACTTCAAATCCGAACTTGCTAAGTTATGCGTCAACGATGTCGACAAAATTTTTGAATTTGAGCTCTCATGCTATGACACGCAAGCCCCTAATTTAATTGGCTGGAACAAAGAATTCATAAGCTCAGCGCGACTCGACAACCTCCTCAGTAGTTTTATCGCAGCACGAGCCTTGATCGATTCAAATACCGATCATGCCAGCCTTTTTGTTTCTACCGATCATGAAGAAGTAGGCTCATCATCAGCATGTGGCGCTAATGGACCATTTCTTAAATCAATTTTACAACGCATGACTAAGTCGGCTGGCGAATTGACCCAACTTGTGTCGCGTTCAACCATGGTGTCGTGCGACAACGCCCATGGCATACATCCCAATTACGCTGAAAAACATGATGCGAATCATGGGCCAATACTTAATAGTGGTCCGGTGATTAAAATCAACAATAATCAACGCTACGCAAGCAATAGTATTAGCTCGGCAAAGTTCCAGCATATTTGCCAACAAGCTGACGTCCCAGTACAAACTTTTGTGACTCGCAGTGACATGGCTTGTGGCAGCACCATAGGGCCAATTACGGCCAGTGGGCTTGGTATTGAGACACTGGATATTGGTGTACCTCAGTGGGGCATGCATTCAATTCGCGAGACCTCCGGAACTAGCGACTGTGACTACCTTCATCGCGCTTGTATTGCGTTTCTCGCGTATCGTTAACAAAGCGAGCTTTGGCGACTGGCGCCTTAATTTGTTGTAATTTTAGTGATAGACTAATCCGCACCCACATATGCACTTGTCCAATAATTAAATGCAAGACTCTCTTATAGATCAAGGGCTAAGCCTGACACTTTTTGGTATGGGAACGGTTTTCACTTTCCTTACCGTGATGGTTTTTGCGACACTTTTGATGTCGCGGCTAGTCTATAAGTACGCATCCAAAGAGGAGTCCGCTGCGGGTCTTGCACCAGCCGATACAAATCCAGTCAATCTAGATGGCGTGGACAGCCAAACATTGTCTATTATTAAGAAGGCTATCGACGCTCATCGACAACGCTAAAACTCGACTAATGACAACGCCAAAAAAACTCGGAATTACCGAGGTGGTGCTGCGCGACGCACACCAATCTCTATTAGCAACGCGCATGCGCATAGATGACATGCTACCCATAGCAGAAAAGCTAGATAATATTGGCTATTGGTCTATGGAATCTTGGGGCGGCGCAACATTTGATTCGTGCATTCGTTTCTTAGGCGAAGATCCGTGGGACCGTATTCGAGAAATTAAAAAAGTAATGCCTAATACGCCGCAACAGATGCTGTTTAGAGGGCAAAATATTTTGGGTTATCGTCATTACGCCGACGACGTAGTAGATAAGTTCGTTGAGCGCTGCGCCATCAATGGAATTGATGTATTTCGAGTTTTCGATGCCATGAATGACATGCGTAACATTAGCACCGCATTGAAAGCCGTCAATAACGTTGGCAAGCATGCTCAAGGCACTCTTTCATATACAGTCAGTCCTGTTCATAACACCGAGCTTTGGCTTGATATGGCCAAGCAACTTGAAGACGCCGGTGCAGATTCAATATGTATTAAGGACATGGCCGGGCTTCTTAAGCCTTATGTTGGTTATGAATTAGTTAAACAGCTAAAGAAAACTGTGGACATTCCGATTCAGTTACACGCTCATGCGACGACCGGTTTAAGCACAGCAACAATCACTAAATGCGTGGAAGCTGGCATCGATAATGTCGATACCTCAATTTCATCAATGTCGATGACTTATGGTCACTCCGCGACCGAATCTGTGGTATCGATTTTCGAAGGTGGTGAACACGAGACCGGTTTAGACATCGCGAAACTAGAAGAAATTTCAGCTTATTTTCGCGAAGTACGAAAAAAATACGCTGAGTTTGAAGGCTCCTTAAAGGGTGTTGATTCACGCATTTTAGTTGCTCAGGTCCCTGGTGGCATGCTCACTAATATGGAAAACCAATTGCGTCAACAAGGCGCTGAAGACAAACTCGATGAAGTGCTCGCAGAAATTCCGCGTGTCCGCCAGGACCTTGGTTATATTCCGCTAGTCACTCCGACTTCTCAAATCGTTGGTACTCAAGCGGTCATAAATGTACTGATGGGTGAGCGCTACAAGAACATTGCTAAAGAAACCGCCGGCGTATTGCGCGGCGAATACGGCGCTACGCCTGCCCCAGTAAATAGCGAGGTTCAAGCCAAGGTTTTAGAAGACGGCGAATCCGCGATTACTTGTCGCCCAGCAGATTTAATTGACGATGAAATGGATGCCCTGACCGAGGAATTTAGCAAACTACGCGACCAACATTCCTTGAAAACTAAACAAGGCGACGACTATATTGACGATGTGTTGAGCTACGCATTGTTCCCTCAGGTTGGCTTAAATTTTATTCAAAACCGTGAAAACGCAAGCGCATTCGAACCAGTCCCAACAGGTCGATCAAGTAATAGTGCACCGGTCACTGACAAAGGTGATGAAATCTATACGGTTGAAGTAGAAGGTCAAAAATTTACAGTTACAGTTGCCGACGGTGGCGATATCACTGGCATTAAAAATCTCAATAATCAGAGTCTAGCAAGTAATAATGCAACAAATACCGCTGCAATAACGGGCGGCGATCCAGTAACGGCACCATTGGCAGGAAACGTCATTAAAGTAATGGTGAAAGCCGGCCAAACAGTGCAAGCCGGTGATACCGTACTCATACTAGAAGCCATGAAAATGGAAACCAATGTATCGGCGCCTAAAGACGGCCAGATAACAAGCATTGATGTTAGTGAGGGTGACACAGTCACTCTTGGTGATGTATTACTCACAATCGCCTAAGCAATGGATAATCTAACAAACCTATGGCTAAGCTCGGGCCTCGCGCAACTTCAAATTGGCCAACTTGCTATGATGTTCGTAGGGCTGGGGCTATTATTCTTAGCGATTCGCAAAGGTTTTGAACCACTCCTTTTACTACCGATCGGCTTTGGCACTATCTTAGCGAATATTCCAGGCGCTGGTTTTGATCTAGCCCCCGTATACGATAGCCTAGGTCATCTAGAAAGCCCGGGTGGCCTTCTGTACTACATTTACTCAGCCGGAATTGAAACCGGTCTCTTCCCTTTGATTATATTCATGGGTGTAGGAGCCATGACAGACTTTGGGCCTTTGTTAGCAAACCCTCGCACTTTGTTACTTGGTGCAGCAGCACAAGTAGGCATTTTCACCACTGTTTTAGGGGCAGCTGCTCTCGGCCACTTTGAAATCCTTGATTTCAGCATCCGTGACGCCGCATCCATAGGTATTATTGGTGGCGCTGATGGCCCAACCGCGATTTTTGTAACAAGTAAGCTCTCACCTGAATTATTAGGTGCTGTGGCGGTTGCGGCATACTCCTACATGGCCTTAGTACCGATCATTCAACCGCCAATAATGCGCGCCTTTACCACCGACGCCGAGCGCCAAATTAAGATGGAACAATTACGTCCAGTTTCACAGGCTGAAAAAATTGTTTTCCCGCTTACCTTATTAGTATTGGTCGCCTTCCTGTTGCCAGAGGCAGCACCTCTACTCGGGATGTTCTGCTTCGGCAACTTAATGAAAGAGTGTGGCGTAGTTGATCGACTAAGCGACACAACTCAAAATGCATTAATCAACATTGTAACCATCTTTTTAGGACTTGGAGTTGGCTCCAAGATGAGTTCAGATAAGTTTTTAAATACAGAAACCTTAGGAATTTTATTATTAGGCGCGGTTGCGTTTTGTATCGGTACCGCGGCCGGTGTCTTGATGGCTAAGCTTTTAAACAAGTTTTCCGCCAATAAAATTAACCCGCTCATTGGTGCCGCTGGAGTTTCGGCCGTACCAATGGCTGCACGCGTCGCCAATAAAGTCGGCTTAGAAGCTAATCCTCAAAATTTTTTACTCATGCATGCTATGGGGCCGAACGTGGCTGGCGTAATCGGTTCAGCGGTGGCCGCCGGCGTTATGATAAACCTCGTTCAGGGAATGTAATTGATTTACTCACTCGGCGACTTGACGCCTGACATTGACGAATCATGTTTTATTGCTGAATCAGCTGATTTAATCGGCAACGTTACCCTTAAAGTCAACGTCAGCGTTTGGTTTAATTGCGTGATTAGAGCTGATAATGCGGCAATTGTGATTGGACAAGGTTCTAACATTCAAGATGGCTCCGTATTACATGTTGATCCGGGCATGCCTATAGAGCTAGACGAAAATGTTACCGTCGGCCATGGCGTCACACTGCACGGATGTAAAATAGGTCGTAACAGCCTAGTTGGCATTAACGCCGTCGTCCTCAATGGAGTAAAGATTGGAGAGGGCTGCGTAATTGGAGCTAATAGCTTGCTCACTGAAGGTATGCGGGTTCCGGACAATTCGCTAGTGATGGGTTCTCCGGCTAAGGTTGTTAAGAGCCTTGATCAACAAGCTCAACAATTACTATTGCAGGGCGCACAGCACTATGTGGCTAAAATTCCACACTACAAGGAAAAATTAAGCCCATTAAATAGAAAAAAATCAGCTTTAAAAAAGACTAAGACTTAATACGACAAAACACATCGATGAACCAGCGTAGTTAGCCGAGTCAGCACCCAGCAATACCCAAGCAAGCGATTAACTCTCCGAGACAAAACACTCACTCGCGTAGTTAAGCCTTTTTCTTACTTATCTATTTTCCTAAAGTCGATCATCTATTTTTTGTATCGATTTTTACAAAACAATTAATATTTTTAAAGTTACAATAATTTCGTAACTACTAACCATATTAACTTGGAGTAAAAAAATGCCTCAACGTCTACTACTTAGTATCGCGCTTGCAACCACTATGTTGCTAACCGCGATCACGCCGTTTTCAGCTCAGGCGGATAATCGAGCTAAAAATAATCAATTTTGGTGGCCTAACTCTTTAGACCTACAGTCTTTACGTCAGAACAATCCGGAATCCAATCCTTATGGCGATAATTTTGACTATGCGGCAGAGTTTGCGACTATTGATATTGAAGAACTAAAAACTGACCTACGCGAGCTTATGACCACCTCGCAAGATTGGTGGCCGGCCGATTACGGTCATTATGGCCCTTTCTTTATTCGTTTAGCTTGGCATAGCGCGGGCACTTACCGTGTTGTGGATGGTCGAGGCGGCGCCGCAGGCGGACAACATCGACTCGCGCCACTTAATAGCTGGCCAGACAACGCTAACTTAGATAAAGCTCGCCGTTTATTGTGGCCTTTAAAACAAAAGTACGGCCGAAAGTTATCTTGGGCTGACCTAATGGTTCTTTCCGGTACTGTCGCTATGGAGTCTATGGGTTTTAAAACCTTCGGCTTTGCCGGTGGCCGCGAAGATGACTTTGAACCCGATTTAGTTTACTGGGGACCTGAGAAAGAATTCCTAGCACGTGACCGTTTTGATAAAGATGGTAAATTAGAGAAACCTTTAGGTGCATCTCGTTTCGGTCTAATTTATGTAAACCCAGAAGGCCCCAACGCAAACCACGATCCTTTAGACTCAGCCAGAGAAATTCGTCAAACTTTTGCCCGCATGGCAATGAATGACGAAGAAACGGTAGCGCTTATCGCAGGTGGCCATACATTTGGTAAAGCGCATGGCGCACGCAACCCTTCTGACTGCGTTGGCGCAGCACCTGAAGGTGCCGAGATTGAAGAGCAAGGCCTAGGCTGGAAAAACAAGTGCGGAACCGGTAAAGGCATCGACACGACTACCAGTGGTTTAGAAGGTGCGTGGACCGCTAACCCTACTCAATGGACAACTCAATACGTAGACTTTCTACTTGCCTTTGACTGGAAACAAGAAAAAAGTCCAGCCGGCGCAGTTCAATGGGTGCCAGAAAGCCCCTCCGCTGGACAGCTTGTACCTGATGCACATGATGAAAAACTTCGTCACGCACCAATAATGCTCACCAGCGATTTGGCACTAAAAGAAGATCCAGCGTACCGAGCTGTTATCGAACGTTTTAAAAATGATCCGACCGAATTTGAAGATGCCTTTGCTCGAGCTTGGTTCAAACTAACACATCGCGACATGGGTCCTCGGGCTCGTTATGTAGGCGATAGCATTCCAGAAGAAATACTCAGCTGGCAAGATCCGGTACCTACTCCAGACTATAAAACTATCAATGCTAGAGACATCTTTAGACTGAAGAAGTCGATCTTAAGTAGTGAGTTATCTAACACAGAATTAGTTAAAGCAGCCTGGGCATCAGCCTCTAGCTTTCGCGCGACTGATTTTCGAGGGGGTGCTAATGGCGCTCGTGTGCGTTTAGCACCACAAAAAGATTGGGCTGTAAACGAGCCTGAAACATTGGCTAAGGTATTGCAAACACTTGAAGGCATACAAACTTCATTTAATGAAAAGGCACGTGGTGGCAAACAGGTGTCAATGGCTGACTTAATTGTATTGGGTGGCGCGGCCGCGATCGAACGCGCTGCCTTGAGCGGTGGTGTAAATATCAGTGTACCATTCACTGCTGGTCGTGGTGATGCGAGTCAAGAGCAAACTGAGGTCGATTCATTTGCTGTTCTCGAACCTACTGCCGATGGCTTTCGCAACTATTTCGGTACAGACAACGCATTGTCACCTACTGAAATGTTAGTTGAAAAAGCGGCACTTATGGACTTAACTGTTCCACAAATGACCGCATTATTGGGTGGCATGCGTGCTCTCAATGCAAATACCGGCGGAACCGAGCATGGCGTTCTTACTGATCAACCTGGCACATTGAGCAACGACTTTTTTGTTAACCTACTGGATATGTCTACCCAATGGGAACGCACTGACATTGATAATATTTTTCAAGGTTCAGACCGTAGTAGTGGCGAAAAAAAATGGACCGCGACACCGGTTGACCTGATCTTTGGATCAAGTTCAGAACTAAGAACCGTGGCTGAAGTTTATGCTGCCGACGATGGCAATCAGAAGTTTGTAGAAGACTTTGTCGCTGCCTGGACCAAAGTCATGACAGCGGATCGCTTTGATCTGTAAAACATATCTGTTTGTTTTTTCAAACTAGAATAAGAAAGCGGCGCACATGCGCCGTTTTTTTTGCAAACTATTAATAACTCAGAATCATATTTAACTCGCTCGCTAGATACTTTACAGCAATTCAGCTAAAGTTACGCCCAAACATTAAGCCTACGCATATTTTGCATAGCGAAGCCTTCAATATTAAAAATGAGATTACTGCGACGATCTTTTCTAGCATTACTTCTACCCTTAGCACTCGCGGCTTGCGGCGGTGGCGGTGGCACTGAAACAGGTGGGCCTGAACCAGACCCAAATGCAGCAACTCTTGGAAGTATGCGAGTAATTACTATCGGCGATAGTATCGGTAACGGCTTTGGTATAGCGACACCGTGGCCAACGCGTTTAGCGCCAATAATCGGGCGAGAAATTATTAATAACAGTGTCACAAACGAGCAAACTAGCTTTGGTGTGTCTGTTATCCAACAAATGATTACTGAGAACAATCCAACGCACGTATTCATTTTGTTAGGCACCAATGATGCCGCTCGCGGCTCAGTGTCGGTGGCTATTAGTAATCTGCAAACCATGGTCGACATCGCGCGTGATAATAATGTTATTCCTGTCGTTGGAACTCTACCACCACTCACGCCTGCGCCGCCGAGCAATCTACCTAACTTTGACACAGTAGCCGCCGATGCGCTCGCGGAACAAATCAGCGCCGGCATCCGAGGCTTAAGCAACGCACGTATTGCCCCAGTACGATCAATGGTCTCGCGCAGTAATATTGTTGACGGCATTCACCCAAATGACCAAGGGCAACAACAAATAGCCGAGGCTATGGCAACGCAGTTCTAATAAATAAAGATGCTAATATTTTGATTTCGAAACCGTAGTATCTCTCAGCATTGTCTTATCAAAACTAAGTTAATGTCAGTGGCAACGACCATAGACGTTGGCGTGTTAGTTGAAAAACAGCATTAGCAACGGCCGGAGCTATCGGTGGCAAACCTGGCTCGCCAACACCAGTCGGGTCTTCATCACTGTCAATAATAATTACTTCAACGCTGGGCGCTTCGTCCATTCGTAAAATTGAGTAGTCGTGAAAATTACTTTGTTTTATACGTCCGCCTTGGATATCTAGGTCACCAAATAATGCCGCGCTCAGACCATACATAATTGCTCCTTCCATTTGCCCGCGCACTATATCTGGGTTAATCACCTGGCCACAATCGATCACACATACAACGCGATTAACTCGAATTTTCCCTTGTTCGATCGACACATCAACCGCCTGACTCACATAAGACAAAAACGATCCATGTGCGGCTACGCCTAGCGCATGCTCATTCCCTATTGACCAGCCGTCGGTCACTGATTTCATTTTCTTTAAGGTGGCTGCCAAACGCGGATTATTTTGCAGATTACGCAATCTGAATTCAATCGGCGACAACCCAGCTGTTTCAGCTAATTCGTCAATCATAGATTCTTTAGCGAAAGCCGTATAGGAATGCCCAACCGAACGCCAAAATGTGAGAGGCATCTTATGATCAATAGAAATATGTCGTATCTGTTTATTTGGAAGATCGTAATCATCAATCAGACCTTCGATGCTAGAAGGGTCAATGGCCCACCCGTCTAGTACTCCGGCGGACGTATTCGCTGCCCAATTAATTGCGCGTTTAGGAACACCTACCATAACTCCTGGTAACGTGGTTCGAATCATATCGGGAGTCAAATTTGCGCCCGCACGAGCCGCATCCCAAGCGGTAATCTTGCCTCTTTCATCCACGCCTGCTCGAATTTTCATTAACGAGGCCGGACGATACCAACCTTGTTGAATATCATGTTCTCGAGTCCACATTAATTTAACCGTTTTATCAGTTGCAAGCGCGACCTGAGTAGCCTCAGCGACATGAGTCAAAACACTACGACGACCAAAACCGCCACCGAGAAAGGTAGAATGTACGGTCACATCTTCAACATCAATATCGGCATAACGTGCAACCAAACCCTGAGCCACTTGAGGGCTTTGAGTGCCAGACCAAAGTTGCGCCTTGCCGTCAGCGATGCTCACCACAGCATTCATCGGCTCCATCGGCGCATGTGCCAAATATGGCGCCCAATATTCGCGCTCAAGTATCTCGCTAGCGGCTTCAAAACCAAGGTTAATGTTACCTTCCGCCTCGCTATCGCCCTCGTCGGAAGCAATGGCATCGCGATAATCGGCTTGAATGCGCTCAATATTAATACCTTCAAGCTCAGGCATATCCCATTCGATCTCTAATAGATCAACTGCCTTTTTTGCAGGCCAGAATGAAGTCGCGACCACTGCAACTCCATTATCGATTTGCACAACGTCGCTAACGCCAGCAATCGCCTTAGCTTTAGTGGCATCATACGATTTGACGCTACCACCAAAAACAGGGCAACGACTCAATACAGCGTAGTGCATGTCTGGGATATCTACGTCGGCGCCATATATTGCTGTACCAGTTGACTTAGCAAGCGCATCGTTGCGCGCTATTTCTTTACCAATGTATTTAAATTCAGCCCTAGGCTTAAGAGGCGCATCACTAGGGAGCTCTAAGGTCTGCGCAGTAGCGATAAAATCACTAAACGGGTAAGACTTCGTTTCGTGAAATACATGCACATTATTAGTACTTAAACTATTCCTAGGCACTGACAAATCTTGTGCGGCCGCTTGTAAAATGAGTTCACGGGTATTCGCAGCCACTTGTCTAAGTGGCCGATAATGAATACGCATCGAACTACTACCGCCAGTGACCTGCGCACCAAAATCGGAATTAACATAGTCTTCGTGCACACCTGCAAATTGCACTTTAAGAGTGTTTAAATCGACGTCCAACTCTTCAGCTACGAGGGTTGATAAACCCATATAGACGCCCTGTCCCATCTCGTCACGAGGTAGGTAAAACACCACTTCATTTTGCGGCGTAATTTGTAAAAAGGCATTGGCATTAAACGCACCCTGTATTTCTTTGAGCGGCAAAGGTTGATCTTCACTATTAAAGTAATAAGCAACTAATAAGCCTCCGCCGACAATCCCTGCAGCTTTAAAAAACCCCCGACGGCTCAGCATAACTCCACTCACGACACTTTTCCTTTTTGTTCAGACTCGACCGTTTGCTCATAATGTTCACTCTTAGCAACATCGAGTATGGCTTTTTTAATTCTTGGATAACAACCACAACGGCAGATATTGCCACGCATTGCCGAATCTACTTGTTCTTCGCTCGGCGCCGGATTGTCAGCGAGTAAAGAGGCCGCACTCATGATCTGACCTGACTGGCAATAGCCGCATTGTGGCACGCCCTGGTCTGTCCATGCCTTCTGCAAAGGATGAAGATTGTCAGGCGTACCCAAACCTTCGATCGTGGTAATTTTCTTTCCTGCAATCGCAGCAATCGGCAACACACAAGTACGTACCGCCTGACCATCTAAGTGCATGGTGCACGCGCCGCATTGCGCTAAGCCACAACCAAATTTAGAACCTTTAAGCTTAAAGGTATCGCGAACCACCCATAACAAAGGGGTATCAGCGCTTTCATTGGTTTCGACAAGCTGGTCGTTTAAGGTGAACTGAATCATTGAATTTCTGGTCTAGGCTATATGTTTAACTGGATTTATTCGTTTATACAGATTTACGAGACATTTCGTCAACATTGATGGGGTTAAAAGAAAAAATAAAGTGCTTGATTGCACACGCCTTTTGCATCCGCTAAAGCCATCCACACCTTTATACTAAATCGTTAAGTCCGGCAATATCTAGATAGGCACCAAGGTGATCTAAACATACCAATATGGCGAGCCATTATTGGTATCATAATACAGTCATATCATGACATTCAGTCACGCAGACTGTGTAAACTACACAATTCATCGTTCTAAAAGCGAACCACCTAGTAAATTATTATGTCAAATCTCGATCCACCGCTGCTTTTGATTTGCCCGGCTAAATCGATGTCAAGCTTTGAGGTATTCAATAAATGCAGCCACTTTCATATCAGCGTGCTTGCTCATGACCAACAAGAGGTATCTGACATCTTTGCGTCGAGCTGCGATGATCGTTTCAAAAATGTTGATTGGACACCGGATTTAAACGGAGTTCCAATGATTAGTGGCGCCATCGCTTTTTTTAGTTGCGAACGCACCCGTATCGACGCGGGTGACCATATCATTTTACTCGGTGAAATAAAGGATTTCAGCAGCACTAGAGAAAATGCCCTTGGTTATTGCGAAGGCAATTATTTCAGCTTAGAGTTAGAACACGAAACCAATGATGTTGAGAATCAAAAAAAGCCAACAGAAAAAACCTTAACGACTGGAGCTTTGCTTTAAACTCAGGCAACAGCACAATACTGACTTTGAGTGAGCAATCGATATAATATTTTCTGTGTTCGCACACCTCACCCTAACCTCTTTACCAAAACCAAGAAAAAATGGAACTAGCTTCACTTATTCGCAATATCCCTGACTTCCCCAAAAAGGGCATTCAATTTAGGGATATTGAATCGATCACCGAAAACCCCGCAGCCTTCGCGCATGTAATTGATGAATTTGCACGCGCTATCAAAGACCAAAAAGTAGATAAAATATTAGTCTTGGATGCACGCGGTTTTCTGTTTGGCGCTGCACTAGGATACAAACTATCACTGCCTATCGTGATGGCCCGTAAGGGCGGTAAACTAGCTGGTGATTGTGTGAGCCAAACTTATTCTCTTGAGTATGGGGAAGCAACCATTGAACTACAGAATTCGGCAGTCTCTGCTGGCGATCAAGTATTGATTGTCGATGACCTTTTAGCTACCGGTGGAACGGCTCTGGCCGCGGCAGAGTTGATTAACAAGCTAGATGCTGCGGTTTGTCAGTTTGCCTTTGTTATTGAACTCACAGAACTCGATGGACGTAAAAAGTTAGGCACAAGTAGTCAAATCACCTCGCTGGTTAAATTCTAATAGAGCCATTGGCGATAGTAACTCTCGTAAGCTAAGAGAGTTTTCTATACGTTTACTGCCTTTACGAAACCATAACGAAAGCCCTTTATCTAGATTGCTACTAACTAGCATAAGCTATGGATCAAATACTATGAGCGATATCCAATTATTCTCTTACCCAACCAGCCCTTATGCACAAAAAGTCGCTTGCTATCTTAACTATAAACAAATTGATTTTAAGTTTATTGGTGTTAACCCAATCACCAATGCCGAAATTGCGTTTACCGAGCAACGTCAAGTACCCGTTCTTAAAATTGGCAATGATTGGCGCAAAGAATCGTCTGAATTAGGCATTTGGTTAGAGCAACTCTACCCACAACGACCAATTTTGCCAGACGACGCTGTACAACGCGCTCAAATTCTTGAGGTGGATAAATGGATTAGCAATCATCTTATTCCAAGCGGATTTCGTTATGCGGTTGAATGGCAAAATACATGGAATTCAGTCACTAATGGATGGCGGCTAGCGCGTGCCGTTCATTGCGCTCGGACGCTCCCTTTGTATGCACGTTTGATCTGGCCGTGGGCGGTTAAGCGTGCACCGTTCATCACTAAGATGGTAAAACAATTGGATCTTAATGAAAGCATGACTGATATGAACCAACGTCTGCAACAAGAGTTCATCGAGCACCTCAAGCAAAAACCTTATCTTGGCGCTTCTTCATCGATCAGTCTTGCCGACCTATCTGCATTTCCAATAATCACCAGCGGTTATTTTATGGGCATGAGAGGAAGACAATCTTTGATCGCACACCCTGAAATCCACGCATGGGCAGTCCGTGTCTACGAGCAGCTGCCGCATAATCCATTATTAATAGCCGACCATCTTATTGAACGTAAGCTTGCCTGACTTTATTCTACAGCTACGTACCTACCGGACTTTTGCCCGGTAAAAAATACGCAACTTCAACGCCTAAGCTAAATTAGGCAAATATAAAACTCGACAGATTTATGACAGCAGATATTTTTGACTACCAAATTCACGACAATATTGCGGTTATCCGCATCGATTCACCCCCCGTTAACGCACTCGGCATAGAAGTGCGAAAGAGCATCGTTAAGGGGATCGAAGATGCCAATCAAGACCCTAGTATTAAAGCCATAATTTTAAGCTGCGCAGGTCGCACATTTCACGCCGGTGCTGACATTCGTGAATTTGGCAAACCGCCAATACAACCAGACTTGAGCACAGTTGTTAAAGTTGTCGAAGCGAGCGAGAAAATTACCGTTGCGGCCATGCATGGCACAGCGTTAGGTGGCGGCCTTGAATTATCTTTAGCCTGCCACCGTCGCATTGCCTTGTCGTCCACCAAAATTGGCTTACCAGAAGTCAAGCTAGGCATTCTTCCTGGATGTGGTGGCACGCAAAAATTGCCTCGCATTGTCGGCGCACAAAAAGCTCTAGAGCTTATTGGCAGTGGCCGCATGGTATCCGCACCCGAAGCGCATGAACTTGGAATACTCGACCAACTAACTGAGGACCAAGATTTAACTAGCGCGGCACTTAGTTACACACAAACGCTAATCGCAAGCAAAGAGCCATTGCTACGCCCCAGCGAGCGCTCAGACATGATAGAGCTAGACCGAGCTAAACCTGAGATTTTCAACGATTATCGTGAAGCCAATGCACGTAAATTTCGCGGTTTTCATGCTCCTGAAAACATCATCAAAAGTGTGCAAGCGGCGGTTAATCTGCCGATTGATGAGGGAATTAAACGCGAACGTGAACTTGTTGAAGAACTGTTTGAGGGAACTCAATCAGCCGCACAACGCCATGTTTTTTTCGCCGAACGAGAATGTAGCAAAATACCTGATATCCCAAAAACCACAGCCGTGCGAGACATCGAGCAAGTTGCGGTTATTGGTGCAGGCACTATGGGTGGCGGCATTGCTATGAACTTTCTGAATGCTGGCTTGCCAGTTATCTTGCTGGAACAACAACAAGATGCCTTAGATCGCGGCATTGGTGTTATTCGCAAGAACTATCAACGCTCAGTAAAAAGTGGACGGCTAAGCGAGCAACAAGTTGAAGATCGAATGAACTTAATTACCCCAAGCTTGGACATCAACGATTTGGCAAATTCGGATTTAATCATTGAAGCAGTTTTTGAAGAAATTGGCATTAAAAACGACGTATTTGGCAAACTTGATAAAGTCGCAAAACCTGGTTGCATTCTGGCATCAAACACTTCTTATCTTGACCTAGATGAAATAGCCTCATCAACAAGCCGGCCTCAGGATGTTATAGGCATGCATTTTTTCTCACCAGCTAACGTGATGCCGTTATTGGAAGTAGTGCGCGGCGCCGAATCTAGCTTAGACGCCGTCAACACCGCAATGCGTTTGTCCAAAACAATTAAAAAGACGCCAGTGTTGTCTAGAGTTGGTTGGGGCTTTATCGCCAACCGAGTCATGAAGATGCGCGCGATACAAGCTGGCAATATGATATTACAAGGCGTTAGCCCAGAAGACATAGACCGTGTTATTTACGATTACGGGTTTTCAATGGGGCCATTCGCTGTTAAGGACTTAGTCGGCCTAGACGTTACCAACCGTGACGTTAAAGACAGGACGGTAGAAACCGTGTTGGTCAGTAAAGGTCGACTCGGACAAAAGAAAAATGGTGGTTACTACGACTATAACGAAAACCGCGAAAGAACATTATCGCCCATTGCATTAGAAGTCATCGCCGATATTGCCGAACAAAACCAAGTACCGCAAATACCTGCCGACGATGAAGAAATTCTAGCACGCTTGCTCTACCCTATTATCAATGAAGGCGCGAAGGTCTTAGACGAAGGCATTGCGATACGCAGTTCAGATATCGACATCGCTTGCATAAAGGGTTACAACTGGCCAATTTATCACGGTGGTCCTATGTATTGGGCCAATAGCATCGGTTTGCAAAAGATATTAGATAAGCTACGTGAATTTGAACAACGATTTGGTGATGAGTTTACGCCATCACCTTACTTGATTAAATTAGTAGAGCAAAAGAAAACATTTTAGACGGTTCTTTGCGTCCTTTTTTGAAGTGAACGTCGTTCTTCTTATTTGACGCTGATATCACTATTGTACTTTTTCAACCTCACTAGTGCGACCCACTGTCGCACTAGTGAAAATATTACAAACCTTAGTCTGTCTCGATATTAGATAAAACGTAGATATGATTGGGGTCATTCAAAGCTCCGAAATCTGCGACCGCATTCTCCACTTGTCGCAACATTTGGCTAACAGGCGAAATATTCGTGCTGCCCTGATCAATAGCAGCGACAGCTTCGGCCAACAGCTCACGAAACACCTTCTCTTGAAAGCCCTCTTCTTTGTCAAAATAAGTGACTACATAATCCTCATCTAGCTCGGCCATCTTTGCCGCAGCAGCGATGGCATCATCAAGGCCTCCTAAACTATCGACAAGGCCAAGCTCATAAGCATCGCTCCCACTCCATACTCGGCCTTGCGCAACTTTGTCTACTTCTTGCGTCGTCATTTCGCGAGCGTCTGCGACACGCTGCAAAAACTCACGATAACCTTGTTCGATCATTACTTGAACTACATCACCAATTTCAGGTGGCAATTCGCGGTCAGGGCGAATACCAGAAAGCGGCGCAGTACTAATACCATCAACTTGAATACCAAGATGTTGCTCGAGAGGTTTCTGGTAGGTAGGGATAATTCCAAAGATCCCGATCGAGCCGGTGATGGTTGATGGGTGCGCCCAAATTTGATCCGATGAAGTACTTATCCAATAACCGCCTGAGGCCGCGACACTACCCATCGAAGTAATAACTGGCATACCATCGGCGCGCGCCTTCTCAAGTTCACGACGTATGACTTCTGAGGCAAATGCACTACCACCACCAGAATCAACGCGAAGGACTATAGCCTTAACCGATTCATCCGTGCGAGCTTTACGAATCAATGCGCCCGTCGAATCACCGCCAATTGTTCCGGCCGGTTGACTACCATCAAGAATAGTTCCCCGAGCTACAATAACAGCGACCTTATCACCCTTACTTGAGCGGCCAAATCTATCGCTCTTTATGGTTTTCAGATAGTCACTCAATCCAACCTGGTTGTAAGAATGAGTGTCTTCATCCTCGCCCACCAAATCAATAAGATACTGTCTTGCCTCAACACGGGTCAACGCCTGGTCAACTAAACCAAAGTCTAGAGCCGCTTTAGCAGAATCTCCGTTAGCTTGGATTACTACTTCAGAAATTTTCTGAGCATAGTCATTTAAATCCTCGGACTTTAAGCCTCTTGCTATAGCCACTTCATCAAGATATATCTGCCAAAGATCTCCTAACCACTCTCGGTTTGCCTCTTTCGCGTACTCTGACATCTCGTTATGTAAGTAGGGCTCGACCGCCGACTTAAAGGTGCCCACTTTGAAAACATGGACATCAAGACCAAGCTTATCAATACCTTCTTTATAGTACATTCGATATCGCCCGAAACCCTCGAGTGAAACCCCGCCCATCTTATGAGCGATTATTTGATCAGCATGAGCCGCCAAGTAATAGGCATCCTGAGCGTATGCATCAGCCATGGCAACCACTGTTTTACCACTGCTTTTAAAATCGATAACGGCCTTAGCCACATCTTGAAGCTTAGTTAATTGTGCGCCACTAAAGGCGTTTAAATCGAGTAGCAAAACCTGTATACGTTCATCATTTTTGGCTGTTTGAATAGCATCGACCACATCCTTTAACAGGGTCTCAGTAATTTTTTCGCCTCTCAATTCATCAATCATCGTATCAAGTGATTTTGCCGTCAGCTGCTCAACCAATTGTCCCTGAGGCTTAATCACCAAGGCCGTTTTTTTGGCAACCTTTGGCGAATCGCCACTAAATATTGAAACCAATACAACGATTACTATCAACAAAAACACTAGGTTTAGCGTTACTTTACGGGCTGAATCTAGAAAGCGCCATGCGCCTTTTAGAAATCGATTAAGTGGATTGGTGGCTTCTTCCATTGGTGATTCTCTCATTTTAGTTCAAGTTTTGCGTTTTACTAAACCCTGGCGCATCTCGCGATCAAATTTAATCCATGCATGGGGGTATCAAGCTAAGCGAAGATTCAATCAGGCGCACGCCATTTATACCTTATCCGATGCGACCCAAATTGTCCTTCACGTAGCAAATGAACTTATAGATCATACATAAAATCTCTAGACACTGCGCGTTCGATTAGCTCATTAACGACTATGAATATTCTATTAGCGACCAACATGATCATAGAACTGTCATAAAAGAGTGCTTAACTCTGCACATAAACTATGATAGTAATAATAGAGAAGATAAGGTTAATGCGGGAAGTACTACAGGCATAAAACAAAACTAACTAAAGAGAGAAATGATTTATGAGTCACGTATTTAAGCAGTCTAAGTTAAGTTATGCAGTAGCGGTTGCGATATCAATAGGCACAACAACAAGCTCGCAAATAGCCAGCGCACAAGAGGATGGAGCAAGCGGTGCCCTAGAAGAAATCATCGTAACGGCGTCGCGACGTTCAGAAAGTCAACAAGACGTATCCATCGCCCTGCAAGCGATTAGCGAAAAAAGCTTGGATGAACTAAGAATAGATAGCTTTGATGATTACGTTGCTTATATCCCTGGCGTTAATGCAACAGGCCAGGGGCCAGGTAAAAAAGAAGTCTTTATTCGAGGCGTTTCGCCCGGACGGGGTGGTGGTTTACGGATTTCGGCACTAGGTTCTGAACCATCCGTAGCGACTTATTTAGACGAATCGCCCACCTCATATGCAGGTCGTAATGTTGATCTTTTTGCCACTGATTTAAACCGCATCGAAGTTTTAAAAGGTCCGCAAGGTACGTTATTCGGTGCCAGCTCGCAAGGCGGAACCTTGCGTCTAATTACGAACAAACCACAGCTCGAAGAATTTTCGGCGAGCGTCAATGTCGACCTATCTGACACATCAGGCGGCGACACAAGCGAAACGGTTGAGGGTCACGTTAATATCCCCATCATTAAAGATAAGTTGGGTTTTCGAATAGCAGCCTATAATGCAAATCAAGGCGGATTTATCGACAATATCCCTGCTCTACGCCAGATTTCTCCTGATAACCCCGCCCTGGGTGGCGTTGCGCCAGCATTCTCTGCCACGGCCGATAACGCGGCAGTCGCGGGAGACGATTTTAATGAGGCGGAATACACTGGCTTCCGCGCCAGCATCTTGTATAACATTAACGACAATTGGAGCATTAACGCACAATACACGGATCAAACCTTAGATAGCGAAGGCCTATTTGAGTTTGAACCCGATGTAAGCAGCGGCACTGACTTTAACGCTCAAACTTTTGCCGAAGATTTTGCCAACGACGATGTAGAAATTTTTGCGCTCACCGTTAATGGCCGAATTGGTAATTTAGATCTCGTTTACAACACCTCCTACACTGAACGTGTGGTAAACGCCCAACAAGATTACACTGGTTATGCAGATGTAGGGCCTTTCATCCCTTACTATATTTGTAGTTACCCAGGCTATGCTACTTGTGGCGATCCAACGTTGTTCGTGACCTCTCTGTTTGATACAAAACGCTCAGTTAATGAGTTTCGTATATCAACCAATAGCGAAGCTAGCTTGCGTTTCATTGGCGGTATTTATATTGATAACCAGCAAATAGTGGAACTAGGTGACTTCACCTACCCTGCGGCCATCTTACAAGGCTTTTTACCAAACTTTCCGATTCCTGGCGCCTTCGCTGCAAATCCAAACGCACGCGACCCTGGTGTCACCTTTTTTAATGATTTTCGAACAGACCGTGAAGAAGTTGCATTCTTTGGTGAACTCACCTACGACATTTCGGACAACTTAACAATATCGGTCGGCGCTCGAGATTATGAGATTGACATTGGTTTAACGGGTTCATCAAACTTTGGTCAAAGAACTCCAGGACCAGAATCGGCCGCAGGCGCGAATGTGACTCAAATATTAGCAGGACAAAGCCCAACGACGATCTCTGACACCATCTTTAAAGTGAATCTTAGTTGGGACTTGAGTGACGACGTACTCCTCTACGCAACCTTTTCTGAAGGTTTTCGCTCAGGCGGATTTAACCGTAATGGTGGCACAGTAAGTGCAGACAACGGTCTTTCAATCCCATTTAGTTTTGACACAGATAATGTTGACAGTTTTGAAATTGGTTTTAAGACCGAACTGTTTAACAACAGCTTAAGACTTAATGGTGCCGCGTATTTTGTTGAATTTACTGACCTACAACAGTCGGTACTTGACTTTAGTATCTCTAACCTAACCTTTGTCGATAATGTCGGCGATGCGGAGATTACCGGTCTAGAGTTCGAATTTAATTGGCTTCCAACTGAAAATTTAACCATTTTTGGGTCTTTCGCTTATATTGATTCTGAACTTGTGGAACTACCGACTACGGTCGTTAACATTTCACCTGCTGGATCAGAATTACCTTTTGCGCCAGAAACAGCAGGAACCCTTGGTTTGCGCTATGAGCAATCTTTCGGCGGTGATTATAGTGGCTTCGTGCAAGGTGTAGCAAAAATCACTGACGACACCTTTAACACCTTAGTGGTGGCAGAACAGGCCGACATCGAGGGTTATACCGAGGTAAATGCGTCGATCGGTGTTTCGCACAATCAATGGAAAGCCAGTTTGTATATCGATAATGTCTTTAATGAGGATGGCCAATTAGATGCAGGTCAACCGGATGATGTCTTGCGAGTGGTACCCATTAGGCCACGCACCATCGGCGTGCGTTTTGGTTACGATTTTTAATAGGAACTTAATATCTTTACTTAGGCTAATAGGCATAAGTAATTCCTATCTTAAGCACAAGCAATAGGCGGTATTTATAATACCGCCTATTGCTTGTATGATAACTTGAACAGCTCATTTTCAAACAGGCATTTTGATTGACAAGTAATACAGAGCAAAGCGACTTAAAAGATATAAAGGCGCTCATTGGCCAACACAATTACGAACTTGCTGTAAAAAATCTAAAGGTGCTCCTGAGGGAATCCCCGGAACATCAAGACGGCTTATATTGTTTAGCGATATGCCAACGTAAACAATCTCAACATGAAAGTGCTTTCAAGACGCTCGACAGACTGCACGCACTTAACCGTCAGCACAGCCCAGCATTTCAAGAACTGGCGTATAACCACCAAGCCTTAGGTCAAATTCCACAAGCTATACATGCCTTTGAAACCGCAGTCGGGCTAAACCCGGCTCTGCACGGCAGTTGGCGCGCACTGGCGTCGATCCCGTCCTATGCTAAACCCGAAATAGCTAAACAACATCTTGAATGGTTAGGCCAACTACCGCCTGAACTTAGGTCTGTAACCAGCTATTTACATCAAAACCAACTTTTGAAAGCCGAAGCCTTATGTCGACAGTTTGTAAAAAAGCATCCTCGGCATCCGGAAGCCATGCGTTTATTAGCGAAACTCGGTGTCAAGTTTAATGTATTAGACGACGCAGAGTTTTTGCTAGAAAACTGTATCGAGTTTCATCCTGACTTCTTACCAGCACAAGTTGACTACGTTGAAGTTCTGCATCGAAAACAAAAATTTCACCAAGCCTTAAAACACGCAAAGGAACTAAACCAACGTGAGCCTAGTAACCCTGCATTTAAAGTTGGCTTAGCCAATGCACAACAAGCCACTGGCGACTATCATTCAGCAATTAAATCCTACAGCGAAGTTATTTCCAAACAAAGCGATAGTCACACTGTGCATTTAGCACTCGGACACAGCTTGAAAACGTCCGGTCAATTTGAGCAAGCGATTAAAGCCTATCGGCAAGCTTATAAGGTAAAAAATGATTACGGCGATGCATATTGGAGCTTGGCAAATCTTAAGACCTATCGATTTAGTGATGATGAAATTAATACTATGCGCACACTTATTGAGGCCGACATGGTGATGGATGAAGATCGTTTTCATCTTTGTTTCGCACTTGGTAAGGCGCTTGAAGATCGGCAAGAGTTTGCTCAATCATTTCAATACTATCAACAAGGAAACCACTTAAAAGCACAAAATAGCCAATACAATAGTGACCGCATAAGCCGCGAACTCAACTATCAACAACAAAATTTTGATGCCGAGTTTTTCAATCAACGCAGCGAATATGGCCATAATTCGTCAGAACCTATTTTTATAGTTGGTCTACCTCGAGCTGGATCCACTTTGCTAGAGCAAATTTTAGCGTCGCACTCGCAAGTCGATGGAACACTAGAGTTGTCCAATATTTTAGCTTTAGCACACCGATTCAATGGGCGGCAGCTAAGCAAAGATCCGCGTTATCCAAGTATTTTACACTCAATAGACGAACAAACTTGCGCGGCACTGGGCGAGGCTTATATAAGCGACACACAAGCTCATCGCCAAGGTGCGCCTTACTTTATCGACAAGATGCCGAATAACTTTAGGCACATCGGCTTAATCCAATTAATATTACCTAAGGCCAAAATCATTGATGCTCGGCGAGAGCCTATGGCGTGTTGCTTTAGCGGCTTCAAACAACTATTTGCAGAAGGACAAGAATTTAGTTATTCCTTAGAGAGCTTAGGAGAGTACTACTCTCAGTATATAAAAATGATGGCACACTGGGATCGGGAATTACCAAACAAAGTGCTACGTGTGCAACACGAAGACGTACTAGAAGACTTAGAAGGACAAGTTCGACGTATTTTGGATTATTGTGGCTTACCGTTCGAAAAAAACTGCCTAGAGTTTCATAAAACAAAACGGGCGGTGAGAACCCCAAGTTCCGAGCAAGTACGTCAACCGATATTCAAAAGTGGCATGCGGCAGTGGAAAAATTATGAAGAGTTTTTACAACCTCTGGTTAGCAGCCTAGGCACTGCCTTAGACAACTATTAATGTCTAAGCTTAATTGCTAAGAGATTGCTATAGCCCAGCATAGCCGAATAATTCAAAGTAGCTCCGCCGCCACTTGCTCTATG
>CAYSUU010000014.1:46722-69236 GCA_964434375.1 uncultured Gammaproteobacteria bacterium | reverse complement strand
GCAGAAATGGCCAAAGATGCAGAAATGGCTAAAGCCGCAGAAATGGCTAAAGATGCTGCTGCTGGTAGTGTGGAAGTGCCAAGTTCAGAAGGTGCACTTGAGAAAGCCGCAGAAATGGCTAAAGATGCCGGTATTGAAGTGCCTGGTGGAGCCGGTGATTTGAAAGGCGCTGCTTTAGATGCAGCCAAAGACGCTGGTGCTGATGCGGCTGGTTCTTTAGATAAAGTTGAAGATGTTAAAGCGGCTGTTGAAACAGGGCAGTAAACTCTCTTTGAGAATTAGTTTTATCTAGGGCGCATTAATAAAGATTCGCTTTGAAAGGCATAGCAGTTATAAAAACGAGAGCTCTGGTTCGTATCGAACTAGGGCTTTTTGTTTAGCTGTCCTGCAAATGCAATTGGTAGAGTGAAGCTGAAAAAAAATCGTGCCAAGAGCGCGATACATAAGTAATGAATGATGCAGATCAAGTAGAGTTATTACAGCGCCTTTATGGTGAAACTGGGCGTGTGAAATGGCGTGCATTGCAGCGCTTTTTTGCTCAGGGCGTGGTATTAAAAGTCGACCCTAAGAGAGATTTAGTGAGAGTAGCAGCTTTATTTGCGAACGATTCCTCAGAGCAACTTTCTAAGCTCTTGGCAAGCAGTGAAGTTGTTGTGCCGGGTAATGACCAAGCTCGAGAATGGTTTCATGAAGACGCTGAAGTTTGGAGTATCGTTGTCGCGCCTTTTGTTTTAGTTCAAGAGTTAAGCGAAGAAGAAAAGTTGAAATGAAAAGCATGGATGATAGTGTTATAAAATTGTTGCTCTCGCATCGCTCTATCCGGCGATATCGATCGAAAAAGATAGAACCTGAATTATTTGAGTCTATTTTGGCGGCTGGTCAAAGCGCTTCAACCTCATCTCATATTCAATCTGTGTCTATGGTGAGAATCAGCGAGCCGTCTTTACGCAAGGCGTTTTTTGAAATTAGCGGAGGGCAGCCATATGTCGAAAGTTGCCCAGAATTTTTGGTTTTTTGTGCGGATTTTTATAGAAATCAAGAGCGTATCGAGCGCAATGAAGAGCGCCAAACCGATTTTTCTTCGATAGAACAATTTATATCCGCTAGTGTTGATGTCGCGTTGTTTGCGCAAAATGTCGTGATTGCCGCGCAAAGTGCGGGTCTAGGTTGTTGTTATATTGGTGGTATACGAAACGATCCACACAGAGTCACTCAATTACTCAACCTTCCTAGCTTGGTTTATCCAGTGTTTGGCTTGTGCTTAGGTTATCCCGATCAAGACCCGGAATCCAAACCGCGATTGCCTATTGAAGTGCAACTTCATGAAAACGCTTATAATTTAGATGCTGGTTCACACGAGCTTATAGACCGTTATGATGATGATGTACGTTTATATTATGAGCGTCGTAGCCGTGGCAAAATGAAGACATCGTGGACGGAGCAAATGTCGAAACAAGAACGTTCGCAGAAGCGCGAATTTATGAAAGAATATATTCAAAAACAAGGGTTTGCAAAATCATAGTTTGTTTCACTTGGCTGTAATAATCTTGTCACAAGCGCCCGATAACATCACCGAACCTTAAATATAGCTATTGAATTTGGAGATAGTCAGTGAAAAATATCTTTGTTGGTCTCGCAACAGTCTCGCTTTTAACAAGTGTTGCGCCTGTGTTTGCCCGTGACGTTATAAGCGTTGTCGGTTCGTCCACCGTTTACCCATTTGCAACCGTGGTTGCTGAAAGGTTTGGAAAAGCTTCAGAATTTAAAGCGCCAAAAGTCGAATCAACAGGTTCTGGTGGCGGTTTAAAACTATTCTGTAAAGGTATTGGTGTTGCCACGCCTGACGTTACAAACGCATCTCGGCGTATCAAGCAAAGTGAATTCGATAAATGTCATCAAAACGGCGTTACAGGCATCATTGAAGTATTAATAGGCTTCGATGGTATTGTTTTAGCCAATGCGGTAGGAAGCGCGCCGTTAGAGCTGACGCGCAAAGATATCTATCTGGCCCTTGCTGCTCAAGTACCTGGGCCCGATGGTAAATTAATTAGTAACCCGAACAAGACGTGGAACGATGTTAATTCAAGCCTACCGACGACAGAAATTGAGGTCTTAGGGCCTCCGCCAACGTCAGGGACCCGAGATGCCTTTGCTGAGCTTGCACTCGAAGGCGGTGCTAGAGAGTTTGAGGATATTGCTAAACTGCGCAAATTGAAAGCGGATGAAGGCGATCAAATAATGGCCATTGTTAAAAAAATGGGAATTGAAAAAGCATGGGCTGCGGTTGTAGACAAGAAAGGTGAAAGCGCCAAAGGCAAAGATTTGGTTAAAATTATTGGACGTTCGGTGCGCGAAGATGGTGCTTACATTGAAGCCGGTGAAAATGACAACTTAATTGTTAACAAGCTTGTTGCGAATCCGAATGCATTGGGTATTTTTGGTTTTAGTTTTTTAGATCAAAATACGGATAAGGTTCAAGGCTCTATTATTGATGGACAAGAACCAAGTTTTGAGGCCATTGCCGAAGGTGAATATGCGGTTGCTCGTCCTTTGTACTTTTATGTAAAGACGGCCCATATTGGCACCGTTCCTGGTATCAAAGAGTATTTAGAAGCGTTTGTCTCTGAAGACGCCATTGGTCCAGATGGTTACTTGGTCGATAAAGGGCTCATTAGTTTGGATGACGAAAACTATGAGCAGATGTCGAGTGCGGCTTTGAGCTTAACTAATCTAGAGTTGAGCGGTGAATAAACCTTACTTTACTCTTTAAGTTAGACGTGTTTGGTTTAGAGTGATGTCTAAATAGACATTTTTTTGCTGAGCAACAAGACTATAATTGCGCTCAGTAAATTCTCATATAAGTTAAAACGCGTCAAACTCTGATATCAGAGTTTGACGCGTTTTTTAGGGTATACCTTAAACAATGAATCTTTCCACGCTTATACTCATTATTGTTGCTGGATCAGTGCTCGCCTATTTTATTGGTTATCGCCGCTCTCATAAAATCGCGCAACCAATTGGAGGGGTGCGTAAGCTCGCTACTTTGCCAAGCTATTACGCAAGTATGATGGCTTTGTGGGCTTTTATTCCAGCACTTGTATTAATTGTATTATGGCTAATGGCTGACGGTATGGTCATTGATTCCTTGGTCAAAAGTAGTATGCCGGAAGAGACCAAAAAACTCGCTCCTGAGAGTTTTGGGTTGGTTTATAGTCGAGTTGAAAATGTCGCTTTAGGCATCGGCAGTGCTGAAGACTTAGGTGCAGAGTATCAGCCTGCGGTAGAACGTTTGCGCAAACTGACCGCTATCAGTAAGCAAGCTATGCCAGTGCTTACCATTATTTTGGTGGTTTTAGGGGCACTCATTGGTAGCAAGGGTATTAGTGCAAAACACAATGCGCGCTATGGAGTAGAGCGCATCTTTAGTATGTCGTTATTTGTCTGTTCAAGTATCGCCGTACTGACTACCTTCGGCATTGTTTTTTCAGTTGTGTTTGAATCCATTAGTTTTTTCGAAAAGGTGCCGTTTACTGAATTCTTATTTGGTACTCATTGGAGCCCACAGATAGCAATTCGAGAAGATCAAACGGGAGCGTCTGGTGCGTTCGGTGTTATTCCCTTAATCGCAGGTACATTGCTGATTTCTGTTATCGCCCTATCGATTGCTGTACCAGTGGGATTGATGTCAGCGATTTATCTTTCCGAGTACGCCAGCTCTAAAGCACGAGGCATTATAAAGCCTGCTTTAGAAATTTTGGCTGGTGTGCCGACGGTCGTTTATGGTTTCTTTGCAGCTTTAACAGTAGCTCCGGCGATACGGCGCTGGGGCGATGCTGTGCGAGACTGGGGCGCTGACAATAATATTGGCTTTCTTGCCAGTCTCGATGTCTCCAGTCAATCAGCTCTAGCGGCTGGTTTAGTTATGGGCGTTATGATTATTCCCTTCGTTTCGTCTTTGTCTGACGATGTGATTAATGCGGTGCCACAAAGTCTGCGAGATGGTTCGTTTGGCTTGGGCGCGACACAGTCCGAAACCATCAAGAAGGTGGTTTTTCCTGCAGCTCTACCGGGTATTGTCGGTGGTATACTTTTGGCCGCCTCGCGTGCTATTGGCGAAACCATGATTGTGGTTATGGCGGCCGGGTTAACTGCCAAACTAACGATTAACCCACTCGAGGAAGTGACTACGGTCACGGTTCAAATTGTGACCTTGTTGGTCGGCGACCAAGAATTCGATAGTGCCAAAACTTTGGCGGCTTTCGCTCTGGGTTTATTTTTGTTTCTTATAACTTTTATGCTTAATGTAATTGCTTTAAGGGTCGTTAAAAAATATCGTGAACAATACGATTAAGGGTTAGTAGTAATAATGAATAAGGTTCCACAATCAGAGCAAACAAAAGCGATGCGTCGCATACAGCTTACTAAAAAACGTAATGCCGCTGAAACTCGGTTTAAATGGTATGGACGCATTTCTATTGCGTTTGGTGTGGCCTGCGTATTGTTTTTGTTTACCGATATCATCTCAAAAGGTATTGGCGCGTTTTCCCAGACTTATATTAATGTAGAGATTAACTTTGACGCAGAGCAATTAAATCTCACCGCGCAAAGTAGCGAAGCTGAAATTCGTAAAGCAAGTTTTGATAGCTTTTTTAAAAGAGCACTACGAGAGCAATACCCTGACGTCAGAAGTCGTAAAGATAAACGTCAGCTTTACGGTTTGTTTTCTAGTGATATGCCTTTGCTTTTAAGGGACATGCTCATCGATAACCCTAGTCTAATCGGCACCACTCAAACCATCGCTATGGTTGCTGATGACGATTTTGATACGTTCTATAAGCATAGCTATGGGCGTGACCTAAGTGCAGAAAAAAAAATTGGCCGTTTGAACGAATTTCAACAATCTATTTTGAGTAGCTTGGTGGACTCGGGTGCCGTCGAAACACGATTTAATTCTACTTTTTTTACTAATTCGAATTCTCGTGAACCTGAGTTAGCAGGTATACGTGGGGCAGTTATTGGTTCAATTTTAACCTTATTAGTTACTTTGGCGATTTCGTTTCCAATTGCCGTGGCTACCGCTATTTATCTCGAAGAGTTTGCGCCTAAAAATTGGATAACAGAATTTATTGAAGTGAATATCAATAATCTTGCTGCGGTTCCATCGGTGATATTTGGTTTATTGGGTTTAGCTGTGTTCATCAATTTTTTTGGTTTACCGCGCTCGGTACCATTAGTGGGCGGCTTAGTTTTATCCTTGATGACCATTCCTACCATTATAATTTCAAGTAGGGCGGCGATTAAATCTGTGCCTCCGTCGATTCGTCAAGCGGCTTTGGGTATGGGGGCGTCGAAAGTACAAACGGTCACCCATCATGTTTTGCCTTTGGCGATGCCCGGCATGTTGACCGGCACCATTATCGGAATGGCGCAAGCATTAGGCGAGACCGCGCCCCTATTAATGATAGGTATGGTGGCGTTTATCGTCACTCCACCCGCTGGAATTACCGATCCAGCAACTGTATTGCCGGTGCAAATATTTTTATGGTCAGATAGTCCTGAACGAGCCTTTGTTGAAAAAACATCAGCCGCAATTATGGTGCTATTGACGTTTCTAATTGTTATGAATAGTTTTGCTGTTTGGTTGAGAAAAAAACTCGAACGTCGTTGGTAAATTTTACTATGCTAGGACCCTGAGTTAACTTTGTAAGTTAGAAAATAGAATTTTATTAGTATTAACCGTGTAGAGAAAACACCGGAACATAGAGTGAAAGAGAGTTATCAAACTGTAGGCTTACCAAACTTAGAACAAGCGAAAATGCGTGTGCGCAATGTCGATGTTTACTACGCGGAAAAGCAAGCTATTTTTGACGTAAACCTTGATATTGGCAAGAACGAAGTTATTTCAATGATTGGCCCCTCGGGGTGTGGTAAGTCAACCTTTCTAAGGTGTCTTAACCGTATGAATGACACCATTGATATATGCCGCGTTAGTGGGAGCTTGTTATTGGACGACGAAGATATTTACGATCGTCGTATTGACGTTGTTGAATTACGAGCACGGGTCGGCATGGTTTTTCAAAAACCAAACCCGTTTCCCAAATCGATTTTCGAAAATGTGGCGTACGGTGCTCGTATTCATGGTTTAACCGACAATAAAGTAGAGCTTGATGAACTGGTTGAGAAAAGTTTGCAAAGGTGTGGGCTATGGAGCGAAGTTAAAGACCGGCTAGCAGAGCCCGCAACCGGCCTCTCAGGTGGCCAGCAGCAACGCTTATGTATTGCACGAGCGATTGCGGTAAACCCTGAAGTAGTGTTAATGGACGAACCGTGCTCGGCGCTTGATCCCATTGCTACAGCAACCGTTGAAGAATTAATTAACGAATTGAGTGAGAACTTTACTATCTGCATTGTCACTCACTCAATGCAACAAGCAGCGCGAGTTTCGTCTCGCACCGCGTATTTTCATTTAGGTAAGCTCATAGAGGTTAATGACACGTCCAAGGTGTTTACTAATCCAGAACACCAATTGACCGAAGAATATATAACTGGGCGGATAGGTTAGCACCATACAAAGGTAACAACGATGAACGATGATGTCTTGGTAGGCGGCCATATTTCCCGCCAATACGACGAAGAGTTAGACGAGATACGCTCACGAGTTTTAAAAATGGGTGGCCTAGTTGAATCTCAGCTTGATAAGACGCTTGATGCACTGCGTGATAGTGAAAGCGATCATATTATTGATGTCGAGAAGGTTGACCATAAGGTCAATAAAATGGAAATGCAGATCGACGAAGAGTGCACGCAAATTTTAGCTAAGCGTCAACCTGCAGCTGGTGATTTAAGACTTATTATTGCTACCTCTAAATCGGTGCGCGATCTTGAGAGAATTGGTGACGAGGCCGAACGTGTAGCAACTATGGTGCGCAACGCCATTGATAATCAAGCGTCTAATTATGCCTATAAAGGCCTATTGTCCCTAGGTGAGAAAGTCAAAGATCTTTTGCATGAAACGCTTAATACTTACGCGAGAATGGAAACTCGTAGTGCAGTTAAACTTATGCGCAAAGATCAAGAGATCGACGATGAATATTCGCGCATTGTTATTCGGCTTGTTGATTATATGAAAAAAGATGCCGAGAATATCTCTGATGCTCTAGACGTTATGTGGGCGGCGCGTTCGCTTGAGCGAATTGGAGATCATTGTATTAATATTTGTGAGAATGTAATTTACTCCGTCGAAGGACAAGATGTTCGCCATATTGGCTTAAAGAAAATCAAAAAACAGCTAGCCGAATAAACAGACAATTTTCGCGTATATAGTTCAAAAGGTTTACCGATAATAAGCGGACTATTTAATCGACTCGATAACACGCTTAAAGCGACTGAGTTCATCTCCTGGCAAGCCAAGTCGAAGCCAATTGCTCCCGTTTTTTATATCACCGATCCGAGACCAAATTTTTTGCTGCGCTAATTTGTTTTGTAATTGTTCGATAAAGCCAGCATTTGAGAACACGCTATTGAACAATATACCGCCTTTTATGTGTATTTGGTGTTGTTCGAATTGCGACAAACATGAATTGAGGCAATCACGTACCTCATTACTTTGGTTTAATAGTCGGTTTCTTTGGAACTCTTGCCAATCTGTATCAGCTAAGGCGAGTTCGGCGATATATTGACTTGGTGCGCTTATACTCCAGGGATTGAATAAAGCTTGTAATTCTTTATTGGCAGGGTGCGCGCTAATTAAGAAGCCAATTCTCGCTCCGGCTAGGCCGAAAAATTTGCCAATAGAACGCAGTATGAAGATATTAGCTAGCAACGCTTTATCGATGACGGACAGATCTGTCTGGGTATCAGAAAATGCTTCATCAACAATCAGTAGACCTGAAATTTTTGACGCAATCTCATTAAGTTCGGCTGGTCTCGCAGTTTCACCAGTCGGATTGTTTGGGTTGATGACCACGGCACTTGTAATAGCCGAGGCGCTAATGAGTTGTTTGAGTTGTTCTATGCTTTTATAAAAAACAATCTCGTGCCCCGCGACTTGCCAAGCATGCATGTGTTCTTGGTAACCGATCAACGGGACAGCAACGATTTGCTTTTGGGTTATCAGCGTCGGCAGTAATCTGATGGCTAATTGAGATCCAGGCGAGAGACTAAGGTCGCTTTCATTGCAGCAATAGTAAGCGGCGGCTATTTCTTTTAGTTTTACACTTTGCTGAGGTAGGTTTCTCCATATCTCTTCTGTAATTTCTGCGACAGGGTAGGCCCAAGGGCTGATACCAGTAGATAAATCAAGCCAGTCAGTTGCTAGACCACCATAAATTTGAATCGCCTCTTGTAAATTCCCTCCATGACGAATTTGTTCATACTTCGGTTTGTAAAGGCGAGTGTTTTTATTAGTCTTAGATGAATTCATAAGCGACTTTTATATATGAAATGGCGAGACTAAATACAATGAAAATAATACTGACGAAGAGATTAACTCTGCTCGCCTGCTGGATATCTTTGTTAAAAAAAGGTCGCTTGTTATTGCCAATAAACTGTTTATCTAATAACTGTCCCTGATAAGAACTTGGGCCACCGAATTGGCAATTTAAAATATAGGCAAGAGCGGCTTCCGGGTAGCCTGCATTTGGGCTTTTATGACGTTTGGCTTCACGAATTACAAATGGTAGACCTTGCAGTTTTGCTTGGCTTACGAGCATAAGAAGTGCTGTAATTCTTGCGGGGATGTAATTCGCGAAGTCATCTAAACGGGCAGAAAACATACCGAATTTGGCATATCGTTGGGTTCTGTAACCCAGCATAGAGTCGAGCGTATTAATCATTTTATAGGCCATTGCACCTGGCACTCCAAAGATGGCAAAGTAAAATATAGGAGCAATAACACCATCACTTAAGTTTTCCGAGACAGTTTCTAGTGCAGCAGCTCGGACTTCATTTTCGCTTAGCTTGCTCGTGTCTCGACCAACAATAAAAGCGACCTGGCGTCTTCCGGCTTCTAAGCCTTGCTGATCTAAAACAGTAAAGACTTTACGACCTTCAACTACTAGAGTTTTATTGGCTAAGCAATAGAACAACACGAGACATGACAGAACAAAATAAGCGATGATTGAATTTTGTTGCAAGGTATTAAGAATTATCTTTGCTAATAGAAAAGATAATACGACAAGGCATAAACACAAGAGTGCGCCTTTAAGCACACGTTGCCGGCCTTTATTCAGAATTTTTTCGCCAATTGTGATGATACGCCCATAGCCTACAATTAAATGCGGTAAGCGTTTTGGGTCTCCAAAAAACCAATCAGCAAGGAATGCTACAATGAGTATGTAAGAGGGTAAAAATTCCAATGATCTATGCTCACTTGCAGTGATTAAAAGGAGTTACGTGTTTTCAAAAAAAGCTTAGCGTTTGCCCAAGCGTTTTTGCTAAAGCGATTAAATTATGGCAAATCAATTAGCAGATTCATACCACTATAATCAGCATAAAAACAAATGTTGAACATGAGTCGTTATTGAGTTTAAGTTTGGTTTAAATAGAGATTGTTTAGCTAAAATTTATCGTTAACACATCTTTATTAGAGGCTATTTCTTTTAGTTCGGCATTAGTTATACTTTGCGACAAACAAATTTCATTTTAAAACTGTTGTGGTCTCAATTCGTGAAATTCAAGGTGAGAACCTTAACTCGCCATATGCCGGTCAAACGGTAACTACTAGTGGCGTGGTGAGTGGTCTTGTTCGGCGTGGCTTTTTTCTACAGACGCCCGCTAAAAAATGGGACGGTAAAGGCTCAGACGCTATCTATGTATTCAGTCCTCAATGGACGCCAGAGGAGGGCGCGGTAATAACGATTACCGGAGAGGTTCGAGACTTTTACAAACACGATAGTGCGCGCCCTGTAACACAATTGCATATGGACTCAGTTGAGGTTTCACGTTCAAGCGGCGCAGATCTCGAACCAATTGAGTTTAAGCAAGGGTTTTTACCAAGCGATAATGCCAAACTTGCTAAACTGCTTAATAGTCTTGAAGGCATGCTGATTAGAATCCCCGCCGGACAAACTTTTATCGGGCCAAGCAATAAGTACGGAGACTATGTACTTGCCTTAGATGAAAACGGTATAGACGACTCCGAGGTTCGCACCGGTTTCGGCGGCTTAATACCAAAGGCTGGACGCGAACAACGATGGTTTCCTGGATTTAGAATCACTAACTATAACCACGCGCATCGCCTTAATGTAGGGGCTAAATTGACTTCTGCAATTACGGGGCCACTTAATTATCGAGCGGATGCCTATCAGCTTTCGATAAACCAGCCGTTTGAGGTAGCACCGGCTTTCGTAGAGCACGGTCAATCGAGTTTAAAACCTGAGTCTAGTCATTTAACGATTATGACTTTAAACTGTTTTAACCTCGACCCTGTAATAGAACGAGTATCAAAAGTTACTAATCCGAGAATCGATATCGATGATGATTGGGGCGATGGACGTTTTCACACCCTTGCACAGGCGATTGTATTGCAAGCGAATAGTCCCGACATCGTGGCATTGCAAGAAATACAAGATAACGATGGTGCTGAGCTGAGCCAAGAGACCGACGCCAGCGTTACTTATGAGCATTTAATTGCGTGTATTAAAGAACTAAATGGGCCGGCTTATCAATGGTCGGATATTGCGCCGGAGTTAGGCATGGATGGCGGGCAACCAGGTGGAAATATTAGAAATGGTTTTTTGTATAATCCAGATCGCGTTTCTTTAGATCCTAAAGGTGTTCGAGTGCTGGGTCGAGAATTAGACTGTTTTAACGATTCTCGTAAACCATTGCTTGCTGAGTTTACTGAGTTAGTTAGTGGAAAAAAGCTGGTAGTAATAAATGTGCACCTGGCCTCCAAACGTCACCAAGAGAGTATCTTCGCACCACAAAATGCGGGCGTAGATGATAAGTTAAAAGTGCGACTTGCGCAGGCGCAAACAGTGTTTGATGAGAGCCAAGTACTATCGCACAAAGGTCTGGAGTTTTATATAACAGGCGACTTCAATGATACTGAACACAGTCAAACACTTGATGTTTTTGTCGGTGGAGCGCAAAAGAAAAATTATAACCTAGTGATGGATCTTGCTGAGGACGAACGCTACGACTATAACCACCGAGGTAAACTGCAGGTGTTAATGCATGGCATCGTCAGTGCAAATATGGCGAGTAGTGGCAAGGCCGAGTATGAAATAATTCACGGTAACGAATTACTCGGGGTAGTGCCGGGTCAGGACAGCGAAAAACCTAGTGATCACGCATATGTGATTGCCAAGCTAGGTCTAGATGTCTAGTGACTTAGTATATAAGAATCTAGTAGTCACACCGTCGTTTCTCATAGGACCCTAAGCGATGCACGAGTATTAGCTATTTAATTTTTCTGAACTACTCTCTTCGAATTAAACTGACATGAAAACTGACTACCTTTATCTATTGCGCTACGAATAACTAGTTCGGAATCGTGTCGTTGTAGCACATGTTTTACGATGGCTAACCCTAAACCTGTACCACCGCTATCTCGACTACGGTCATTGTCTACACGGTAAAAGCGTTGGGTAAGTTGCTCTAGATGTTGAGCTTCAATGCCAATACCGTTATCAATAATACACAGCCGTGCGCCATCTTTGTTGACTTGCCACTTAATTTTAATGAGCCCATTAGTCGGCGTGTAGTGAATGGCGTTGGCGATCAGATTTGAGAATGCGCTATGTAGCTCTGTTTGGGAGCCATTAATGCAGAGGTTTTTATCAATATCGATTTCAAGCTTGTGTCGTTTTTCTTCTAGCAAGGGTTGCAGAGTCTGGATAATGCTATTGAGTAAAATTGCGATATCAACAATTTTATCTGAGCTGGTCATTTGTTTGTTTTCCAGCCGTGCCAGATAAAGAAGGTCGTTGACAATGACCTGCATTCTTGCACTCTGAACATTCATCTGCTCGAGTGGTTTGCCAAATTTGGTTGGTATTTTTTCGCTTTCGCTTAAAATTTCCAAATAACCTTTTAACACCGTTAACGGTGTTTTAAGTTCGTGCGAAACATTGGTAATAAAATCGGTATGAATTTTATTTATTTTAATCAGCCTACTCACATCTCGCGCAATAACAATCGTCATTCTCGGCGTGTACTTGGCGAATTTCATACTGATTGTGATGTCGTTATCTATGCGAGATTTAAATTCTATGCTGGGTAGTTCGCTTGCTTTTGATGATTTTTTCTCACTTAGTGATCTGCTTAATAATGCATCGACTTGAGGTTCACGCAGCAAATCATTAAAACCAATGCCTGCGTCATTTGGCCAGTGTATGCCTAAAAGTTCTTGGGCATGTGAGTTAGCCCAGTTTATTTTTCCGTTTTGATCAACAAGAATGATTGTGTCGGGAAGGGCGCTTACAGCTTGGCGAAACTCACTAATAACGAATCTTAATCGACGTTTTCGGCGTCGATTTTGTTGGTTTTTTCGTAGTATTTGGCGATACATTCTATAGCTTTGACCAAACTGACGATTAAACTCATGTTGTTTTGGATTATCGATCCAACGTTGTAGCTGCATCATGGAATACATAAGCCAAGCAATTACTCCAAAAGCAGCAAGTAAGGCGAATTCGATGGCGTGATCGATAGTCCAACCAAGCACGGTAAAGAAGCCTATAAAGACGCCGTAAAGCCAGATATCTTTATGCATTCGTTTAGTCCGTGCGAGGCAAAGAAAAGCGGTAACCAACACCACGCACGGTGTTGATGTAGTGGTCGCAATCGTAACTCTCTAAGGTTTTTCTTAAGCGGCGTATATGCACGTCTACTGTGCGGTTTTCTACGTAGACTTGGTTTCCCCAAACATTGTCTAGTAATTGGTCCCGTTCAAATACTCGATCAGGATTGCTCATTAGAAAATGTAAAAGCTTAAATTCAGTGGGACTGAAATCGACGTTTTGTTGGTCAATAAGTATGCGGTGTTGAAGGCTGTCGATGGTTATTTTTCCGGCTTTAATTGTATCGCCGGTGTTTTCCACTGTATTGAGTCTTCTATGCACTGCATTAATACGAGAAATGAGTTCTTTGGTAGAGAACGGCTTGATTATGTAATCGTCTGCGCCTACATCTAAACCGCGTACTAAGTCTTCTTCATTATCTTTAGCGGTAAGCATGATAATACCGACCTGATATTCATTTTCGCGGCGTAGGCGCGCGGCGAAGTCAACGCCAGATATGCCGGGCATCATCCAATCGAGCAAGATAAGGTCAATAGACTCGCGGGCTAATATATTTTTAGCTTGATGTACATTACTGGCGTCTGAGACTTTAAAGTCCTCTATCTGTAGTGCCATGCGAACCATGTCTCGAATGGCGGCTTCATCATCGACAATCAATATGTGCGTATCCATTAGACTGTCCTCATTGTGGTTTAAAACTATTGAATGCTATTAAAAGCCCGTTGTGTTACAGGCGCGTTACTTATCCCATGATTTTAGCCATAATCATGACGATTTGAACGAAATTTTTTCACGACTGTTTATTCTATCGTGTGAAAATGGCTAAAGTGCGTAAAATACAGCGGCATAAACATCTTCACGATTGCTTAACTACGTATTTTTTATGGACACCCGAGAACAACAATACAGCAATAATAAGTTAATAAAACGCCTACACCATAATACTGGCAAGGCTATTTCTGACTTTAATATGATCGAACCAGGCGACCGAGTGATGGTGTGTTTGTCAGGTGGCAAAGACAGTTATTCTATGCTGACTATATTGCGTTCACTACAAGCTAAGGCGCCTATTGAGTTCGATCTATTTGCGGTAAATTTAGATCAAAAACAACCGGGATTCCCTGAACACGTGTTATCTGACTATCTAAGCCAACAGAGTATCGAATATCATATTATTGAGGAGGATACTTATAGTATTGTTAAAGATAAAATCCCTGAAGGAAAAACAACCTGTTCTTTGTGTTCCAGATTACGTCGGGGTGTTTTATACCGCACCGCAAAAGAACTGGGCGCAAGCAAAATCGCACTCGGCCATCATTTGGATGACATGGTAGAAACCTTATTTTTAAACATGTTTCATGGAGCTCGTCTTAAGAGTATGCCGCCAAAGTTGTTGAGTGATAATCGTCAGCATGTGGTTATTCGTCCCTTGGCTTATAGTCGAGAGTCAGAGATCGCTCGATTTTCTAAGTTACAAAACTATCCAATTATTCCCTGTAATTTGTGTGGTTCGCAGGATAATTTGCAGCGTCAAATGATTAAACAAATGCTCACTGACTGGGATCAAGCTCACCCTGGGCGAGTATTGAACGTGTTCAAGTCCTTGGCGCGCATTACACCCTCGCATTTGTTTGATACTTCTTTGTATGACTTTGCACATTTGTCGCGTGCACAAGACGCCTTAATTCACGAATTAGATACGGCGTTTGATGAACCTGCTGCGCTTAGTTTGATTCAAAAGATGACCGACTTTAAGGGCAAGACGCCAGAAACCTAATGAATTACTATGCGGGACACACCACAAAAGCCTGATTTTAACTATCTTAAATCTAAGTTATTGGTCTTGCGCGATGAAACTCAAAAAGCTCTCACGCAACTTGAATCGTCTACGCAAACAGTAAGCTTAGATCAAAATCGCGTCGGTCGCTTATCGCGAATGGATGCACTGCAAGCTCAAGCTATGGCTAAGGCTAGTGCGCTGCGCCAACAGGTCTTATTGGATAATCTTAATTCAGCCTTGGCGAAAATTGATTCAGCTTGTTATGGACGTTGTCTTGAATGTGACGAATGGATAGCTATGGGGAGGCTGGAGCTCGACCCATCTGCAGATTATTGCATTAGTTGCGCTCAATCTTTCGAGTGAGCACAACGTATCTCTTTGTGTAACTTTGGGCTTTAGTTTTCGCCGCCCCAGAGTTGATTGACTCGATTGTCTCGACCACAACCCGAGCGATAAAATTTGTAACGAATCGGATTTTTCTTATAGTAATCCTGATGATATTCCTCAGCTAAATAAAATGTCTTAGCTGGCAGTATGGGGGTAACGATATCAGCTTCAAACGGTTTGTTTTGCTTAAGATTAGCCAGCGATTGTTCGGCGATTTTTTGTTCAGCATCGTTGCCGTAATATAAGCCGCTTACATACGAGTGACCCTTATCACAGAACTGCCCTAGGGGATCAGTAGGGTCTATATGGCGCCAGAAATACTCCACCAATTCAGCGTAAGAGACTACATTAGGGTCGTAACTTACTCTTACGGCTTCAACATGGCCGGTTTGTTTATATGTGACGGTCTTGTAGTCGGCGGTGTCAGCACTGCCACCGGTATAACCAGAAACGACTTCTTTTACGCCGTCTAATTTCTCGAAATCTGACTCTATACACCAAAAGCAACCACCAGCAAAAATGGCGGTGCTCATGCTTTGAGATTCTTCGGCTATGTCTTCTTGCGCTGCACTATTGAGCGAAAAAACGAGCAATAGTGTAGCAAGGCTTGTTGAGAGATTTTTTTTCATGATAGTTGTAAGTATGCACCATCCTAGCATTCTTTGTATGCCTGAAGGCACGCTAAATGGTACACTTTGTTTATATACATGAGGAGAGACCGTGTTAAAGACAAAGTTATCACTACCGAACACCGATCAAGCACTTGTTGGGCGTAGCAAGGCAATGGCTTTGGAAAATGAGCATTTCGTTCACGGTAGGCCGATTCAGCCGCCTTTTGATGGGGATGATAGTCGCCTATCAATGTTGATCTTAGGAATGGGGTGTTTTTGGGGTGTTGAACGTAAGTTTTGGAGTATAGATGGGGTTTATACAACTGCAGTCGGTTATGCAGCTGGTATCACGCCTAATCCGACTTATGAAGAAGTATGCAGTGGCCTCACCGGCCATAATGAAGTGGTGTTAATAGTATACGATAAGAGTATTGTTACTACACAGAGCCTACTTAAAGTGTTTTTTGAATCGCATGACCCCACGCAAGGCATGCGCCAAGGCAATGATAAAGGCACACAGTATCGTTCAGGTATCTATTTTTATGACGCAGAGCAAGAGCAAGACGCTAAGAAAGCTATGCATGAATATCAAAATGCTTTAACCTCTGCAGGGCACGGAACGATTACAACTGAGTTATTAGCGGCCCCAGAGTTTTATTATGCTGAACAATACCATCAACAGTATTTAGCCAAGAACCCGAATGGATATTGCGGTTTGGCGGGGACAGGAGTGAGCTGTGCAATTTAACTGTATAAAACGACTGTACTTCCACAGATATGGGTAAAAGTATAAGTCTGAATAACTGAGCGACAATAGGTTTTGACGAGAAGGAAAATGACTGACTTAACGCTTGAGAATTCAATAATAGATAAAAAGGAGAAGCTCCCGACTAATTTTATTGTAGCGGGGCTGATTACATTGCTGCTGATTGTGGCTATTATCTTCGTTACCTATTATTGGTTGTCTCGCTCTAGCATGGTGAGGGCAGTTTCGTTCGCGATGGTAGATCGTGTTTCGAGTGAATTTAATTTTTTGAGTCAACAGGATTTTGATGTCTTAAATTCAGAGCCATTGTCCGAGCAGCTTGGTTCTAGTCAAATCGCACCGGGGCGTATACAGGCTATAGGTCAAACCTTAGTTGAGCTGCACAATTTGACTGATCTTATCGTGCTTTCTTCCAGGCAAGAGCTTATATGGCGTAGCCAATCTGCACCTCAGATTGTAGATAAAGATGAAACCACAGCGGCGCTTAAGCTTCTTGAGGTCGGAAAGCAGTATCATGTGCAAGATCAAGATTTTAGTCAGGTATTGGTTTGGTTTAAGGCGCTAATAAGTGAGGCCAACAATGTGCTTATTTGGCTTAAGGTGAGAGACGTGCAGGGCGGTGAGGATTATGTCTTGCGCATGACGGCTGATTTTTCAATGCCTCTCAAACAAAGTCTTGTTTTAGCATTTCGTGTTTTAATAATGATTTTGCTCGGTGGTTTGATCCTGTGTTTTGTTCTGTCAAGGTCTTTTCGACGCGGTGTTAATGTCATTAGGGTCAAAGATCAAGAGTTGGAACAACAAATTCAAAGGTTAAATCATTTGTTGTCCGACCACAAATCAGTGCAGAATAATATGAAAACAGCGAGTGCTCGTGCTGTCGAGCTAAATGAGCAGTTTTTGCGGCGTGTCGGCGCGGATTTACACGATGGTCCGGCTCAAATGATCGGTTATTCGGTCTTGAGACTAAATGAGGTCTCTCGAAAAGAAGAAGTAAAAAGTTTAGGATATGAGTTTCACTCGGTAAAGGCGGCTTTAGAAGAATCGCTTAACGAAATTAGGGGAATTTCAGCAGGTTTGGTATTGCCTGAACTCGCTGAACTCAATTTGGAGCAATGTCTGAGAAAAGTTGTTGCCTTGCACACTACCAAATCCGATTCGGTAGTGGCACAATACTATTCCGAGCTACCTCAAGATATTCCTTTACCGATAAAAATCACGGCCTATCGATTTGCTCAAGAAGCGCTTAACAATGCGCAAAATCATGGTCAGGCAACAAAATGTAGGTTGAGTGCTCATTTGGTAGATAGAAAACTTACTGTGTCGATAAAAGATAATGGGATTGGATTTAGGAAGTCCAAACTTGGCAACGCGGCCGCGGCAGGTCATTTAGGTATTGTCGGTCTAAGGGATAGAATACAGAGTTTGGGTGGAAAATTAATTATAAATAGTGAGCTTGGTGTTGGCACCGCATTGAAATTTATAATTACTATTGGCGAAGAAATTTAAGTATCGTAAGTAACTAAGAAGTTTTATTAGAGAGAATTAAATGTCAGAACCCATTTCTATAATCGTCGTTGATGACCATCCTTTGTTTCGAGAAGGAGTAGTAAATACACTTATTGAGAGTGGAAAATTTAATGTGTTAGCTCAAGCAGGAAATAGCGAGGACGCGATTATGCTCGCTGAAAGACACTTGCCAAACCTTATGCTTATCGACGTCTCCATGCCAGGTGGCGGAATTGAAACAGCACATCAAATATCAATTAAAACGCCGATTGTTAAAACTGTAATGTTGACCGTTTCAGAACAAGAGCAAGACGTGCAAGCCGCGCTTCGAGCGCAAGTTCAAGGTTATGTTTTAAAGGGTGTCGCATCGGTTGAATTAGTGTCGATTCTCCAAGATATTCATAATGGCGATTCTTATATTTCCCCTCATTTGGCGGTTAATTTATTGACACATCGCGCCCAGCCCAATAAAAAAAGCGAGTTAGAAGACTTTGATTTAAGTCAACGCGAAGAGCAAATTTTGGAAAAACTTGCTATCGGTAAAAGCAATAAAGAAATTGCTGAGGATATTCATTTGAGCGAGAAAACGGTGAAGCACTATATGACTAATATTTTAAAGAAGCTTCAAGTGAGTAATCGTGTTCAGGCCGCGATTAAGGCTCATGAAATGTCTAAACCTAAATAATTATTTTGGACTTTAGTCGGATAAATTGGTTACCTAAGCCAATATCTTTCCTTTATCTACTTGGTTATTATTGTAAATAGTTAGGTAGGGTGACGATTAAATCTTACTAGTCTCTTGGGTGGAGGCTTGGGCGTAGCAAGTAAAATTCTACGTATTCACAGATTATCGTCTTTTCGTTCAGCATATTAAGCAGGGGTGTTTGAGAATGCTAGCGCATTTAAAAAGCGTCGTTATGCGGCGCTTTTTTTCTGTTCGCTTTTCACCTATCTCTTATCCGTGCATGTGAAATAAGGAGTTAAAGTAAGCTATATTTTATAATGCTCGTTCACTGCGTGAATAGCGCTGCCTGCGTCACACGCGTAGCCTTGTTCAATGAGAGCGGTCTCTAAGGCTTGCACGCATAATCGGACGTTTTCCTCGCGTGATGCATACCCCATTAAACCAATTCTCCAGACCTTGCCGGCAAGGTTTCCTAATCCAGCGCCTATTTCTAATTGGTAGTCACTTAATAGTTGTTGTCTCAGTTTTGCCTCATCAACGCCTTTGGGTATTGAAACAGCATTGAGCTGAGGCAGTCTATCTTGTTCCTTCACAACAAGACTTAAGCCCAGAGCTTCTAACCCAGCTCGCAATGCTAAGTGATTTCTCTGATGGCGTTGCCAGCTACGCGTTAAGCCTTCTTCTTTTAGCATGATGAGAGATTCGTGCAATGCGTATAGAGCATTTATGGGCGCGGTATGGTGATAAGCGCGTTTTGTACCCTGTCCCCAATAACCCATTACCAAGTTCATATCCAAAAACCAGCTTTGTACATCTGACTGGCGACTGGCGATCACATCTTGCGCGCGCGAACTAAACGTAACGGGTGATAAACCGGGAACGCAAGATAAACATTTTTGTGTGCCACTATACACCGCATCTGCTTGCCAAGTATCGACAGCGACCTCGATGCCCGCGAGCCCAGTGACGGTGTCAACGATAGTTAATAAATTGTTTTCACGGGCGATTGAACACAAAGCTTCGATATCATTACGAACGCCAGTGGATGTTTCAGCGTGTACAAAGGCCAGTGCTTTTGCGTTTGGATTTTCTATTACCGCTCGTTTTACTTTTTCAAGATCGATTGCTGTGCCCCAATCATCGATCACCATAATAGCCTTGGCGCCAAGACGTGTGACGTTTTGCTGCATCCGGCCGCCAAACACGCCGTTTTGGCAAATAATCACTTCATCGCCTGCTTCGACTAAGTTAACAAAGCACGCTTCCATACCTGCTGAACCAGGCGCAGAGACTGGAAGTGTCAATTCATTGTCGGTTTGAAAAGCATATTGAAGTAAGCCCTTTACCTCATCCATTAAACGAATGAACTCAGGATCAAGATGACCAATAGTTGGTCTAGCAAGTGCTGACAAGACGCGCGGATGAACGTCGGAAGGGCCCGGCCCCATAAGCGTGCGAGTAGGTGGGTGAAAACTCATAATATATCCGAATAGATAATTCTCTAATCCATTAGTATAACCAAAGCATATAGTCGATGGTGCCTCGCCCACCTTTTACTGGATATTCTTCAGGTGAATAAAAGGCGCGCCTTAGAAATCATCAAAGTCGTCAGAGTTCTCTTCATCAATCGGAAAATAACGTTCAGTATTAATTTCCGAGGCGTCAACTTTCTTTTCTAGTAAAAGTTGCACATCACGTTCGACTTGGCTTATATAAGAAACGTGCTCCATTCTTAGGGCAGCGGTGCGCAAGCCATTTCCCCATGCAAGCATTACTTTACTATTTATTAATCGAATATTATTTGCTTGTGCCCATTCGTTGGCAATTTCAATTCCTAACTTGTTAATTCGAATTTCTAGCGCATCACGCAGTTCGTCGTTTTTTAATGTGGACAAATAACGCGCGCTCACCTTGTTCCAACCTTGAGGGTAAAGGGGAACGCCTTTATAGAACCTTACAATCCAAGTTAAGTGCGCCTTTAGTGCTTTATCGCTAGCGGATGTGATGCCGCGTTTGTCGTAATAGCCATCAATGAATACCTGGCGTGGTGGAATATCGCTCGGCCAATTTGTAAGTAGGTTAGTAGTTTGACAAGCGCTTAGCATTAAGGACAAAACAAGCATATAGAGGATTGGCTTGGCTTTAAATAGCATGAGTATTTTATTCATTGGTGTAAAATTACTAGAGGTGCTTGCTATAAGGGTGTAAGTAAGCTAATCAATGAGCGGCCGATTTTAGGATACAAATGATCGATTCTTAAGGGTTATTTACTTACCAAGCTGTAAAGTTTCGTTACAAGACAACTGTCTGCCTTCCAATGTGATTGAATATTGTGTCTAATTGCGCCAGCGTTGTGTATAAACAAGCAGTTTTGCTTAGGTGTCAGACGAATAGCGTTATTGATATGGCTTTAATCACGATAAAAAACAGTTAACGTGATTATACAAGAGTACGAGTCAAAATCGCGTTACCTTGGTGACACATTGGATAAACGCTGGGCTATAATTTTTTAGAATTAACGTGGGTGAATAATGGATTTGCGAAAAAGACGGAGTCAAGAAAAGCTACAACTAGCATTGGCTCAACATTTACAAGATAAGACAATCGATGAAATTACGATTGGGGAATTAACTAAAACTGCTGGGGTTAGTCGTCAGACTTTTTATTCAAACTTTGATAGCAAGCAATCTATTTTGTTAAGTAGGATAGAGACCTTGTTTGAACGCAGCTGGTCTAAAAGCGAAGCATTAATTCAAAATGCGGATATTGGGCGGTCTGAATTTGTTGAGTTTTGCATAAAGACTTTATTAGAAGAATGCGATAAAGAACGCACAATGATGCGTGCTGCGTTTACTGGACAAGCAGGCATACAATGCTTGAGCCTATTAAAACGACTGGTTTCTCGTTTGATTTCTGAAAGAGTACTTTTGCATTTCAATAGTAATCTGGCACCACAAGAATTGGATCCTGTATCTGAATTTTATGCCGGTGGTGTGATCGGAACAGTTCAAGGTTGGTTAATAGATGATAACGGTGTTAAAGATTTAAATGACATCGCGAAGAAGGTTGGTGTGCTCATACCGCGTGGTTTAGATGGCTACGTGCAGCTATTAGATTAACTTAGTGTTTTTTGGTGCTTGTTCGGCACCTTTAAGTGTTTGGATAAAACTATTTTGCAGTTGATAATAGAGGCATGAATAAACATGCCTCTATAGCTGCTATCGCGGCGCGCACCGCTGGTGATTTTGTAAAATCTAGAGCGGCCGATATATCAAATCTTAAAATCGAACAGAAATCATTAAATGATTATGTGAGTGAGGTGGATAGAGAATCCGAAAAGATTATCTATGAAGTCATAGCGAGTGAATTTCCTCAGCATAGTATTGTTGGAGAGGAGTTCGGCCTTAGCGCGTCACTTAGCGAATATCAATGGGTCGTCGACCCTCTTGATGGCACCACTAACTTTCTTCGAGGTATCGCGCACTACGCAATTTCGATCGCTCTCAAGCATGATGGTAAGATCATACATGGGACTGTTTTTGATCCGATTAAAGATGAGCTATTCAGTGCCAGTAGAGGTTTAGGCGCCAGTCTAAATGGTTCCCCGATAACTGTAAGCGAGCGTTCGTCAATGAGCGGGGGTTTATACGCAACCGGAGTGCCGTTTAATGGGCGAACATTAGATAATCTTTCTTGTTTTACCGATTGTTTAACTGCAGTAGTTCAACAACAAACATCAGGAGTCAGACGCTTAGGTTCGGCGGCCCTAGACTTGGCTTATGTAGCAGCAGGTCGTTATGAGGGGTACTGGGAGGCAAATCTCAAACTATGGGATATTGCCGCAGGCGTATTGCTCGTTGAAGAAGCGGGTGGCATGGTAGCCGACCTATTTGGAGGTGACCAGTTCTTGGATAATGGGCATGTAGTGGCGGCTTGTCCGGGCGCTTATCAAAGCCTTTTGGATATAACTACTAATGCTTATTCTGCTTGGCATTAGATTGTATGTTAGGAGCCTTCAGCGGATAGAGCC
>CAYSUU010000014.1:502-46622 GCA_964434375.1 uncultured Gammaproteobacteria bacterium | reverse complement strand
TGCTTATTCTGCTTGGCATTAGATTGTATGTTAGGAGCCTTCAGCGGATAGAGCCGTCGTTCTCAGTAGACGGCTCGACAAAAAGCCAATAATTAGGAGTGATCAAAGTTTTGCTTTAATACTTGTGTTTAGAAGTCGGTTAATTCAAACCAAGCAACTAAACCAAGTAACAACAACGTCACAATAGTCATAACTTCCACAATAGCACCTCAAAAGATTTAGATAATTTAGTTAATTTGCAGCTTTATTTAAGCTACACCCGTAATATGCAGTGTTGTTGATGATTTTTAAAATGGTTAAAAATCATTCCAGAAATAACCTTTAGGAATGTTGTTCCCCTCAAAGGTTACAGAAAGTAATAAAATTAAAATTACTGGACAAATACTCAACTCATTAATGCGCGAGCTGTGATAAATGCTTTGCAAAAGGGTGTTTGGTCGAACCTTTATTGTACTGCTGGAGAAGTTAGTAGTTCCAATTTAGGTGATTCGCTTCAGGGTTTCGCACGATTTTCTACAGAATATGAACGTTTAACTTGTATAAAATCAATGACGAACCAACAGATATTGTTGCCGGACGTGTGGGAGAGGTGGCGCTTCAAAAAGGTGTTCTTGAACTGAATATGAAAATAGTAAGTAAAGCAAGAATTCATGATTAGCGGTGTAAGAATATGAATGAAAGGCGCGTTTGCAGTGCCACTAAAACAAAAAACGGCTCAGCCAATTCAACACTATATAAAACACAGTCACCCCGATGCTAAAAGCGATAAAACTGATAATGCTTGCAATGATTATCATAAGGCCATCGCGTTCTAGTAAAGCCAAAGCAAAGCAAATGGTTGCCAGCGCTGGTGGAAAATTGCTGAGCGGGAAGGGAATTACCACCACAATTGCCAATAAAAAAATGATCAGGCCAATTACTCGACGCGCGATATGGCTGGTTAATAGCGGTAGCCGTGGCTTTACTAGGTGTTCGAGTTTTTCTATCCAATTGGCAACCTTCAGTCCCCATTTTTTCAGTCCTTCTGTACTTGCTGTTTTTTTACTTATCTTTTTAGGAAAAACTGGAGCTGGATAACCAAGCATTAATTGCATTGCCGGCACAAGCAACACCGCACCGGCAGGTACCGAAATGCCGGGCACCATTGCGAGTAGAGCTAGGATTAAAAAAACGCCCCCATAGGAGCGTCTCTGAAACTTAGATAATAAATCGCCAATCGGAATGTTATCGTCTTTGAAACTATTGAGAGAGTCTCTTAGTAGCTGTGATGTCTTAACATCACTAGGAATATCACTGTCTAACTGCATTAGCGGATTATCAATGAAGCAATGGATAAATTGCAATGAATTAAGTCATAACTTGATTCATTGCAACACGAGTGTGAGGAATTAGTAAGACTCTGAGGTGTACCTTTGCTTGGGCGAGTTACCTGGTAGTAGTCTAATCTGATCAATATTAAGTGCCAATAATTGACTTACTTGTTACAAGCAAGTATGTTGTTGATCCTCTTGAATTCAATTGAATATCCCTATGGCCGATTATAAAGCTCCTGTCGATGAGATGTCCTTCGTGTTAAACGATTTGTTTAATATCGAGTCGTTAACGCAGATTCCTGAATTTAGCGAAGCAACACCGGATCTGGTTGACGCTATCGTCGAAGAGGCTGCAAAGTTTTCAGCTGAGGTGATCGCGCCTTTAAATCGAATAGGAGATATTGAACACTCAAAAGCGATCGATGGCGAAGTCAAGACGCCGCCAGGCTTTAAAGAGGCCTATAAGCTCTTTCAAGAAAGTGGTTGGACATCGTTGGCGCAAGATACTAATTTTGGTGGACAAGGTTTGCCGTTTTCAGTGCATATGGCGGCCAGTGAGTTTTGGAATAGCGCCAATATGGCATTTGCGGTCTGCCCGATGCTGAGTGCCGGTGGCATGGATGTATTAGCTGCACATGCAAGCCAAGAGCTGCGCGATACTTATCTTGCAAAGGTAATTAGTGGTGAGTGGACCTGCACAATGAATTTGACAGAATCGCATGCGGGTTCAGATTTATCGAACTTGAAAACCAAGGCAAAATCCAATGGCGATCATTATTTAATAAAAGGGCAGAAGATTTTCATTACATGGGGAGAGCATGACATGGCCGAAAATATTTTGCATATTGTTCTTGCCCCATTAGAAGATGCACCTGCAGGTGTTAAAGGTTTGTCATTATTTTTAGTACCAAAGTTTATTCCTAATGCCGATGGCAGTCTGGGTGAGCGTAATGACGTTAAGGTAGTCTCGACGGAAGAAAAGTTAGGCATTAACGCCAGCCCTACCTGCGTTATGAGCTTTGGTGAAGACGAGGGCGCTAAAGCTTATATGATTGGTGAAGCTGGCCAAGGATTATCGTGCATGTTTACTTTGATGAACCACGCGCGCTTAGAGGTTGGCTTGCAAGGTGTAGGTATTGCCGAACGTTCTTATCAAGACGCCTTAGATTACGCACGCCAGAGAATGCAAGGTCGAAGTCCAGAAACTGGCGAACCTACTGCGATCATTGGTCACCCTGATGTACAACGTATGTTGATGCAAATGAAGTCACTGACCGACGCCATGCGAGCTATGTGTTTTGATGCATCTTTATCGCATGATTTGCGTGGTCATGCGGTTAGCCAAGACGAACGTGACTATCATTCAAACAAATTTGCTTTGCTCACGCCGGTGGTTAAAGCTTGGCCTACCGAATTGGTGAATGAAGTAACGTCGCTCGGCATCCAAATACATGGTGGCATGGGATATGTTGAAGAAACCGGTGTTGCACAACACTATCGCGATGCACGTATTACCGCTATTTATGAAGGTACCACGGCAATTCAAGCCAATGATCTTGTGGGCCGTAAATTGCTCCGAGACGGCGGTCAAGGTTTTAAGGACCTTATGTCAGAAATGCAAAGTAGTTTAGATACTTTTAACAAGCATCAAAACGCAGACTCGACAATCGCGGAGAGTTTTAAGACGCATCTTACGGGTCTGCAAGAATCGGTGGATTACATTCTCGCGAACGCCTCGAGTAATCCAAACTTTGAGGGCGCGGTTTCTTTTAACGTTCTAATGCAATTCGGTTACGTTATCGGCGCTTGGTATCACTTGCGTACTTATTATGCAGCGCTTGATCGCGGCGGCGATGCTAAATTTAATCAAAGCAAGCAGCTTGCCGCACATTTTTTTATGCAACAAATTTTACCGCGCGCGCGCGCGCATGGCGATGCAGTGGTAAGTGGTGCGCAGATTGGCTGTGATCTAAGCGATGCCGTATTCGTGTCGTGAATAAATCGATAGACAATCAACAAGTTCGTTTAACGCAGGCACAGCGAACCGAGGCGTCTGATCAACGTATGTTTGAAGCTGCGGTAGAGATGATTAACGAACGTGGCGCCGCCGCGACCAGTTTAAGCGACGTTGGTATTCAAGCGGGCTATAGCCGCGGTTTGGCCAGTCATCGTTTTGGTAATAAAGAAAAATTATTTGCTTTTATTGTTAAGCAAGTTGGCGAGCGATGGTTGTCTCAGTTAAAGAAGTCCATAGGCTCTTCCATGGGCTTAGAAGCTATAGAGAAAGCACTTGATCAACATTACATATTTTGTGTTGATACTCCGGTCTATGTCCGCACCTTGTATCTACTGTGGTTTGAATCCATTAATTCTGATTCAGCGCTGCGTGACACCATTAATAATATTGATCAACGACGCTTTGAAGACGTGGTCAATTGGATTGAAGGCGACCCACTAATCGATCAAAGTACTAAAGATGATGCGCATTTTATTGCCGCTCAATTTAGTGCCAGTGTTACCGGTATTGTTTATTACTGGTTAGCTAACCCGAGCAAACTCAATCAAATAAAACGATTGCATGATGGTTTAAAACTAACCATGCGTCACTATCTTCAGCCGCAAAATGGCTAAGCAGTTATAGAGGAAAATTCAATGACATTTTTAGATAGCTCACCTCAAATTAAAGGTGCGCAAGGGACTCGTCCGCCGCGTTTTGTTACCGCCGCAAGTTTGTTCGACGGCCATGATGCTTCAATCAATATCATGCGCCGGATTTTACAAGCGCAGGGTGTTGAGGTAATTCATCTAGCGCATAATCGTTCTGTGGCTGAAGTCGTTAAGACCGCGCTTGAAGAAGATGTTGACGCGATTGCAATGAGCTCGTACCAAGGTGGTCACGTCGAGTACTTTAAATATATGGTCGACATGCTGGCCGAGAACGACGCTTCTCATATCAGAGTTTTTGGCGGCGGCGGCGGCGTTATTGTTGCGGACGAAATTAAAGACTTGCATGACTATGGTGTAGCTCGAATTTATTCGCCGCGCGATGGAATGGATCTTGGCTTGGTTGGCATGATTCAAGACATGATTAAACGTTCTAGGGATACACCACGCGTCCAAGTTGATTGGCAAACTAGTAAAGAAAGTCCCAACGACTATCGTATGCTATCGAAAATTATTAGTGGCATTGAAGCCGGCGAATGTCGTTTGAATGAATCGCTCACTGATTCTTCTAGCTTACCTCCTGTACTAGGAATTACGGGTACCGGCGGGGCCGGAAAATCGTCATTAACCGATGAGATCATAAGACGCTTTCGCATCGATAGTGGTGAGACAGCCAAGATAGCCGTGCTAGCGGTTGACCCAACCAGAAGAAAAACAGGTGGTGCTTTATTAGGTGATCGAATTCGCATGAATTCAATCTATCATCCGAACATCTTTATGCGCTCGCTTGCCACTCGTGGTGGACAAGGCGAAGTGCCTGAAAATTTGACGGATATCATCAGCGCGGTAAGAGCGTTTGATTTTGATTTAGTCATCATTGAAACACCCGGTATTGGCCAGGGCGATGCAGGTATCGTGCCTTATGTCGATGCCAGCATGTATGTTATGACACCGGAGTTTGGTGCCCAGAGTCAGCTTGAAAAAATAGATATGCTCGACTTTGCGGATTTGGTTGTTATTAATAAATTCGATCGTAAAGGTGCGGCGGATGCATTAAGAGATGTGTCCAAGCAGGTGCAACGAAACCGTGAAGCGTGGGAGCAAAGCCCAGACAAAATGCCGGTGTATGGTTCGATTGCATCGCGCTTTGGTGATGATGGTGTTACCGCGGCCTATCATGCTCTATTGAGAGTGTTAAGAGATAAAGGTTTGCGCCAATGGGAATCTTCTTTAAACCTTATTGACCGACGCGAGCCAAGTGAGCGATCGGTGATTGTGCCAACGTCGCGCCAACGATATCTAGCGGAAATTTCAGAGACGGTGCGTGCCTATCATCAAGACACCGAGCAGCAAAGCAAGTTTGCACAAGAGCATGCGGCGCTAGAACTAAGCAAAGAGCTTCTGCAAGGAAAGCGAGATGCCGAAGTACTTACTGACTTAATCACTGAGCGCGAGCAAAGTTTAAGCAAAGAAAGTAAAGAGTTACTTGCGCAATGGCCTAGCCGTTGCCAAGAAGTAGAGCAAGTTGAGAAACGTAAATCATTGTCGGGATTGTTAATCTCCAGAATTAGTTTGCCCCGTTATAAAGCCTCTGGCGACTTGTTATCTTGGTTGCGACGCGAAAATTTACCGGGTTATTTCCCGTTTACAGCCGGTGTTTTTCCCTTAAAAAGAGAAGGCGAAGATCCAGCGAGAATGTTTGCTGGTGAAGGCGATCCAGCGCGCACTAACCAGCGTTTTAAAAGACTGTCTGAACACTCGCCGGCTAAACGTTTATCGACTGCTTTTGATTCAGTTACTCTTTATGGTTTTGACCCTGAGGTGCGACCAGATATTTACGGCAAAATTGGTAATTCAGGGGTATCTGTCGCGACCTTGGATGATATGAAACAGTTGTTCGACGGTTTTGATCTATGCGATCCAACGACCTCAGTATCAATGACTATTAACGGTCCAGCGCCGGCTATTTTAGCGATGTTTTTGAACACCGCGATCGATCAAAAAGTCGATAAGTTTACTCAAGAAAATGGCAGTGCTCCAGATCAGGCTCAGCATGCTAAGTTGAAAGCCGAGGCTCTTACTCAAGTGCGTGGTACGGTGCAAGCCGATATCTTAAAAGAAGATCAGGGTCAGAACACTTGTATTTTTTCGACTGAATTTAGCTTACGTATGATGGGCGATATTCAGCAGTATTTTATCGATCAACAGGTGCGCAATTTTTACTCGGTTTCAATATCTGGTTACCATATTGCCGAAGCAGGTGCTAACCCAATTTCGCAATTGGCATTCACGCTTGCTAATGGCTTTACCTTTGTTGAAACGTATTTAGCACGTGGCATGAATATCGATGATTTTGCGCCTAACCTTTCATTCTTTTTCTCTAATGGAATGGATCCTGAGTACACCGTAATTGGTCGAGTCGCTCGGCGTATTTGGGCGGTAACTATGCGCGAAAAGTATGGTGCTAATGCGCGTAGCCAAAAACTTAAGTACCATATTCAAACGTCAGGTCGGTCTTTGCATGCGCAAGAAATGCAGTTCAACGATATTCGTACAACCTTACAAGCCTTGTTAGCGATCAACGATAATTGCAATAGTTTGCACACTAACGCCTATGATGAAGCCATTACCACGCCTACAGAAGAATCAGTGCGCAGAGCATTGGCAATACAACTCATTATAAATCGAGAGTTTGGTTTGGCTAAAAACGAAAACCCAATGCAAGGGTCGTTTATCGTCGAAGAGCTTACCGATTTAGTTGAGCAAGCGGTATTGGAAGAATTTGAGCGTATCTCCGATCGTGGTGGTGTGCTCGGTGCGATGGAAACCGGTTATCAGCGCGGTCGCATTCAAGATGAATCTATGCATTATGAAACAATGAAGCATGACGGCTCGCATCCAATCATTGGTGTGAATACTTTTTTACCGGAAACCCCTGAGCAAGAGGACCAAGAAATTGAATTGGCACGTTCTACTGATGATGAAAAACAAAGTCAAATTCGTCGACTAAAAGAATTTCATCAACGAAACGCTGGTGCGTCGCCACAACAATTAGCCGGCCTACAAAAAGTAATTGATTCTGGCGGCAATGGTTTCGAAGCCTTGATGGACGCAGTAAGAGTGTGCTCACTTGGTCAAATCACCGATGCGTTTTTTACCGTCGGTGGGCAATATCGGCGCAATACTTAAACGCTCTAGTGAGACTAATGACGATTGACCGATAAATGAATCAAGAGCAAAAGCATGACTTCAAACGCTAATAAGCAAGCATGGCCGCTTCCTAAGTTGGAAGAAAATATTCATTATTATATGGAAGATGGCTTAATGGTCTTAACCCAAGCTTACCACTTAGCACGTGGCCGCTGTTGCGGCAATGCGTGTCGGCATTGTCCTTACGAGCATGTCAATGTGAGGGCAGAGAAGGGTAGTACTAGTGACTGACTTAGCGACAAAGTTATCGACGCCAGACTTGTGTGATCAATACCCCGATAAGGTTCGTGTACTTGAGCCTATTTTTAATAGCTATGGCGGGCGTACAGACTTTTCTGGGCAAGCTGTAACCATTAAGTGTTTTGAAGACAACTCAGTGGTAAAAAAGTTAGTTGACGAGCCAGGCTTTGGGCGCGTCATTGTTATGGATGGTGGTGGCTCATTACGCCGTGCCATTCTAGGAGACATGCTTGCGCTAAATGCCGCGAACAATGGCTGGAGTGGTTTATTAATTTACGGTTGTATTCGCGACTGCGATGAAATAGGCAAGATAGAACTCGGCGTTAAGGCGCTTAATACTCATCCTATGAAAACCGACAAACGTGGTTTAGGTGATCTAAATGTGGCGGTCTCGTTTGCCGGGCATACGATTCAACCAGGCGATTGGGTCTATGCCGATAACAACGGTGTTGTCCTAAGTTCTGAGGCGCTATTAATAACATAGCGCCGTCTAGTCTCGAACCAATGAATGGCTGTTAGCGTGCCGCGTGAATGAGCTGATCAATCATTCGATCGGTGCTGATAAAGCCAGAACCAAAACTTTCATAAGCCGCTAATGGATTAGCTGCTTTAATTTCTTCGTCAGACTTACCATCGGCAACCATGTTGCTAACGATTTGTAAGCCATCTTCGATGATAGCCGCGCTACTTATTACATCAGCTTTCGTGGCCAGCGGGCCATGTCCAGGAATTATTTTTGTATCGTCGTTTGCAATCTCAGCGATTCCTTTAAGAGCGGCTATCATGCCTACTGCTGAACCACCATTACTCGAATCAATAAACGGGAATACACCATTGAACATGATGTCGCCAGTGTGGATCACATTGGCTTGTTCAAAAAAGACAATACCGTCACCGTCTGTATGAGCATTGGCAAAATGCATAATTTTCGCAGCATCGCCATTGATGTGAATAGTCATTTGATCGTTAAACGTAAGAACTGGCAAGCCGGTTGAATCTATGTTTTTATTAAGCAGAGAACGACGTAAATTTTGATGACTAATAATGCGTGAGCCGGCACCGCCAAAGCTCACATTATTGCCTGTATGATCACCATGCGCGTGCGTGTTAATTAGATAGTCAATTGGCTTATCGGTGGTCTTGGCAATTTCAGCTTTAAGCACGTCGAGCAAGTCTGGAATTCCGTTATCAATCATAGCGACGCCATCATCGCCGATACTTAAACCAATATTGCCTCCAGTAAACTTACCAACCCCGGAAAGCATATAAACTGAATCGGAAATTTTTTCAGTTTTTAACTCAAGTGTATCTTGAGCTAAGGCGGGCAGAGTTAATGTTAGCGCGCAAGTAAGAATAGATAGTTTACTTAGTATTTTCATATAAAGTCTCTGGTGAAAAGTGAGCTTGTTAAGCTAGTTAGACGATAGTTTAGCAGATCTAAGAAGCGTTGATATTCACGCCTTGGTTCTGATATGCGCAGGCAAGCATGTGAATTCGCTGCACGCCGAGTTCTATTCACTATCAGCGTGCATGCCATCATTGCTGAGACTACCAGTAGCGATAACCTGTGTTAAAGATTAATCCTGCCTTCGATTACTTTTCTAGATACGTTAGACTTAAAGGGCACACAATACACAATTAATTAATTTAGTGACGAACTACAAAATTGCCATTTTGGCGGGCGACGGGATTGGCCCAGAAATTACCCAAGAAGGCCTTAAGGTTCTTAAGGTTATCGAGCAGCGTAACGAAGTCACCTTTGACATTGTTGAAGCTCCTTTTGGAGCGGGAGCGTATTTTGAGCATGGAAGTGCGTTTCCTGAACAAACCCAAAAGTTGGTTGATGAAGCCGATGCGGTAGTTAAAGGGCCGATTGGTTTAAATCATGAGGAATCTAAAAAAATTCCCATTGACCAACAACCTGAACGCGGCGCGCTTTTACCATTGCGTAAGCGTTTAAATACCTATGCTAATTATCGCCCTGTTTATTTGCCAAGATCCTTGGCGCATTTTTCGCCATTAAAGCCTGAAGTGATCGGTGAAGGAATAGATATTTTAATGGTGCGTGAACTGGTGGGTGGTTTGTACTTTGGCGAGAAGGAGTTGGGCGTTGATAGCAATGGCAAGCGTTTTGTACGCGAAGTTTTAGAATACGATGAAGATCAAATTAGCAATATTCTTCATTCAGGCTTTAACTTAGCGATGGGGCGAAAACGTATCTTGCATAATATTCATAAGAGCAACGTTTTAAAGTCGAGTGTTTTATGGAATGAAGTATTAGAAGAGGTTGCAAAAGACTATCCGGAGGTAGAAGTTCGCCACACCTTGGTGGATGCAGCAGCGACCGCACTTTGTTTAAATCCAGCTCAGTTTGACGTGATGGTGATGGAAAATATGTTCGGCGATATTTTAAGTGACCAAGGCGGTGGTATTTTAGGGTCGCTTGGTTTAATGCCATCGGCTTGTTTAGGGCCAAACAACAAGGCTTATTATGAGCCTTCACATGGTTCGGCGCCTGATATTGCTGGGCAAAAGATCGCTAACCCATATTCTATGATCGGTTCGATGGCGATGATGCTTGAATACAGTTTTGGCATGAAAGACGAAGCAGCTAATATTTGGGATGCCATGCAAGCGGTATTTGCCAGCGGTTATTCGACTTCTGATTTATCCAAACCAGACAGTGGCGTGACTATGCTATCTACCGATGCTTTTGGTAATAAGGTTGTTGAACAATTAAGCGCTAAAAACACCTAGCAGCAAAACAAAAGATACAGTTTGGCTGAATTAAGATGGAACTAGATCAATACATTGTAAATGCCTTCGCTGGGCGTGCTTTTGAGGGCAATCCAGCGGCGGTTGTGCCGCTACAGAAATGGCTTGCTGATGATCTTATGCAAGCCATTGCTGAGCAAAACAACTTAGCCGAGACAGCCTTTTACGTGTTGGAAGATGACGGTCAAGATCGGATTCGCTGGTTCACGCCGACAGTTGAAGTAGATCTATGTGGCCACGCAACCTTAGCCAGTGCCTTTATTGTCAATGCACTTGAAGGGCGCGAGGCAATAGAGTTTGAATCAAGAAGTGGACCTTTGAGCGCCGAATTACAAGGCAATTGGTGGATACTGGATTTTCCTAGTGAAGTGGCTGAGCCAGTCTCGGCACCACCGGAGCTATTGAAAGCGCTAAACTTGGCGCAAGCAGAGTGCTATTTTAATCAAGATTATTTAGTTGTGCTTAAAGACGCACAAGCGCTAGCTAATCTCGATGTTGATTTTGATAAGTTGCTTAGCTTGCAAGGTCGTGGAGTGATTGTTACCGCGGCCAGTGATCAGTACGATTTTGTGCACCGGTTTTTTGCTCCTAAGGTAGGCGTTAAAGAAGACCCTGTTACGGGCTCTGCGTTGACCAAATTAATACCATATTGGGCTGACCGGCTTGCTAAAAATGAATTGCATGCCAAGCAGGTATCGCCACGCGGTGGTGAGATAAAATGCCAATATAATAAGCAGAGAGTGGTAATCGGAGGGCAGGCCAAGTTGTTTAGTAAAGGAAAAATCTATGTTTAATGGTTGTAAGCCACTGAAAAATAGCGATTTAAATAAAGGAGGCATTGCCTCCTTTTTTATTGTGAAAATTGAATCCAAACCATAACAAAAGGCATCTAAACTTAGGAATATACAGCACGACTGGAGAAAGCTATGAATATAACTACCAAAAGAAGCATGAACAAAATTGTTTTAGCGCTCGTTTTTTTGGCGCTCTTTGTACTCGCTAGTGGGCTTGTTCCCGCTAGTGAAGATGACGATTCCACTAAAGTCAGTGGCCAGCTTAGCTGGGATTCAGACACTGATTCTAAGGAGAAGCTTGATGACTTAATGGCATTAATAAGCAAACTCGATAAAGACGCTGCTGAAACTCTTGAAGTGAAGGTTGAAGGCTTGTCCGAAGAACAGAAGCTGGAGATTTTACAAAAAATTGGAAATATCGATGTCGTTCGTGTCGACGGTGACGGTGACAAGATTCCCGACGGTGCTGTCGCTATTGTCGCCATAGTATTTAGCACGCCTATTCTCATTTTGATCGCCTTGTCGTGGTTTAGTAGCCGCCGCCGCCGCCAAAAAATGGAGATGGTCAATGCCTTCATACAAAACGGCAAGGAGGTGCCAGCCCATGTCATGTCTGAATTTGATGAAGGAAGTACAGAAAACCTCTTACGCAGCGGAATTACTCTAGCAACTATCGGGCTTGGTTTGATTGTTGGCTTTGCGGTTGCTGGTGAAGAGTTTGTTTCCGGAATGGGATTTATACCTTTGTTTATTGGGCTCGGGCGCTTAGGTTTTTGGTACATGGATGAGCGTAAAGCCAAACAATCTGAGTCTGAGTAACTAAATAGACCGAACACAGACTTATACTATTAGTTTTGAAACCTATTGAGGATGTTGTGGATGATGGCGCTTTAATTGCTAAAGCCCTCACCAAACAAGACCAGCTAGCGTATACCGAGCTGGTTAATCGACATCAATCAAAGTTGCGCTACTCCATGCGTCAACTCACTAATTGGGATGAGGCGCTGGCCGATGACTTAGTGCAAGAGGCATTTATTCAAGCCTTCAAGAATCTATCAAAGTTTCGCGGTGACTCAAAATTCTCCAGTTGGCTTTACCGCATTGCCTACAACGTCTTCTTGCAGCAAGCACGCAAAAAGACTTTATTAATGGATTCGATAGACTCTCATCCGGTGGAGGAAATAGCTCAAGTAGAGGCAGATCCGCAAGATGAGAGTGGTTTACATAAAAAATTGGCAAGGTTATTGGCTAAACTCGAGCCTGAGCGCCGCTCTGTGCTACACTTATTGCTGCATCGACAAAATACTCAGCAAGAAATTGCTAATATTATGGGTATTCCATTAGGTACGGTTAAAACACACATAAACCGAGGGCGCGCTGACTTACAAGACGCCTTAGCCGCATGGCGATAAGACAGCATTGAATAAAATATGAATACCAATGAAAACAACCTAGACCTAGACCAGCTTTTTTCTCGAGCAAGAGAAAGTGAGCCAGTGCTAGTCGATCACTACATCAGCGCAGGGGTTTTAAATGGTTTGGCTAAAGCGACCCCGGTTGAGCTTAAAGGTAAGCCTCGTAGCTCTTTACTTATGGACGTTTTGACGGCGGGTCTTGGTGTTGCGGCTGTTTCTTACTTTGTTGATATTCAACAGGCGTATGCGTTTGCCATAAGTTTTGTTCCTGAGTCACTGGTTGTTAGCCCTATGACATTGGCGGTGGCTGCCTTTAGTATGTCTGCCTTGAGCGTGGCTTCTTGGTGGGTGATTGAGCAGCGTTAGAAAACTTCTTGAATGCCAGCCCCTTCACTAACTCCCAACAATATAAGTTCAAATCATCGTCTGATGATTAAAGCAATTAGCCATCGTTTCTTAAAATTCAGCTTTTTGTTTGCTTTGTCTTTAATGGCATTAAGCCCGCGTTTTGCTTTAGCACAAACGTTTGATATGTTTGATATCTATGAAGGCGTGGTAAGCCTACCTGAAGGCCTAGTAGCAACAGGCGACGAGCAAATCACAATTACCGCTCGCAGTAACGATTTTCCTTCTACCGTTGTTGAGTTTTTTGCGATCATTCAGGTGGGCCAAAATAGTGGCCCGTTTGCCTTTTTGTTAAACCGTGATGATGCGCCGGTATTTTGGCAATTGTCGGTAGCTTGTCAAAATTGCGATGAAACCGTTTCTGCACAAACGCATTTTCCAACCACAAACATCGGCGACCCTTTAATTTTGGACGGCGTGAGTTTTAATTTTGCAGTGGGGCAAGATTTTAGAGATTTGCAATTTAGCTTTTTGTCTGTGCCTCCGCCTCCGCCTCCGCTTGAGCCGGCCCCAGCTGGCGCGCTCGTGCCGCTTATTAAGCTTTTGCTCGACAGTGAGTAGGCCTTAATGTTTTTGCTTTTAGTCGCTTATACTTACAACTAATAAGAAAATTTGAATTTATCAATGGAGGCCGCAATGCAAGGTTTGATGATGGGTGAGCAGTTAACGATTACGTCACTTATGAATCATGGGCGAACAATCAATGGAGATAGTAAAATTGTATCGCTGGTGCATGACAATCCAAGACATGAATACACTCAAAGAGAGTGCTTTGATCGAGCCGCTCAGCTGGCGCATGCTTTACGGGAGCTAGGGCTAAAAGAAGGGCAAGTGGTTGCAACAATGGCGTGGAATGATTATCGCCATATGGAAGCTTATTTTGGTGTCGCCTGCAGCGGCTCAGTTTGTCATACCATTAATCCGCGTTTGTTTCCTGAACAACTGGTTTACATCATTGGACATGCAGAAGATCAGTTTATATTAGTTGATCCAATGTTCGTGCCTTTGCTTGAGGCAATCGAACAGCAAATTCCGAGCGTCAAAGGTTTTATCATCATGTCCGATGAACAGCACATGCCGCAAACCAAGCTTAGCAATGTGTATTGTTATGAGACCTTATTAGCCAAACATAGTGCAGATTTTCCCTGGCCTGAGATTGACGAAAACTCGGCCTGTTCTTTGTGTTATACATCAGGCACCACCGGCAACCCAAAAGGCGTGTTGTATTCACATCGCTCGCTGGTGTTACAAAGTTATGCGGCTTGCCTAGGCGATAGCATGGGCTTGAAGAGCTATGAGACGACCTTACCGGTTGTGCCAATGTTTCATGTTAATGCCTGGAACATTCCCTATTCAGCTGCCTTAGCCGGTTTTAAATTGGTATTTCCGGGTTCTAAAATGGGTGACGGCCAGGCGCTATATGAAATGATGGCGCGTGAAAAAGTAAATTATTCCGTTGGCGTGCCAACAGTTTGGTTGTCTTTGTTGAATTATTTGCAAGGGTCCGGCAATGAGCTGCCTGATTTAAGATGCATTGGTGTCGGCGGTTCAGCCTGCCCATTAAGCACCATGAAAGTCTTTGAAGAAAAATATGGTGTCACTAGTATTACTGGATGGGGAATGACTGAAATGGCGCCACTAGGCACATTTAATCAACTTAAACGGCCACGAGAGGAATATTCTGAGGCAGAGTATGACTCTTTAAGAGTGCGCGCGGGTAGACCTATTTTTGGAGTCACAATGAAAATTGTAGATGACGAAGATAATGATTTGCCGTGGGATGGCGTGGCTTTTGGTGCATTAAAAGTGCGCGGGCCCTGGGTGGTCGAACGCTATTTTAAACATGATGAAACCGCGCTTGATGAAAAAGGGTGGTTTGATACTGGTGATGTAGCTAGTATTGATGCCGATGGCAATATGGTTATTACTGATCGCACCAAAGATGTTATTAAATCTGGTGGCGAATGGATATCTTCCATAGATTTAGAGAACTGCGCGATGGGACACACCGGTGTGGCTGAAGCTGCTGTTATTGGTATTGCGCACCCTAAATGGGATGAGCGACCATTATTGCTTGTCATTCGTACTGCCGATGGTCAAGCCTCAGAGAAAGACATTCTAGAATTTATGGATGGAAAAGTGGCTAAATGGTGGATGCCAGACGAGGTTGTTTTCGTCGATGAATTGCCGTACACCGCTACTGGAAAGATTCACAAATTAAAAATACGTGAGCAATTTGCTGATTTTAAGTTTTCAGCTAGTTAAGGCGGTTATTTTTTAAAAGTTGATGATTTTCCTTGGCTGATAACGAATAAATAAGTAGCTGCCGCCATCAATAAGGCAGCTACCATAAATGGAGCACCCGGCTGATAGATTGTGGCGTCAGCTTGTGTAAAAAGTTTAAACGTGGTGTTCATAATTAAAGGACTAATAATTGCTGACAAGGCCATCACTGAAGCGAAAATACCTTGTAATTCTCCTTGTTCATGGTCTTCAACTTGGTCGGCCATTAAGCCTTGAATAGCTGGGCCCGATAGTGCCCCGATTGTGGTAATTGGGATGCCTAAAAATATTAGCAGTGAGCTCTCAATAAAGGTAAGCCAGAAAAAAGATAATATAGAAATGATAAAGCCAAACATGATCGTTTTTACCACGCCAATCTTGGCAATTAACCATTTCAGTAATATGGCCTGCACCAAGGCCGCGAAAAAACCGTAGAGCGCTAAGCTCCATCCAACGGTAGATACTGCCCACTGAAACCGTTCAATGGTGAAAAATGACCAAATTACGCCGTAGGTATTGTTGGCTGTTGCCATTAAAAGTGCGACTAACATCAACCCTGATATTTCAGGTAGTAGTCGGATTCGCATTAGCGCAGAAAATGGATTGCAGCGTCTAAATTCAAAGTGTCTGCGCTGAGCCTTGTTAAGGGTCTCAGGCAGGACTAATAAACCAAAAGCAGCATTAATGAGTGCTAAACAGCCAGCTACAATAAATGGCATACGAACCCCAAATTCGGCGATTAAACCACCTAAGGCTGGTCCTAAAATAAAGCCAACCCCAAAAGCACCGCCTATATAGCCAAAGTTTGCAGAGCGGTCACCTTTATCTGAAGTATCGCTTAGATAGGCAGCCGCGGTAGAGTAGGTTGCACCGCTAATACCTGAAATGATTCTAGCGACAAATAAAAGAGTAAGAGTCGGTGCCCAGGCCATCAGAAAATAATCCAAGCCCATGAAAACTAAAGATACGATTAAAACTGGCCTACGACCGTAAGCATCAGACAAATTACCGAGTAGTGGGCCAAAGAAAAATTGCATAGCGGCATAACTAAAGGTCAGTAAGCCACCAATAAGAGCAGCGTCAGCCATATTCATAGCTGCAATATTGCGTATCAATTCAGGCATAACGGGCAGCACTAATCCAATACCCATGGCATCTAGCATTACCGTAAAGACGATAAAGAGAGTCGTGCTCTGTTTTCTCGCTTGTGACTGATTCATTTAATAAAAGGCTTTGTAAGAACGCTCGCTAACTTATTTAAGTGTTAAATAGGGCGTTTTTGTGTTGCGTCAATGTTGACACGTTTTAGGCTTGCAACGAACGTTTTGCTAATCACTAGAATATATATTGTATTGATAGTCTCTCACACATTCTTTGGCCCGCTCGGGCTTGTGTCCTAGAATGAGCGTTAAAAATCCGCTATTAATCCATCAACACGGTTAGTACGACGCTTATTTTCAGTATCTAGAGGGTAATCTCGAAAGTTATACGTTAGGGATAACGGTGCTATAGGCTTGTTTTCTAAGCGATTTTGTTGATTTTTTGCTTGTAGGTCGCTCTTTGCCGCAATATTAATTTAGCGACTGTCGTTATCTCAAGATGCCTTATGAATTTTGCACAGATTGGCAACAAAGATCTTGATAACTATGAAAGCCGATAAAAATGTATAATTTTTAACACAAAGCCTTGAACTCATTGTATCTATCCCCATAATTCAGCCATTCTTTTTTAGGGCAAACAAAGCTTATGTCGGAAACAGAAAATAAAGATCAAAAGCCAGTTGAAAATGAGGCCCAAGAGCCTGTGCTGGACGCTGAACAAGGCGTACCGTCAGAAGATGATGTTGAAGTAATAGAAACTCAAGAAACCTCTGAAGATGACGAGCTTAGTTTGGCACATGCAGAGATAGCTAAGTTAAAAGACGCTTTTTTACGTGCTAAGGCAGAAGAAGACAATGTTCGCCGTCGTGCCGAGAAAGATGTGGCAAACGGTCGTAAGTTTGCTATCGAGGGCTTTGCTAAAGAACTCTTGAGTGTGCACGATAGTTTAAAATTGGCTCTTAACGCTGAGGTCGCTGACGGTGCTAGCGAGAGCTTAAAAGGTTTGCGCGATGGTGTTGAAATCACGCTTAAGCAATTGCAAACTGCGTTGGGAAAATTTGGAGTTGAAGAGGTGACACCACAGGCTGGCGATAAACTCGACCCTAATCTTCACCAAGCAATGAGTATGGTTGAGTCAGACGAGGTTGAATCTGGCGCTATTATCAATGTTGTGCAATCAGGTTTTAAGTTACACGATCGTCTGTTAAGAGCGGCGATGGTGATCGTAGCGAAATAAAAGCGCGCTGCTTTAGGTGATTTGTAACACTGTGTTACAAGCTAGTATAAAGCGGTGCTTGAATAAATAACGATTAGCCCCACAAACAAGGCAGAAAGACATTTTTTTGAGGTAATTCAAGATGGGTAAGATTATTGGAATCGATTTAGGAACGACTAATTCCTGTGTAGCGGTGATGGACGGTGATAAACCGCGCGTCATTGAAAATAGTGAAGGCGATCGCACGACGCCATCCTATGTTGCGTTTATTGATGATGGCGAGGTTTTAGTCGGCCAGCCAGCAAAACGCCAGTCGGTTACTAACCCGACTAATACCCTTTATGCGGTAAAGCGTTTAATTGGACGAAAGTTTGACGAAAAAGTAGTGCAGCGTGATGTTGATCTCATGCCTTACAAAATCGTTAAAGCTAAGAATGGCGACGCTTGGGTCGAAGCTAATGGTAAGCAAATGGCGGCACCTGAAGTATCGGCTCGCATATTGCAAAAAATGAAGAAAACCGCAGAAGAATACCTCGGTGAAGAAGTAACGGAAGCGGTAGTGACTGTGCCTGCTTACTTTAATGACTCGCAGCGTCAAGCGACAAAAGATGCTGGCAAAATCGCCGGCCTTGATGTGAAGAGAATCATTAACGAACCAACCGCGGCGGCGTTAGCCTATGGTATGGATCAAAAAACGGGTGACCGTAAAATAGCGGTTTATGATCTAGGTGGTGGTACTTTTGATGTGTCAATCATTGAAATTGCAGACATTGACGGAGAACACCAGTTTGAAGTGTTATCAACTAATGGTGATACCTTCTTAGGTGGTGAAGATTTTGATAACCGTGTTATCGAATACCTCGCGGAAGAATTTAAGAAAGATCAAAATATCGACCTACGTGGTGACCCTTTGGCAATGCAGCGATTAAAAGAAGCTGCTGAGAAAGCCAAAATCGAGCTGTCATCAAGTTCGCAAACAGAGATTAATCTGCCTTACGTAACCGCTGACGCGACTGGGCCTAAGCATTTGGTGCTTAAGTTATCTCGCGCCAAGTTAGAATCTTTAGTTGAAGATTTAGTAACTCGCACCATAGAGCCTTGTCGTATTGCTTTAAAAGATGCGGGCATGTCGGCCAGCGATATTGACGACGTCATTTTAGTTGGCGGTCAAACTCGTATGCCGAAAGTACAAGACAAGGTCGCTGAGTTTTTTGGAAAAGAGGCTCGTCGTGATGTAAACCCTGACGAAGCGGTTGCTGTTGGTGCGGCTATTCAAGGCGGTGTACTCGGTGGCGACGTTAAAGATGTACTTTTATTAGACGTGACTCCGTTAACCTTGGGCATTGAAACAATGGGAGGTGTGCGTACTTCTTTAATTGAAAAGAATACAACGATCCCTACCAATGCGAGTCAAGTGTTCTCAACCGCTGAAGATAATCAAAGCGCTGTGACTATTCATGTATTGCAAGGCGAGCGCGAAATGGCCGCTGGCAATAAATCATTAGGGCGATTTGATTTAACTGACATACCACCTGCACAGCGTGGTGTGCCTCAAATCGAAGTTACTTTCGATATTGATGCCAACGGTATTATGAATGTGTCGGCTAAAGATAAGGCAACCGGTAAAGAGAATAAAATTGTTATTCAATCAAGCTCTGGTTTAAGTGACGAAGAGATTGAAGCGATGGTCGCTGATGCTGAAGCGCATGCTGAAGAAGACGCTAAAGCTAAAGGTTTGGTGGACGCTCGCAACCAAGCTGAATCTATGGTCAACGGTGTTAAAAAGACCATGGAAGAAGCTGGTGAAAGCTTAGATGCTACTGAGAAGTCGAATATCGAAACGGCTATAGCCGAAGTCGAAGAAGCGGTAAAGGGTGACGACACAGATGCAATTAACGCTAAGGTCGAAACGTTGATGCAAGCCAGCCATAAATTGGCTGAGCAAATGTATGCTCAAACACAGGGTCAAGAAGGTGCTGCTGAACAAGAAGCGCCGCAAGACGATAATGTGGTTGATGCCGAATTTGAAGAAGTTAAAGACGAAGAAAGCGACCAGAATAAAGACACATAAGGTCTCATAGCGCTACTCAAAAACTGAGTAGCGCTACAATTTTCTATTAATCAAAATATTATGGCTAAACGCGATTTTTATGAAGTTCTGGGCGTAGATCGCTCTGCTGACGATGCTCAATTAAAAAAAGCGTATCGTCGCCTAGCGATGAAGTATCATCCCGATCGTAATCCTGATAGTGCCGAAGCTGAAGCCAGCTTTAAAGAAGCCAAAGAGGCCTACGACGTTTTGTCTGATGGCAGTAAGCGGTCGGCTTATGACCAGTTTGGTCATTCTGCCTTTGAAGGCGGAATGGGCGGCGGTGCTGGCGGTGGGTTCTCTGGCGCGGGTGGCTTTAGTGATATCTTTGGTGATGTCTTTGGTGACATTTTTGGTAACGGAGGCGGCGGCGGACGTCAGCGTCAGCGCCGCGGTGCTGATTTACGTTACAACCTAGAGCTTTCTTTAGAAGATGCTGTGCGTGGTACCGAACTTAATATTAATGTGCCGCGCATGTCTAATTGTGGCACCTGCAGCGGCAGCGGTTCAAAGCCGGGAAGCTCGAGCTCACAATGCGGTACTTGCCAAGGCCAGGGCCAAGTAAGAATTCAGCAAGGTTTCTTCTCAGTTCAACAGACGTGTCCACAATGTAATGGCGAAGGTTCAATTGTTACGGACCCTTGCGGTGATTGCGGTGGTCAAGGTCGAGTACGAGAGAATAAAAAACTTTCGGTAAAAATTCCCGCCGGCGTTGATGAGGGCGACCAAATTCGCTTATCAGGCGAAGGTGAGGCAGCCGGCATTGGCTCCGTTAATGGCGACCTTTATGTGCTGGTTGCACTCAAGAAGCATTCATTATTCACTCGAGATGGCGTGGACTTGCACTGCACAGTACCAATAAGTTTTTCGACTTTGGCCATTGGTGGCGAACTAGAAGTGCCAACGCTCGAAGGTCGAGCTAAACTTAAGATTCCAGCAGGAACTCAGTCTGGCAAACTCTTTCGTTTACGTGGCAAAGGCGTCCAGAACGTGCGTAACGCTGGTTTTGTGGGTGATCTATACGTTGAAGTAACGGTAGAAACACCGGTGAATTTGACTAAACGTCAAAAGGAATTGCTAGAGGAGCTGGATCAGTCTATTCATTCTGCTGGTAGTAAGCATTCGCCGCAAGAAAGCTCATGGAGCGATAAAATTAAATCCTTTTTTGATGACTTAGTTACATAAGCCTAATTATTATTAGGCTCACCCTTATGCCAATCGCCGTTAGTATCGGCAAATAAAAGTGTCAGCTAAATATCGATTAGCTGATCAATTTTAGCTACGCAAATAAAGTCGTTAATGGTGACGCCGTTAACGGTATGGGTTGAATACGCCACCTTACAGCGTTTAAAGTTTACGAATAAATCCGGGTGGTGATCATTAGCTTCAGCAATCTCGGCAATTTTATTTACAAAACGGATAGTTGCCATATAACTGTCAAAATGAAACGTTCGACGAAGCTCGTTTTCTTCTGCGCAATAATGCCAAAGGGAGGTTAGTTCTCGTTGAGCTTGGATGTCGGCTAAGTTCATAGCACCTTCTTCAGATGAAATTGTTCTGCACGGAGCACTCAGAAGTTTATTGATGTCATTGAACATAGTATCCTTAGTGTATCAGTTTTGTTTTTCTAAATATTAACACTATTCAGTGAATAGTGAGGAGTGCAGTTTTGTCGCAACACCATAATGCATGGGTCTGGATGGATCTAGAAATGACTGGGCTAGACCCAGAGAAAGATCGAATTATTGAAATGGCGACTATTATTACCGACGGTGACTTGAGAGTCATTGCTGAAGGCCCTGTCATTGTGATTAAGCAGTCTAAAGAATTACTCGAAGGTATGGATGAATGGAATACTCGAACCCACAACCGAACGGGCTTGGTTAATAAAGTGAGGTCTTCCCATATTACTGAACGCCAAGCTGAAATTGAAACCTTGGATTTTATTCAACGTCATACACTTAAGAATCGCGCGCCTTTGTGTGGTAATAGTATTTGCCAAGACCGGCGTTTTTTGTATAAATATATGCCCGAGTTAAGTGAATGGTTGCATTACCGAAATATTGACGTTAGCTCGTTTAAAGAAGTCGCACGTCAGTGGGCGCCGAGTATTTTAAGTGGTTACGAAAAGAGGGCAAGTCACCAGGCTTTGGAAGACATTAAAGAGTCTATTGAGGAGTTGCGCTTTTACAAAAATAACTTGATTCTTCTAGATAGTAATTAGTCTACTAATCGATTATCAAAATGTTATGCAAGGCGGTTAATCATGGAATTGTTTGATGCTTTAAACGATAAACACTGCTTGTTTATCAAGCAGCAACATTTATTTTTTGTAGGCACTGCGGGTGTCGAAGGACGTGTGAATTTGTCTCCCAAAGGCATGGATAGCCTGAGAGTGGTTGATAATAATACCGTGCGTTGGCTCAATCTTACCGGTAGTGGTAATGAAACCGCAGCACACGTATTAGAAAATCAACGGATGACGATCATGCTTTGTTCTTTTGAAAAGCATCCGCTTATTTTGCGCATCTATGGTTTCGCAAAAATCGTTTCTAGAACCGATCAGCGATGGTTAGAGTATGCCAAGGACTTTCCTGAGCATCGAGGTTCACGGCAAATATTTGAACTTGATGTTGACCTTGTTCAAACCTCATGTGGTTATGCCATTCCATATTATGATTACCAAGGTGAGCGCGATACTTTAAGTAAATGGACCGATAAAAAATCAGATGATAAGTTACAAGAGTATTGGCAAGAAAATAACGCTACGAGCTTAGACGGAAACCCGACTGATATTTAACTTCAAGTACTCTGACCCCAAAGATCATGCTCGTCACTGGCGATAATAGTAACGTTTACGATATCGCCAATTCGATGCTGTGTTTGTTTATTTAGATAAACAAGTCCATCTATTTCCGGTGCGTCGGCTTTACTGCGTGCAATGCTGCCTTGTTCATCGATTTCGTCGATAATGACCTCTACGTTTGAACCTATTTTTGCTTTAAGCTTAGCTGTACTTATTTCAGCTTGAATACGCATAAATTCCGCTAAGCGCTGTTGTTTTGTTTCTTCATCAACTGGGTCTGCAAGCTGATTGGCGGCCGCGCCGTCCACTGCGGAGTAAGTGAATGCGCCAACCCGGTCTAACTGTGCTTCTTGTATAAAGTCTAATAAGGCTTTGAAGTCGTCGTCAGTCTCGCCAGGAAAACCGACAATAAACGTACTGCGTATGGTTAAGTCCGGACATATGTCTCGCCAGCTATGTATACGTTTGAGAGTATTGTTGATTGCTCCTGGGCGTTTCATTGCTTTGAGAATACGTGCCGAGCCATGTTGAAAGGGGATATCTAAATAGGGCAGAATTTTGCCTTCGGCCATAAGTGGGATTAGCTCGTCTACATGTGGATACGGGTAAACGTAATGCAATCTCACCCAGGGCGCTTGATCACCTCCAACATCGGCTAAAGCGTGGCATAACTCAAGAATTTTAGTTTTGATTGGTGCGCCATTGTGAAAGGTTGTTCGATAGCGTGTATCCACCCCATAAGCAGATGTGTCTTGTGAAATCACCAATAATTCTTTGACGCCAGATCGCACGAGGCCTTCAGCTTCATTGACCACATCATTCGCTGGTCTACTAACTAGGTCGCCACGCATTGACGGAATGATGCAAAAAGTACAGCGGTGATTACAGCCCTCAGAAATCTTTAAATAGGCGTAATGGCGAGGCGTTAGCTTAATGCCTTGCGGTGGGACTAGATCAGTGTGTGGATCATAGTTTTTCTTATACGGCAGATGTGTTTTTACAGCACCTACAACTTGCTCGTAGGCATGTGGGCCAGACACGTCTAACACAGAAGGGTGTATGCTGGTGATATCATCGGCATTAGCGCCCATACAACCCGTCACAATTACTTTTCCGTTTTCGCTGAGGGCTTCACCAATGGTGTCTAAAGATTCTTTTTTTGCGTCATCGATAAAGCCACAGGTGTTGACTACCACCATGTCGGCGTTTTCGTAGTTGGCTACGGTTTCATAGCCGTCCACGCGCAGCTGCGTCAATATGCGTTCGGAGTCTACTAGAGCTTTGGGGCAACCCAAGCTAATAAAACCAATTTTAGGTGCTGTCATACTTCCTCTCATTAGATGGCGCGCATTATAACGGAATCCTTAATGTTTGACGCATGTTGAAACCAGACTAAGACTATTTTGTTTAGTCTTTAGTTTTAGCGGCTGAGTGATTGCTTTGTATAGTAGGTGAATTGCCATACTTAAGCTAGAACTGCGAAAAATGAGTATGAATCACGTTTTAATCTTCTCTGTACTTTTAGTACTGCGCGGCTGCAGGCTTTTGTTGGTTTGCTTTTAAAAATCTCGTAAACTTCAGGTGGTTATCACATTGTACAAACGGAGGCCGCGTGAGCGACCAATTAGTTATTGCCCTTGATCAGGGAACGACGAGCTCGCGAGCCGTTTTATTTAATCACGCCGGAGAAATTGTTGATGTTAGTCAACAAGAGTTTAGCCAACATTTTCCAAAGCCTGGTTGGGTAGAGCATGATGCAAACGAAATTTGGGATACTCAATTTGGCGTATTGCAAAAGTTGGTAGCCAATAACCAGCTCCGACCTCACGACATTAGCGCAATTGGTATTACTAACCAGAGAGAAACAACGGTAGTGTGGAATAGGCACACTGGCGAGCCGATTCACCATGCCATAGTCTGGCAGGATCGTCGAACCGCAGCACGTTGTGATGAGTTGTCAAAAGGCGGATGGAAAGACAAAATTCAAGACAAGACCGGCCTTGTGATTGATGCTTATTTTTCCGCAACAAAATTAGAGTGGATCCTGGAAAACGTAACAGGTGCTAAACAGTTAGCGCAGTCAGGTGATTTATTATTTGGCACCATCGATTGTTGGATTATTTGGAAGCTCACCGATGGTAAAGTCCATGCAACTGACCCGAGCAATGCGGCGCGTACCATGCTGTTTGATATCAATACTGGTGTGTGGGATGCCGAGCTGTGCGATTTATTTAATGTGCCAACTTCAATGTTGCCGGATGTGCGCGACAGTTCCGGAGATTTTGGTAGTCTTGTGTTTCAAGGTCAAGAAGTCGCGATTGCTGGTGTCGCTGGTGATCAACAAGCAGCCTTATTTGGACAAACCTGTTTCGCTAAGGGGATGGCTAAAAACACCTATGGAACCGGATGTTTTTTGTTAATGAATACCGGCGCTGAGCGTATTAATAGTGATCATGGTTTGCTCAGTACGATCGCTTGGTCACTTGATGGGAAAATCACTTATGCATTGGAAGGTAGTGTGTTTATTGCCGGTGCGGCGGTTCAGTGGTTGCGTGATGAGTTGCAGTTTATTGAGTCGGCCAGTGAGTCGGAAACGCTCGCGTTAAAAGCCAACCCTGAAAGTGATGTCGTGGTGGTGCCTGCTTTTGCAGGTCTAGGAGCGCCGCATTGGGATATGTATGCGCGCGGCGCAATTTTTGGTCTGACGCGGGATTCAGGTCGAGCCGAAATTGCAAAAGCCACACTGCAAGCCGTTGCCTATCAGTTATATGATGTGCTTGAAGCCATGCAAAAAGACAGTGGTATTGAGCTTAGTCAATTAAATGTTGACGGCGGGGCGATCGCTAATGATTTTCTTGCTCAGTTCCAAGCGGATGTCTTACGTCGTCCGGTGACACGACCTAAAATCCTTGAATCGACCGCCTTAGGTGCCGCTTTTTTAGCAGGTTTGCATACCGGCTATTGGAGTCTCGAAGATCTAAAAAAAGTACGAAAGGTAGAGCGTGAGTTTGAGCCTGAATTAGACTCTCAAACACTTGAACGATTGTTAAAGCAATGGCGTAAAGCCGTTGATCGCAGTCGTCAGTGGGTGGAAAGTGATGCCAGCTAGCAAAAATATTCAAGATTTACAGATAAAAGTCGCTTTTTTAGAGGACACTCTGAGCAAGGTAAGTGACGAATATTACCAACAACAACGAGATATCGAGAATTTGAAACGCCAATATAAAGCCTTGCTAGAAAAACTTGATTTAGCTTCGTCAAGCGATGCTCAAGCATCTGATTTTAAAGATGAAAAGCCACCGCACTATTAAATGATATTGGTCATTAGCTAAACCTCAAATTGACGCTTTTAACTAATTCATAAAAAATATTTTAAAGCTTTTATTGACTCAAATTAAAATACTGTATAAATTAACAGTCATTAGATAAATCCACTTCTTGGAGAAAGTAATAATGGACGACAACAAACAAAAAGCGTTGCAGGCAGCCCTTACTCAAATTGAACGTCAATATGGTAAAGGCTCAGTTATGCGCTTGGGCGACGACCCGAAAAATGGTGAAGCTATCGATGTGGTTTCAACCGGTTCGATAGGTCTTGATGCCGCTCTGGGTGTTGGTGGATTGCCTCAAGGGCGAATTGTGGAGATATATGGACCAGAATCGTCTGGTAAGACAACATTAACTCTTGAATCGATAGCTCAAGCTCAGAAAAAAGGCTTAACCTGTGCTTTCATCGATGCAGAACATGCATTGGACCCTCAGTACGCAAAACGTTTAGGCGTGGATATCGATAATCTTTTGGTCTCTCAGCCAGATACTGGTGAGCAAGCCTTGGAAATTGTAGACATGTTGGTTCGGTCTGCGGCGGTCGGCATGATTGTGATTGATTCTGTAGCCGCCTTAACGCCTAAAGCTGAGATTGAAGGAGACATGGGTGATTCGCATATGGGGCTTCAGGCTCGTCTTCTTTCTCAGGCTCTAAGAAAGCTAACCGCTAATATTCAAAAATCCAATACACTGGTCGTTTTCATAAATCAGCTACGTATGAAAATTGGTGTTATGTTTGGAAACCCAGAAACCACAACCGGTGGTAATGCGCTTAAATTTTATTCCTCGGTTCGTTTAGATATTCGTCGTATCGGCGCGATTAAGAAGGGCGACGAAATTTTTGGTAATCAAACGCGTGTAAAAGTAGTAAAGAATAAAGTAGCACCGCCTTTCAGGCAGACTGAATTTGATATTTTGTACAATCAAGGCATCTCTAAAGAGAGTGAGTTAATTAGTATTGGCGTTGACCATGATATCGTCGAAAAATCAGGTGCTTGGTACAGCTATGATGGTACTCGGATTGGTCAGGGTAAAGATAATGTACGTGATTTTTTAAAGGAAAATACAGAAATGGCCGAAGAGATTGAGGCTAAAGTCCGTACAGCATTAGGTGTTGGTGGAAAAGAATCTGATGAAGAAATAAAAGAAGCGACAGAAGAAGCTTCTAAAACGAACATTGAGACTTAAATTGTTAGGACTGAACTAAAAGGTTTTTACTTAATTTAGGCTTAGCTTTTATCTTAAAGGTTAATCAGAGGAGTTGATTACGCTTAACTCCTCTTTTACTAAGAGCGTCTTTTAGTTTAGTCATTTATTGTATGAAGATCATTCAATCGCCGGGTAAAGGTAAGAAAAAGGAAGCAATATCTGACAATTTTAGTGCTGAGTCATCGAGCAAAAAACAATCTCTCTCGGCTAAAGCAAAATCTAGTAAAAAACTACATGAAACCGGCGCTGACCTTGCGAATTTAGATTCAGAAAAGCAAGTCGGTGCTTGTAGCGCTAATAGTGGTTATAAGAAGAGCCAGCAGGAAGTTAATCAGTGTGAGTTGCCACCTGGTAAGAAGCGAAGACGCTCTGAGCTTAATGTTCATAACACATTGGATGCAAATCAAGTTCCTCTAATAGAAATAGATCCAGCCAAAAAAGAATTTAATGAAGTGTTTGAGCGAGGGGTCCGTCTGTTGTCTATGCGCGAGCATAGTGTTAAGGAGATGCATGAAAAATTACGTGCTAAAACTGATAATGATCAGCATGTGCTTGAGGTGATAGACAGTTTATTAGATAAAGGTTATTTGTCAGATGAACGCTTTGCAGAAGCTTATGTACGCGTTCGCGCTAACCGTGGATTTGGCCCAATAAAAATCCGAAGTGAGCTTAAAAATAAAGGCGTAAATTCGATATTGATGCTTGAATATTTAAATGAGAATTCTACTCAATGGTTTGATAACGCTGCCCTACAATATCAAAAAAAGTACGGAGATGGTGTAGTAGAAGACTATCAGACATGGGTCAAAAGAGCTCGTTTTCTCCAAGGCAGGGGTTTTACTTCAGATCAGATTCAATGTGTTGTTCCGCAAGTGAATAGAAATTGAAACGGTGTTTAGGCAATAGTACGAGCAAACGATAAACACAGCTTTAAAATTAGCTTGGTAGCACTCATTCGAGTGAGATATTCATTGTTTTATTGAGTTGCCAGGAAACCACAAAAAAATCAGATTCTCAACTTGTATAATTAATTTCATGAATATACTACTTTAGTCGTAGTTCGACTAATGGCTAATATCGTTAGATAAACAGGCTTGTCATATTATTATTCATGATAAAAAAACTGCCTATCTGAGAGGATTAATCTGATGAAGAAAAAAATCGTCGCAAGTTTTTGCGCCACCCTAATGACCGTGACCATGGTTCCACAAGTCGCGTTTGCGGATGCTGGCTTAGAGGCAAAGGTCAAGGCACTCGAGGCCCAACTAGAACAGCTTAAAGCGTTAGTATTACAAGAAAAAGAAGAACGCAAAGCCGATTCAACTGCGTTAGAAACTAAGGTATCTGAGGTGGTTAAAGCTTCGCATAGTTCTGGCGACGATGGCACCAGATTATCGCTAAGTGAAGGTACTAAACTCTCATACGGCGGTTACATTCGAGTTAATGGCACATTCGATGATTATCAAGACGGGGCTACACCTACAGCCGAAATTGCATCTAGAATCTTAGTGCCAAGCCTTATTCCTGTCGACGGCGCTCCTAATGAAGGCACCGAATTTAATTCAGATGTCGCAACATCTCGATTTTTCTTTAAAACGGCAACTGAAACAGGCGTTGGTGTGATTAATTCGCATATCGAGCTAGACTTTCTTGCTGGCGGCGGTGATGAGCGAATTTCTAATTCAAATAACTCTAGAATTCGACACGCGTATTTAAGCTGGGATTATGCACCTGATGCATCGATTCTAGTTGGGCAGACATGGAGTACGTTCTTTAACGTATCAGCTTTGCCAGATGAAATTGACTTTATTGGCCCAACTGCTGGTGCACTTTTTAATCGGCAACAGCAAATTCGTTGGACTAAAAAATTGAAAGGTGGTGGTTCGTTTAGCCTGGCCGCTGAAAATCCGTCTACAAGTTTAGATGATGGTGGGTCTGGCATAGACAACAACGATATCGACGACAATAGTATTCCAGATCTTGTAGTGCGCTATAACGGTAAGTCAGGAAGTCATTCTTATGCTTTGTCAGCCATTGGTCGTGAAATCGCCTACAACGATGGCGTGCTTGATGAGAGCGATGTTGGTTTTGCGGTAAATTTCGCCGGTAAGTTCAACATTGCTAATGGCGACGAGATCAAGTATTCGATAGCAACAGGTACTTTAGGCCGTTATATCGCCTTAAATGCATTTCGGGATGGTGCTATTGATGCCGGAGGTAATCTAGATTTAACCTCAGTAACGGGTGGTTATCTTTCCTATAAACATCATTGGACAGATAAATGGCGCTCAGTTTTTACAGCCGCTTACTCTACAGCTGATCTAGCTGATGGTGTTTCGTCGGATACAACAGAGACTGTCAGTAACTTCAACGCGAGTTTGATTTATGCACCAACGCCAAAGTTAACGTTTGGCGGCGGCGTAATACAAGCAGAGCGTGAGCTTGAAAATGGAGTGTCCGGCGACCTAACGCGTCTACAGTTTTACTCTAGATACATCTTCTAGTTTTCAGATACCTAGAGATGTTTAAATGAGGCCTCATTACCGTTGGCTGAGCCTCATTTATATTGGAGTGGCGTGAGTTGATCATGCCTTATAGCCCGGAACAACAAATTATCGTTGTTCCGGCTTTTTTATGTAAGCCACTGAAGACCGTGATTTGTGATGTTTAAGCGAGCTGTTATGTCCTACACTAGGAAGTGAGAAGAGTAATAATAAAACCCAAATACATAGAGCGAGGAAATTTAGATGAGTGCTGACACTATCGCCCTAATAGGCTGTGCTTATCTGTGTGTACTATTTTTTATTGCTTATTTTGGTGATCGAGATTCACTAAAAGCCGGCAAGCCCTACAACGGCAACTACGTGTATGCTTTGTCGTTGGCTGTGTATTGTTCTTCTTGGACGTTTTACGGCGCTGTTGGTACAGCTGCGGTCGATGGTTTGGATTACCTGACCATTTATCTAGGCCCCTGTATTGTTTTTATTTTTGGTTATCCGGTGGTGCGCCGAATCATCTTGGTATGTAAGCAAAACAGCATCACGACTATTTCTGATTTTTTGTCTAGTCGTTATGGCAAAAGCCGAAAGATAGCCGTGTTGGTTACCTGTATCGCCGTGGTTGGCTCATTACCTTATATTGCTTTGCAACTTAAGGCAGTGTCTACCTCGTATTTTGTGCTTAGCAGTCAAGGCTCTGTTATTGGCGGTCAACAAAGTGGTTTTATCGCAGACAACGTAGCGCTCATTGTTGCGGCAGGTCTAGTTTTGTTCACGATTTTGTTTGGTACTAGACACCTTGACGCCACCGAGCATCATAAAGGTATGATTTTGGCTATTGCCTTTGAGTCAATCGTTAAGCTGGTTGCGATTATTGCGGTGGGCTATTACGCCATGTACTTACTAATTGAGTCGGGTGCACACCCTAATTTTGATGCCTTTGTCGACAGTAAACCGTTGGAAAGGGCGTTTGGTGAAGGACGATCTACTTGGGCAAGTTTTACCACTAAACTAGTCTTGAGTATGACAGCAATCATCTTATTGCCACGTCAGTTTCAAGTTGCCGTGGTTGAGGCAAGGGATCATCGGCAGTTTAAAACCGCAATGTGGGTAATGCCGGTTTACTTGATGTTAACCAGCATTATTGTGATACCTATCGCCTTGTCCGGAGTAGTTTTGCTGCCCAATTCGGCAGAAGACATGTATGTGCTTTCTCTGCCATTAACGACAGATAATAACACCTTGGGTTTGATTGCCTTCATTGGTGGTTTGTCGGCGGCAACCGGTATGGTTATCGTGGCTGCCATCAGCCTAAGTACTATGATATGTAATGACCTCGTTATGCCGCTCTTGATCCAGCGAAATGGTATCGAGTTCCTTAAACGTAAAGATCTTAATAATATTATTCTTTTGATTCGCAGATTTGCGATTCTAGTGTTGATGTTAGGTGCTTACGGTTATTTCAAATTGATTGATAATAATCAACAGCTGGCAAACATAGGTCTAGTTTCTTTTGCTGCGATCTTTCAGTTTCTTCCCGCCACCTTGTTCGCAATATTTTGGCGTAAAGCACATAGCCGCGGTGTTTTTCTAGGTTTATTGTGTGGCTTTATTGTCTGGGCATATACATTAATCTTGCCGACCATTTTATCAAATGAAGTCGTTGATGCTTGGTTTGGTAATTCGTTTCTGCATCCGCAACGCTTATTTGGCTTAAGCTTAGACAACTCCTTAACTCACAGTGTGGTTTGGAGTTTAGCCGTTAATTTAAGTCTTATTGTCTATTTTAGTTTGCGCAAGTCACAATCTGTTATTGAGGAATTGCAGGCCAGTCGTTTCTTCTTTGCTGATGCTTCAAGAAAGTCGATAAATGACAGTGATACTAATCATAGTAATTATCAGGTGAGTCCGGATGCGCTTCATATTGTGGCGGAAAGGATCATTGGAGTTAGAAGCACCGAAGCCTTATTTTCTCAGTATGAGGAACGTCACGACCTTGATTTAAAAAAAGAGGCGACGGCCGACCCATTACTTATCTCTTCTGTACAAAAAGCGATTGCTGGCGTTATTGGTACCGCTTCTGCTCAACGCGTGATTTCTGACTCTTTGTTAGGTGACCGAGAATACCTAGGTGAGCTAACTCATTTAGTTGACGAGACCTCACAAGTTCTAAAATTCAACCGTGATTTGTTACATACGACGTTAGAGAACATAACGCATGGAATCGCGGTCGTAGACGGTGACCTTAATTTAGTTATTTGGAATGATAACTATTTGAAGATGTTCGATTACCCTGAGGGCATGATTTACGTTGGTAAACCAATACGAGAAGTGCTCGAATACAGTGCGCAACGTGGGGACTTTATGGGTAAAAAAGATGAGGTCGAGATAGCAAAACGTATTAAGTATTTACAGCAACGTTCGTCTTATACGACTATTCGAGAGGTGGGCTCAGGGATCGTCCTTAAGGCTACTGGCGAGCCCATGCCTAATGGTGGTTTTGTAACGACGTATGAAGATATTACGGAGAGTGTTGAGGCTGCAAAACTATTGAGAGTTGCCAACGAAGAACTGGAAAATCGGGTTCGCGAACGTACCATTGAACTTAAAGCCTTAACCGAAGAGTTGGAACGCAATACTCGCAGCAAAACGCATTTTCTCGCGGCTGCGAGTCACGATTTGCTGCAACCAATAAGTGCCGCGAGGTTGTTTGCTCATAGTGCGGCCGCGTGTTCCAATGAACCAAACGAGGTAGAACGGTTGTCCACTAGAATCGATAAGTCCTTAGCCACGGCTAATGATTTATTGCGTGCTTTATTGGATATTTCAAAGTTAGATGCGGGTGGTATTGAACCTGAATATAGGACTCTCAGCGTACGAGAATTTTTGCAGAGTATTGCTTCAGAAATGCAAGTGAGTGCTGACGAGAAAGAATTAAAGATACGGGTGGTGAGCGACAACCTTTATATAAAATCTGATCGTCAATTGTTATTTTCGGTTATGTCGAACTTGGTAGCGAATGCGCTTCGTTATACCTTCTCTACAGGCGAGGTGGTCTTGCGCGGAGTTACTGGCGATAACGGACAGGTTCGGTTGTCGGTTGAGGATTCTGGTATAGGTATCGATCAAGAAAATATCGAACAGATATTTAACGAGTTCTATCAGGTTCAAGGCGAGCAGGGACAAATTAAGCGTGGTTTGGGCCTTGGCTTATCTATTGTGCGCAGAATTTGTAGTTTGATGAATATAAATATTGAAGTCGAGTCTGAGCTTGGTAAAGGAAGTAAATTTTCAGTGATACTTCCTGAAGTAATACAACCCGAGATGATTAAGTCGGTAAGTTTAAATCAAACGTTTTCAATCGTGGATCGCTTACAGGGTGCGTCAGTGCTTTGCCTTGATAATGATGAAAATGTTCTTAATGGCATGCAAACAATGCTTGAAGGTTGGGGCTGTGAAGTCACCGCCGTGTTGACTTATGAAGATGCGATAAAAGCCATCCAAATTCGTGATTATGAGGTTGTGTTGGCCGACTATCGCCTCAACCAAACGGATACCGGCTTAGATTGTTTAGACGCCTGTAAACATAAGTCTAAATTGGTTCAAGGTATTTTAATAACCGCCGAGCAAGATAAGTCTCTCAGAGCGAAAACGGAAAGCAGAGGCTTTATGTATATGGCTAAACCGATTGCACCAGCTTCGCTTAAATCACTCATGATGTATTTGGTCTCAACGGAAAAGACATATAGCGTTTAACTTATTAGTAGGTTTGCCGCTTGTATAACTAAGTGCATTGAGGCATCGGTCGGTGTTGGCTAGTTTGAATGCCCTCAAACGTATGCATTTACACAGTTGCGAATAAAAATAAAATAACGGTGATCAAAAGATGACTTATCAACAAGAATATGACGCATGGAAAAACGCTCCCGAGAAGTTCTGGCTAGAGCAAGCTAAAAAGTTAGATTGGTATAAAACGCCAGAGCAAGCCTATGTGCAGAACGAAGAAGGACAAACAGTTTGGTTTCCTGATGGTGAGCTAAATACATGTTATTTGGCGCTTGATCATCATGTTGATAATGGCCGGGCTGATCAATTAGCTTTAGTTTATGACTCGCCCGTCACGGCAACAATTGAGAGTTATACCTTCCGTCAGTTACTAGATGAAACAGCTAAAGTGGCTGGCATGTTGTCGCAACAAGGTGTCACAAAAGGCGACACTGTTATTATTTATATGCCGATGATACCGCAAGCGGCCATGGCGATGCTCGCTTGTGCTCGAATTGGCGCAATTCATTCAGTCGTGTTTGGTGGTTTTGCAGCGCCTGAGCTTGCTTCCCGTATTGATGATGCTCTGCCTAAGCTAATACTGACCGCGTCCTGCGGTATCGAAGTTGATCGCGTGATTCCTTACATGCCACTGCTAGATCAGGCATTAGATTTGGCCACGCATGCACCAACTGCTTGTCTTGTTTTTCAACGTGAAGAAGAATCTGCGCAATTGAAACGAGGCCGAGATTATGACTGGTCAGCATTAATAGAAATTGCGCCAAGCGTGGGATGTGTGGCGCTTAATAGTGCCGACCCCTTGTATATATTGTATACCTCGGGTACCACCGGCAAACCTAAAGGGGTTGTGCGTGATAATGGCGGGCATGCAACGGCCCTACACTATAGTATGGAGTCGATTTATAACACTCAAGCGGCTGAAGTGTTTTGGTCGGCTTCAGATGTTGGCTGGGTGGTTGGGCATAGTTATATTGTGTATGCCCCTCTGATGCGTGGTTGCACTACGGTGTTTTATGAAGGCAAGCCCATTATGACGCCTGATGCGGGCGCGTTTTGGCGCGTGGTTGAGGAGCATAAGGTAAACACTTTGTTTAGCGCCCCTACTGCTTTTAGAGCCATTCGACGCGAAGACCCTAGCGCCAGTCATATTAGGCGCTATGATATTTCGAGTTTAGAACGGATATTTGCTGCAGGTGAACGGCTTGATCCGGCTACGCAACAATGGATGACCGATAGTATCGGAGTGCAGGTGTTCGATAATTGGTGGCAAACCGAGACGGGGTGGCCGATTTGTTCGAATCTTAGCGGGGTTGAAGTTCTGCCCATCAAATTTGGTTCAGCAGCTAAACCGGTACCTGGTTTTGAAATACATGTATTAAATGATTTGGGTGAATGTATGCCGCCGGGTCAGCAAGGAAATATTGCTATAAAGTTACCGTTGCCGCCTAGCTGTTTGAATGCAATTTGGGGCGACCGTGCTCGATTTCAAGAAGCTTATTTAGATCAATTTCCAGGTTATTACTTTAGCGGCGATGGCGGGTATTTTGATGAAGATGGGTACTTGTTTGTTATGGGTAGAGTCGATGATGTAATCAATGTGGCTGGTCATCGACTTTCTACTGGTGATTTAGAAGAGGTTATAGCCAAACATGAGAGTGTGGCTGAATGTGCTGTGATTGGTGTTGCCGATGAGCTTAAGGGAGAATTGCCTGTTGGTTTCGCGGTATTGTCTAGCGGCCAAGATTCTAGTTTAGTAGCTGAACAATTGCGCCAGCAAGTACGAGCTCAAATTGGTGCAATCGCCTGTTATCAACGTACTTATGTCGTGCCTCGTTTACCGAAAACTCGTTCAGGAAAAATTTTGCGTAAAACTTTGAAGGCGATAGTGAATCAACAAGCTTATAGTCAACCTGCAACGATAGACGATCCCGCATCACTTGCAGAAATTGAAGCGATACTCAAATCTTAAATTGTCTCGATTAACTTGGGTTTGTCTAATATATCTAAAGCCGATTGCTGTTCGCGCTAATCTAGTTCGGTATGGGGTATAGAGTTTGGTGTTCTTGTGCGAGAACCACGGCCTGTGTTCTATTATTAATGCCAAGTTTTTTGAACACTGTGGTTATATGTGCCTTAACGGTGGCCTCAGTAATGTTTAACTCAAAGGCTATCTGCTTATTAAGTTTGCCGCGCCCCATTTCCATAAACACTTTAAGTTGAGATGGCGTTAAGCTGTCTAGCTTCTGAGCCAAACTTGGTTCGCTGTCGTTTTTATTATAGGAAAAACCACTAGGTGCATAGTGTTCGCCAGACATAACGGTAAGTATGGCTTCTTTTATGCTCTCTGGAGTGGACGATTTAATGATATAGCCCGATGCATTATGTGAGAAGCAGGCACTGATAACTTGATGTTCTTCATGTGCCGAAACTACCACGACAGGGATATGCGGGTAGGTTTTTTTCAATAAAGCTAATTCAGATAAACCGCTTGAATCTGGCATGTTTAAGTCTAGGAAGACCATGCTGAAATGATCGCTAGCGAGTTTATTCGCGGTTTCTTTGAAGTCAGTCGCCTCGTGAATTTCACAATCTTCGATAGCCGAACTAACAATAGAGATTAGCGCGTCACGAAACAGCGGATGGTCGTCGGCGATTAGTATTTTTGATGCCATTAGTAAACTATTCTGATCAAAGACTTGCAAAGGCAATCTAATTTGATTTTGAGGTTAAAACCTTTTTTATCCAACCCAAATGTCGCTAACTCTAAGACCATTGTCGAATACTAGCGTCACAGTAGGGGGCGTAAACTGGTCGTTCTTATAATAATTGGATGGAGAATACTATCATGAAAAACAATGCCGAGGCTTATTGGAAAGCCAACGTGAGTTTGATTGTTAAGCTACTGGTAATCTGGTTTGTAGTGCCGTTCTTGGGCGGTATCGTTTTTGCAGACGCTTTAAATGGCATCAGTTTAGGTGGATATCCTCTCGGATTTTGGATTGCCCAACAGGGCTCAATTTACCTGTTTGTGGTTTTAATTTTTTATTACGCTAAAAAAATGTCTGATCTTGATGATCAGTACGGTGGAGGTAATGACTAATGAGCTTACAAGCATTAACTTACATTTTCGTAGGGGGTACGTTTGCTTTATATATTGGTATAGCAATATGGGCGCGTGCTGGATCGACTAAAGAATTCTATGTTGCTGGCGGCGGTGTAAATCCGATTGCTAACGGTATGGCTACCGCGGCCGATTGGATGTCGGCGGCATCGTTTATCTCTATGGCAGGCCTGATCGGTTTCTCTTATCAAGGTTATGGTGGTTCTGTATTCTTGCTAGGTTGGACCGGTGGTTATGTATTGCTAGCTATGTGCTTAGCGCCATATCTACGCAAGTTCGGAAAATTTACCGTACCGGAATTTATCGGAGATCGTTATTACTCTAATGCAGCGCGTATTGTCGCTGTTATTTGCTTGATCATTGCTTCGGTAACGTATGTTATCGGACAGATGAAAGGTATTGGAGTTGCATTTAGCCGTTTCCTAGAAACGACTTATGAGACTGGATTAACGGCCGGCATGGTCATTGTGTTTATCTATGCCGTACTCGGCGGTATGAAAGGCATAACGTACACACAAATCGCACAGTATGTGGTACTGATTTTTGCATACACCATTCCTGCTATCTTTATTTCATTAAATTTGACAGGTAACCCATTTCCACAATTAGGTTTGGGAAGCACCTTGGCTGACGGCACTTATGTGTTGGATAAACTTAATCAAGTGGTGACCGAACTCGGTTTTGCGGAGTATACGACCGCGGTGAGGGGAAGTACCCTCAACATGTTTGTGTACACTCTAAGTTTGATGATTGGTACAGCTGGCCTACCACACGTAATTATTCGTTTCTTCACTGTTCCAAGTGTTAAAGATGCGCGTAAATCAGCCGGTTGGGCATTGGTCTTCATTGCGATTTTATATACCACGGCACCAGCAGTTGCGGCCATGGCTCGATTGAATCTAATGAGTACTATTGAGCCAACGCCAGGTAATTATTTGGCTTATGACGAACGTCCTCAATGGTTTAAAAATTGGGAAACAACTGGCTTGTTGAAGTATGAAGACAAGAACAATGACGGTTTAATCCAATACAGCGCGAGCAAAGAAACCAATGAAATGGTTAAGGTTGATAACGACATCTTAGTATTGGCTAACCCTGAAATTGCGAAACTCCCGAATTGGGTAATCGCTTTGGTGGCCGCAGGCGGTTTAGCCGCTGCATTGTCGACCGCGGCAGGATTGTTGCTAGCGATATCTTCTGCAATTTCGCACGATTTATTAAAAGGTGTTATTAGGCCGGATATTTCTGAGAAAAATGAATTGAATGCGTCGAGGGTGGCAATGGCGTTTACCGTACTTCTAGCAGGGTATCTCGGATTTAACCCTCCAGACTTTGCAGCGGGGACGGTGGCCTTGGCTTTTGGATTGGCTGCGTCGTCTATTTTCCCAGCACTTATGTTAGGTATTTTCTATAAGCGTATGAACACTCAAGGGGCGATTGCCGGCATGTTGTCTGGTATTGGTGTTACCTTGTTCTATGTGTTCCAACACAAAGGCATTATGTTTGTACAAAGTACTGCGTTCCTGGGCGACTTGAGTCCAAACTGGTTCCTCGGCATCGAGCCAAATGGCTTTGGTGCGATTGGTGCTATGGTTAACTTTGGTGTGGCATTTATTGTCTGCAAGATGACGGCAGCGCCACCGAAGGAAATTCAAGATCTAGTCGAGAATATCCGTTCACCACATGGTGCGGGTGAGGCAACTTCTCACTAATATTTTGACCTTAAAGGCAAAAAGACCTATCTTTCTTGGACCATTGTTCTGAGGAAGATAGGTTAATTTTAAGCCTAAAATAAAATGAGTTTCTTTAAAAATAAACATGTAATTACCGCGATGATCGTCGCACCTATTTTAGCGGTTCTCGCTTACTTCGCAGTTGATTTTTTGGTTAAAGAAAACCCGCATGTAGCGATCGCTGGGCAATCTTATCCATTAGTAGCAAAATCTAATTGCCGTTTCACCAGCGGAGAATGTGATTTACAAAATGCCTCTTTTCGTAGCAAGCTAAAAGTCGCTTCCGATAAAAAATATCTAACACTTACTTCGTCACATCCCTTGCAAAGTGCAACGTTGGGATTTGTAAATAAAGACGGCATTGAAACCATCCCCAATCCAATGCTTGCCGTGGACGAAAGTAATACCTCGTGGCAGTTAGCATTGCCGGTGAATGCCGCGCGCGACACGACTGCGCGAGTAGCGCTGCAAGCCAATGATGCTTTTTATTTTGCCGAAACAACTATGGAGTTTATCGATTATGAAACTGTCTTTGAACAAGACTTTAGAAAGGACAATTAGTTTCGCCTAATTACTTTCTCTAAGCTACTTAGTGATAGTTGGTCATAATGTAAATTCAGTAGACTTTTAAACACAAGCAATTTCAGTTCGACCTTACTTAAAAATAACCATGACAGATAAAGCCATTTATCCCGTTTTCGATTCGATCAAAGAAAACACACACCTCACACAAGACCAGTATCAAGAAATGTACCAACATTCGATTGCCAAGCCTAATGAGTTTTGGGCCGAGCAAGCTGAATTAAATCTCGATTGGTTTGAAAAGTGGCATACCGTCAGTGAGACCGACTTTCATACTGCTGACATCAAGTGGTTTAAAGGCGGTAAGTTAAACGTGTCCTATAACTGTATTGATCGTCATTTAGCAACACGCGCGAATCAAACTGCAATCCTTTGGGAAGGAGATGACCCTAGTCAGAGTGAAGTAATCACGTATCAGCAGTTACACGATAAAGTTTGTCAGCTCAGTAACGCCATGCTGGAACTCGGTATAGCTAAAGGTGACAGAGTTTGTTTATACATGCCAATGGTGCCAGAAGCAGTGTACGCCATGCTTGCATGTACTCGAATCGGCGCGGTTCATTCAGTTGTCTTTGGCGGTTTTTCTCCGGAAGCATTGCGTGGGCGCATCAATGACTCTGAATGCAAAATGGTGATCACAGCTGACCAAGGTTTGCGCGGTCAAAAGCCCATTCCTTTAAAAGCGAATGTAGACGAGGCGTGCGAGGAAACGCCATCAATCGAGCACATATTAGTGTGTAAGGTAACCAATGCGGAAATCGCTTGGAAAGAAGGTCGAGACGTCTGGTACGACGACATAGTTAATAGACAAGAAACTGTTTGTGAACCCGCAAGAATGGATGCCGAAGACCCCTTATTTATTTTATATACCTCTGGTTCTACTGGTACGCCTAAAGGTGTTTTGCACACTACTGGCGGTTATCTATTAACCGCTGCTATGACATTTAAGTACGTGTTCGACTATCAAGACGGCGAGGTATTTTGGTGCACAGCCGATGTTGGTTGGATTACTGGACACACTTATCTTACTTATGGGCCCCTGTGTAATGGTGCAACTACTCTAGTGTTTGAAGGCGTACCCAACTACCCTGATGCAAGCCGTTTTTGGCAGGTGGTGGATAAACATCAGGTTAATATTTTTTATACCGCACCAACCGCTCTGCGAGCCTTGATGGGAGCGGGTAATGCCTACTTGGAAACCACCAAACGAGATAGTTTGAGGATTCTTGGTACGGTTGGAGAGCCGATTAACCCTGAAGCTTGGGAATGGTATTTTCGCGAAGTAGGGAATGAGAAATGTCCAATCGTAGATACTTGGTGGCAGACCGAAACCGGCGGTATTATGATTGTGCCATTGCCTGGTGCAACGGCTGCTAAGCCTGGTTCAGCCACCTTGCCTTTCTTTGGTGTAGAACCAGTGCTGCTTGATGATGAAGGCAATGTTTTAGAGGGTGCGGCTTCTGGTAATTTGGCTATACCTCGTTCATGGCCAGGTCAGATGCGTGGTGTCTATAATAATTCCAAACGTTTTTACGATGCGTATTTTTCAATGTATCCGGGCTACTACTTTACGGGTGACGGCTGTCGTCGAGATGAAGACGGTTATTATTGGATTACGGGGCGAGTAGATGATGTGATTAACGTCTCGGGTCATAGAATGGGTACGGCCGAAGTCGAAAGTGCTTTGGTATTGCATGATTCGGTGGCTGAATCGGCGGTGGTCGGCTATCCGCACGACATTAAAGGCCAGGGTATTTATGCCTACGTGACCTTGATGGCAGGCCAAGACTATAGCGATGAATTAAAAGCAGAGTTAATCAAGCATGTGCGCAACGAGATAGGGCCGGTGGCGACTCCTGATATAATTCATTGGGCGCCAGGTTTACCGAAAACGCGTTCCGGTAAAATTATGCGTCGCATTTTGCGAAAAATCGCAGAAAATAACTACGCCGACTTGGGCGACACTAGCACTCTTGCTGACCCGAGTGTGGTTGATGGCTTAATTGCTAGTCGAGAGTAATACCGTAATTGATTGATAGATATCGTAATAAATGAATGCAAAGTAGTCGCCAGCTATCTAAGATCTACTTGGAGGGCTGGCACATTTCTATGTGCTACTTAAGACGATAGCTTTTTTATTTGATCAAGCAAGGATGAACAGACAACAACAGATGCCGTAGACGCGAGCAAATACGTCGAAAAATCTCTAATTCTCTGTTCGCCTATACAAAACACATAACGGTTGCTTAAGGCTGGAAAAACACGCTAATTGACACTCATTGTAGCGAGCATATGAGGATAGTAAAGGCTCATAGCGTGCTCCGTATTTTGCACGTTTGTGTTGTGATGCCTAGGATACGCTTATACATATAAATTCATTAAAAGAATGCCGAGCGATGCGTAAGCGCATATAATCAGGCGTCTATGGGCACGTTTTAATTATCAGAGCATTCCTTAAAAATATATATGGGTTTGTGAGACTTGGCCCGCGCGCTGTTGCGCTACACGTGAATTTAACTTCCTGCTATGTCATGCGGATTGAGAGTGTTTTACTCAAGCGGCTTGTCATTTAGGGGCAATAAGAAAAACTAGTACAAATGAAAACCGCCGAAATACGCCAGCGATTTATTCAATATTTTGAAGCCAAAGGTCATCAAGAAGTTGCCAGCAGTCCTTTAGTCCCTGGAAATGACCCGACTTTGTTGTTTACTAATGCCGGTATGGTGCAGTTTAAGGACGTATTTCTTGGTCAAGAGAAAGTCGATTACAGTCGTGCTGTTACGTCGCAGCGCTGTGTTCGCGCAGGCGGCAAGCACAATGATCTAGAGAACGTGGGTTATACCGCGCGTCACCATACTTTTTTTGAGATGTTAGGTAATTTTAGTTTTGGCGATTACTTTAAGCGCGATGCCATTCACTTTGCATGGGAATTTTTAACCGTTGAATTAGGACTGCCGGAAGATAAGTTATGGATTACAGTCTACGAAAAAGATCAAGAAGCCGAAGATATCTGGCTGAATGAAATCGGTGTAGACCAAAGTCGCTTCGCACGTATAGGCGAGAAAGATAATTTTTGGTCAATGGGTGATGTTGGCCCGTGTGGTCCGTGTAGCGAAATTTTTTATGACCACGGCGCGCAGTATTGGGGTGGGCCGCCGGGGACACCGGAAGAAGACGGTGACCGCTATATCGAGATATGGAATCTTGTTTTTATGCAGTATGACCGAAACTCAAAAGGCGAACTCACGCCATTGCCTAAGCCTTCAATCGATACAGGTATGGGGCTCGAGCGCATAGCTGCAGTAATGCAACACGTAAATAACAATTACGAAATTGATTTATTTAGTTCTTTGATCGATCAAATTCTTAAAGTGGTGGGTGCTAAAGATCGAACACACCATTCGGTTCGAGTGATCGCTGATCACATTCGCTCGTGTTCATTTATGCTTAGTGACGGGGTTATTCCAAGTAATGAAGGTCGCGGTTATGTGCTACGTCGAATTATTCGGCGTGCTATCCGTCACGGTTATCAACTTGGTGGGCAAACACCATTCTTTTATAAATTGGTTGGTGCTCTCGCCGATGAGATGGGTGCTGCATACCCAGAATTAGTTGATAAACAATCTTTGATAGAGAAAGCGCTCGAGAAAGAAGAGCGCCGTTTCGCTGAAACGCTTGAGCAAGGTCTGCGTATTTTCGAGCAGAAAACAGAACATCTAGAGGGCGATACTGTTCCGGGGGATTTGGTTTTTTTACTTTATGACACTTATGGTTTTCCAGCGGATTTAACTGCTGATGTGGCGCGTGAGCGTAAACTAAATATTGATGAGCAAGGTTTTGCAGAATTAATGGAGCAACAGCGTGAACGCGCACGTAAGAGCAACCAGTTTAGTGCGCAAGATGAAGTTAATATCAATATTGATCAAGCGACCGAATTTCACGGTTACCATGAACTAAGCTGTGAAGCCAAGGTGCTTGCTCTACAGGTAGACGACAGCGATGTTGATGTTATTTCGTTGGGCGATAAAGTAAGAGTTATTTTAGATTCGACAACCTTTTATGCTGAAGGGGGTGGTCAGGTTGGTGATCAAGGTATTATAAAAACAGACACCGCCACCATTAATATTAATGATTGTCGAAAATTAGCCAGTGGTGTATTTATGCACCTAGGTCAAGTTGAGGTTGGTGATTTAAAAGTCGGCGACCAAGTTCAAGTGATGGTTACCCTAGAGGCACGCTTCGCGGCTGCCGCCAATCACTCTGCAACGCATTTGCTGCATGCGGCACTTAAAAAAGTGCTTGGTGAGCATGTTCAGCAAAAGGGCTCGATGGTGTCACCACAGCGCTTACGTTTTGACTTCTCGCACGAAGGTCCCGTTACCCACGAACAACGTCGAGAAATCGAAGTGTTGGTGAACGAAGAAGTGCTCGCACAGCGTCCGGTAATGGCCGCGACCATGGCGCTAGATGACGCCAAAGCGGCGGGTGCGGAAGCGTTGTTTGGCGAAAAATATGGCGCGCAAGTTCGTACCATCAGGATGGGCGAGTTTTCCTTTGAGTTATGCGGTGGTACTCACGTTTCAAATACAGCAGAAATTGGCTTGTTTAAACTGACCTCTGAGTCAGGTGTTGCGGCAGGGGTTCGTCGTCTAGAGGCAGTGACACGCCGCCAAGCGATCGAATGGGCGAATGAACAACATAGCACCTTGAATCTAGCATCTGAGATGTTAAAAACTGACTCGCTTAATCTTGCTAAGCGTATTGAACAATTACAAGGTTCGATAAAAACGCTTGAATCCGATAAAAAGGAGCTGCAAAAATTGATGGCGTCGGGCGGTGGCGCAAATGATCTGGAGTCGCAAGTACAAACTGTCGGTGAGATAGCGCTTTTAACGTCGCTTCTTCCCGGTGCCGATAAAGATTTATTGAGAGAGACGATAGATCAGTTCAAAGACAAACATGCCAACGGTATTATTGTTCTTGGTGCGGAAGTCGACGGTAAAGTGAAATTGGTCGCCGGTGTTGCTAAAGCGTTGAGCAAACAATACCCCGCAGGTAAACTGATTCAGCACATCACTGCGCTGGCGGATGGTCGTGGCGGGGGTCGTCCGGATATGGCAGAAGGCGGTATCGGCGATGCCGAACAATTACAAACTTGTTTAGACGCGGTGGCCGGGTGGATTGAATCACAATAATAAAAAATGCCAAAGCTAAAGCTTTTATAAGCGTTTACAGCGACTAAGAAACAAGCTTTAATCGCGCCCGTACGTCAGAATACGGATATATTTAGCCGATGCTAGTTGTTCCTTCGGCATTTAATTGCACTCTTATTATGGATCTTATTGTAGAAAAATTTGGCGGTACATCCGTCGGCACAGTGGAGCGCATCAATATTGTTGCGGACAAGCTTATTGCTCGTCACGAAGCAGGTGAAAAGCTGGTGGTGGTTGTGTCCGCCATGAGTGGCGAAACCAATCGTTTGGTTTCGCTCGCGAATGAGATGAGCGATGATCCAGATTTACGAGAAATGGATGTGTTGCTGTCAACCGGTGAACAAGTCACAATTGCTTTATTAGCAATGGCGCTTAAACGTCGTGGTAATGATGCCCGTTCGTATACCGGTGGACAAGTTGCGATTACTACCGATACAGCGCATTCGAGGGCGCGTATTCAAGATATCGATACCCAAAAAATCAAAGATGATCTTGCTCTAAATAGAATTGTGGTGGTGGCTGGTTTTCAAGGTATTGATGACATCGGTAATATAACGACACTAGGTCGCGGTGGTTCGGATACTACAGCGGTTGCTTTGGCGGCGGCTTTGAAGGCCAAAGAGTGTCGTATTTATACCGATGTTGACGGTATATACACCACTGACCCACGGGTAGTTCCACAAGCGCAGCGTTTAAAGAGTATTACTGCTGAGGAAATGCTTGAACTTGCCAGTTTAGGTGCGAAGGTGCTGCAAACCCGTTCAGTGGAATTTGCAGAAAAATACAAAGTGCCATTACGTGTACTGTCATCTTTCAAAGAAGGCGTTGGCACATTGATTAGTTACGAAGAAGAGGGCAGCTCTATGGAAGCACCAATAATATCGGGCATCGCGTTTCAGCGCGACGAGGCTAAATTAACGATCCGAGGGATTCCTGATCAGCCGGGTATTGCTCATGAAGTATTAGGGCCAATTTCGCAAGCACACATCAATGTAGACGTGATTATTCAAAATGCTAGTGAGAAAGGTTTTACAGATTTAACATTTACAGTGCCACGAGAAGACTATCATCGGTGCTACAGTATTCTTGAAAATGTTGTTAAGGAACTTGGAGCGCAAGACGTTAAAGGTGACGATAAAATTGCCAAGCTTTCTCTGGTTGGGGTTGGGATGCGCTCACACACGGGTGTCGCAAATACGATGTTTAAGATACTTGCTGATAATGAAATTAACATTCAGATGATATCCACATCGGAAATAAAGATTTCAGTAATAATTGAAGAAGAGAAATTAGAAACGGCCGTTCAAGCGCTCCATAGTGCGTTTGAATTGGAAAAAATGGGTGTCTAAAAATGGACTCTTGGCAAAAGAGTTTGAGTTTAGTTTTTGATTAATACTAATTAATTTTAGAGACAGATTTATTATTGCATGGGGTCTAGTAATGAACTTTTTTTTTAATATAATACCCCACAGTTTGTGACGGATTTTAGGTGGGCTTTGGTCTAGGAGATTAGCCTATCGGTTTGATGTGTTAAACCAAAAATCTATGACGAGCGTTAAGCGACTAAAGTTTTGCGAGATAACGACAACACAAACATAGATTGGAGATCGTAATGCTAATTTTAACACGACGAATTAATGAGACCCTGAATATAGGTGACGACGTTCAGGTGACAGTGCTCGGAATTAAAGGCAATCAAGTACGCATTGGTATCAATGCTCCGCGAGATGTACCCGTTCACCGAGAAGAAATTTATCAACGCATCAAACGCGAAGAGCGTGGTGCAAGCGAAGAAGGTGGAGACGACTATAGTAGTGATCACGATTATCGTGGCTCAGATTATTTTGACGAAGACGATTCGAGTGGTAACAAATAGTCAGTAAATAACATACGGAGAAGTGGCCGAGTGGCTGAAGGCGCTCCCCTGCTAAGGGAGTATAGGGTTTATAGCTCTATCGAGGGTTCGAATCCCTCCTTCTCCGCCATTTAATAAGGTTTAAACAAACAGATTTCATATCGTTAAGATGTGAGTAATTTGTTGTGTTAGTTTTGGTGATTTTTAAGGCTTGATTTCTTAAGCCGATTACACTAATCTGCCGCACCTTATTGAAGTGGAAAGAGTTGCGCACATGTAGCTCAGCTGACATAGTTGTCGGGAACAAATTTGAACAGACCGACAGGTCTGGCCCCGAAGGGGTGAGCTTCACGACGAGAGCGAAAACAAAATCGCCTGGAGCGATTTTGAACTGCTCAAGGCAGCCCGAAGGGGTGAGCCTCACGACGAGGGCGAAAACAAAATCGCCTGGAGCGATTTTGAACTGCTCAAGGCAGCCCGAAGGGG
>CAYSUU010000014.1:0-402 GCA_964434375.1 uncultured Gammaproteobacteria bacterium | reverse complement strand
TGAGCCTCACGACGAGGCGAATAATAGAGTACCGACTCGTCGGGCTCGCGAGAAGTATTGAAGTAGAAAGAGTTACGCGCATGTAGCTCAGCTGGATAGAGTACCTGGCTACGAACCAGGCGGTCGGAGGTTCGAATCCTTCCATGCGCGCCAAACACAAATCCCTCGTCATCGTAGATGGCGGGGGATTTTTGTTTGTTGTGTATGAAATTATGAATAGGCCCCACTTCGACAATTTTGTCTGGAACAAAATTGGACGGTCGCAGACCGGCCGCGTAGCGGTGAGTATCAGGATGATACGAGCAGAATAGTCTGGAACAAAATTGGACGGTCGCAGACCGGCCGCGTAGCGGTGAGTATCAGGATGATACGAGCAGAATAGTCTGGAACAAAATTGGACGG
>CAYSUU010000013.1:65181-72583 GCA_964434375.1 uncultured Gammaproteobacteria bacterium | reverse complement strand
AACCGCCGACCTCTACACTGCCAGTGTAGCGCTCTCCCAGCTGAGCTATAGCCCCTGACCTCGAAGGAGCGCGTAAGATACGCTGGCTTAATTATTTGGTCAAGAGTTAAATGCTTATTTCGTTCACTTTTTGAGGCTAATTTGCGAGCTTTGTAGAAGTGCTAATATTTGAAAAAAACGTTGTGGAGTTGGTGGCGCTTTATATTTGTGATGGCATTCGTACTATAATCGTTTGCGAACCAAATATGACTAAGCTAGAAGGTATAAAGCACCATGGATTTACGTAATAGCAACATTGAGAGACTGCAAGATCCAGAGCGCGTTTTCGATGTATTGGTGATCGGCGGGGGTATAAATGGTGCTGTTTCAGCGGCCTCTTTATCAGCCAAGGGTGCAAGCGTTGGTTTGATTGACCGAGGCGATTTTGCCGGCCTTACTAGCTCCAATTCATCAAATTTAGCTTGGGGTGGAATAAAGTACCTCGAGTCGCACGAATATCCCTTGGTTAATAATTTGTGCAAAAGCCGAAATCATCTTATGCGAGCTTATCCAAGCACCGTCAAAGAAATTCGTTTTTTAGCGACTATAGAAAAAGGGTTTCGTTTTCCTAATTGGTTTTTATATTTAGGCGCTATTTTTTATTGGATTATGGGGCGGTTTTTTACTCAGGCTCCGGACTATATGACGCGTGAGACTGTTAAGTCTCGAGAACCGATTATTGATACTTCAAATGCTCAGGGTGGTTTTGAGTATTCAGACGCCTATCTGTATGACAATGATGCTCGGTTCGTTTTTAACTTCGTCCGTTCAGCCATGAATTACGGCTGTGTGGCAGCCAACTATGTTGAATCCACCGATGCAGTGCGCCGCGATGGTTTATGGGAAATTGACGCTCGCGATACCTTAAGCGGTGAGACCTTTAAGATTCGATCAAAAGTTCTCGTTAATGCCTGTGGGCCTTACGTCGATACGCACAACCGTTTGAGCGAGCAGAAAACTGAGCATCGACACTTGTTTTCTAAGGGGATTCACTTAATTGTTGATCGCTTGACTCAAGAGAAGAGGATATTGGCGTTCTTTGCAAGCGATGGTCGATTGTTTTTTGTTATTCCGATGGGCAACAAGACCTGTGTGGGTACCACTGATACTCAGGTAGAGAGTCCCGAGGTGGGTGTCACGCAAGAAGATCGTCAGTTTGTGCTTGATAATATTAACGAGCTTTTGGATTTAGATAAGCCGATTGTGCTTGATGACGTTATCGCAGAGCGTTGCGGCGTACGACCTTTAGCGCAGAAGGGCGGTGACGGTATTGCCGATTGGGTTAAATTATCGCGTAAACATGCCGTTGATGTGAGTCGACAAGATAAACATTTAAGCATATTTGGGGGTAAAACGACGGATTGCATAAATGTTGGTGATGAGATATCCGAACTGGTTCAAGACATGGGAATAGAATTAAAGTATCCCGATTTTATTTGGTATGGCGAAGACGATGACTCAGTTCGGGATGAATTTTATCATCAGGCTGAATTAATGGATTTAGACCGACATACTGTCGAAGGTTCTAGCGAGATGTTAACCGAACGCTTGTGGCGACGTTACGGCGGTAATGCCTTAGAACTATTAGAAGATATTCGACAAAACCCACAGCAAGCCGAACGACTTATGAAGGACGCTGAATACTTGCGTTGCGAGGTAGAACACACCGGTCGATTTGAGATGGTGACCAAGCTTGAGGATTTTTTACGTCGACGTTCAAAAATTACTCAGGTAGTACGAAATGAAGACATAATCGATGCACCTGGTCTAAAAGAAGCCTGCAAAATCTTTTTTGGAGATCAATGGCAGGCCAAGTTAGATGAGTATAAGCAGTCACTAGAAAGCTAAATCAGACCAAAGCAAGCCATGAAGCCTAAATTGGGTTGTTGTTATTATCCTGAGCATTGGCCGCAAAGTCGTTGGCGAGAAGATGCGCAGCGCATGCGCGACTTGGGTCTGTCGTGGGTGCGTATCGGCGAATTTGCTTGGTCGCGTATTGAACCAATGCCAGGCCAATTTGATTTCGAGTGGCTGGATAAGGCGATTGATATCCTGGCCTCGGCGGGTTTGCAAATCATTATGTGTACTCCTACGGCAACGCCGCCTCGTTGGATGTTGGATAAGCATCCAGACATGCTCGGGGTTGGCGCTGATGGAAATACTCGTGGTTTTGGCTCGCGTCGGCACTATTGTTTTAGTTACATTCCGTATCGAGAAGAGTCAGTTGCTATTACCGAAGTCCTCGCTAAACGCTACGCAGCACATCTGAGCATCCAAGCTTGGCAGATAGATAATGAGTACAGTTGTCACGATACAACACGTTCGTATAGCGAGGCTGCGCTGCACGCTTTCCGACTATGGTTAGAAGACAAATACCATGAAATTAATGAACTCAATCGGGCATGGGGTAATGTGTTTTGGTCGATGGAATACAATGATTTTGATCAGATTTGCTTGCCCAATGTAAGCGTTACTGAAGCGAACCCCAGTCATTTTTTAGATTTTTATCGCTTTAGTAGTGATCAAGTTGTTGCTTATAACCGCGCGCAAGCACAGGTGTTAAGAAAGTATACTACTGCACCACTTATTCATAATTACATGGGTAAAAGTGTCGACTTTGATCATTTTAAAGTCGCCAACGATTTGGATGTTGCGAGTTGGGACAGTTACCCTTTAGGGTTTTTAGTTGATCGCTTAAGTGTGGATGACGGCTGGAAGAAGCGCTTCGAGTGTCAAGGCGACCCTGACTTACAAGCATTTCATCATGATCTGTATCGATCTGTTGGCAAAGGTCGTTGGTGGGTGATGGAGCAACAACCTGGGCCAGTGAACTGGGCGCCTAATAATCCGGCACCGATGCCAGGTATGGTGCGTTTATGGACTCTTGAAGCCATTGCCCATCAAGCTGAGGCCTTGTGTTATTTTCGTTGGCGCCAAGCGCCCTTTGCGCAAGAGCAAATGCACGCAGGACTATTGAGACCTGATTCGCAAGCTGCAGTTGCGTTCGATGAAGTAAAAGCGACTATTGCCGAGATCAAAGAGCTTGGTGATTGTAAGCACAAAAAAGCATCCGTGGCTTTGATATTCGACTATGAAAGTTGCTGGGCATGGGAAACGCAGCCTCAGGGACAAGGTTTTGAGCATTTTTCCTTAGTATTCGAATTTTATCGGGGTTTACGAAGACTCGGCTTAAGCATCGATATTCTGCCGGCTACGGCCGACATCAACAAGTATGAATTAGTGATTTGCGCCGCTTTGTTTACTTGGCCAGATGAATTACTTCGACGTATTGAATCGCATCCTGGTTTGGTCTTGATCGGTCCACGAAGTGGCAGTAAAACACCCGACTTTCAAATACCTGAGACACTTCCTCCTAGTCTGCCATTTTTAGACTGCAAAGTAAGCCATGTAGAAACTTTTTCAACAGGGTGTGAGCGCCAGCTTGAAGGCGGTGGCTATATTCGGAATTGGCAGGAGATTCTTGAGACAAGCGAAACTGTGATAGAAAAAACCGTAGACGGTGCTAGCGTGTTGATTCGAAAGAAAAATTGTTTGTATTTGGCCGCTTGGCTCGATGCGCAAGCAATGGTCAGGATATTGGAAAGCCTTTGTGATGAGATAAAGCTCGAAACAAATCGGATGCCAGAAGGTGTGCGTCAGCGACAAAGCGGGTCTTATCGATTTGTATTTAATTATAATGCGCAATCAATTGATTATCAGGGACAAACTTTTGCGCCCGCGGCGGTGAAAATAGAACCGATTATCTAGTGGTTGTAGCACTCTAGAGTTACAATGCAGGGAAACCAATCGTTAGAGTTATTTGATGCAAGTAGAACAAACAAAATTGGATGGTGTCCTACTCGTTACTCCCACAGTGTTTGGGGATGATCGAGGTTTTTTTATGGAAACTTACAATCAAGATAAAGCCAAAGAACTCGGTTTACCGATTAACTTTGTGCAAGACAATCATTCTAAATCAAGTAAGGGAGTGTTGCGCGGCCTTCATTATCAGAGTCCAAAATGGCAAGGTAAGTTGGTACGAGTTATTCAGGGAGAGATTTTTGATGTGGCAGTGGATATTCGCGATGGTTCTTCCACTTTTGGTGAGTGGGTAGGCTACACTCTAAATGAGGAAAACAAACAACAACTTTATGTGCCTGAAGGTTTTGCCCATGGTTTTGTTGTTACTAGTAATACGGCAGAGGTGGTTTATAAATGCACTTCGCTCTATGCACCTGAACAAGAAGGGAGCTTACTTTGGAACGACCCAGAGATTGGCATACAATGGCCTATCAGTGCCCCAGTTTTGTCAGCAAAAGATGAAGTTGGTGGCTTGTTATCATCACTTCCTCCATTAAGTGTGACTGATTCAAGTTGCGACTAAATAAGTTAATCTATTATGTCCAAGAGAATTTTGCTGATCGGCCGCAATGGCCAAGTTTCAACGTACATTCAAAGCGTGTTAAAAGATAATGCAGACTTTGAACTAGTTGTTGCCGGTCGAGAAACTATTGATTTCAATGAGTTAGGTAAGCTGCCCGATGCTTTGGCGAGTTATGGCGCGGATATTATTGTTAATCCGGCGGCTTATACGGCGGTTGATTTAGCCGAAGAGCAGCAAGAACTTGCTTATAACGTTAATCAACATGCGGTGGCGGAGCTTGCCAAATTTTGTGCACAAAGTGCGACGCCCTTGATTCATTTTTCAACGGATTATGTGTTTGGCGGTGATTCAACTGCGCCATACCAAGAAAGTCACCAAGTTGGACCAACAGGCGTCTACGGAGCAAGTAAACTTGCCGGTGAGCAGGCTGTTTTAGACAGTGGGGCTCCGGCAATTATTCTTCGTACCGCTTGGGTATACTCAAACCATGGCAAGAATTTTTATAAGACTATGATGGCTTTGAGCGAGTCGCATACAGAGTTGTCAGTGGTTGCAGATCAAATAGGTGCACCCACTTACGCTGGAAGCATCGCCGAAGCGACAAAATCGTTGTTAACAATAATTGCAGAGCAAGGCGGTATTGAAGTTGAGCAAATCGGTGTGTATCACTTTACCTGTCAAGGGCAAACTTCTTGGTGTGATTTTGCTAAAGCGCTTTTTGTCGAAAACCAAGTTACTAATATCAAGGTAAACCCAATCACCACACAAGAATACCCAACGCCTGCCAAACGACCTGCATACTCGGTATTGGATGGTAGTAAGTTACAACAGACATTTAATATTGTTTTACCACATTGGGGTACCGCTCTAGCGCAATGCGCGGCAGAAACTAGCCGGACAAAAGTATAGGCTTGGCCGCCGAGCGCTATCGTTATGGAGTCAGAAAACGCCGCATTTATACTTGGATCAAAGGGCCCGTTTGCAGATCGTTTAAAGCAATTTAAAGTACGTGAATCACAGGTTGCCATGGCGCAGGCGATAGAAGAGGTTGTAAATAATAAAAAAACACTGCTTGCCGAATCTGGAACTGGAACCGGAAAAACCTTTGCCTATCTGGTGCCAATCATTACCTCGGGCAAAAAGACACTAATTTCTACCGGTACTAAGCACCTTCAAGAACAACTGTTTCATCGAGATATTCCCTTGGTGCTCGATACCTTGGCGGATAGTGCCAAAGTATCCTTATTAAAAGGGCGTAGTAATTATTTGTGTCTACATAGAATGATGTTACTGCGTGGCAGCGCACGTCAACTCGATAAGTCACAACTGAATGATTTGGAGCTAATTACGCACTGGTCGTCTAGCTCTCGAAACGGCGATATTGGTGATTTGAGCGAGGTAGCTGAGGACTCGCGTATTTGGCCTAATGTGACCTCTACAGTGGATAATTGCATCGGCCAAAATTGCTCATACTTTGAAGATTGTTACGTAAATAAGGCGCGTAAAGAAGCATTGGCGAGCGATGTTGTAGTGGTTAATCATCACTTATTTTTTGCTGATAAGTCACTTAAAGAAGATGGGTTTGGTGCTTTATTGCCTGATGTCGAAACCGTGGTTTTCGATGAGGCGCATCAACTGCCGGACATCGCATCCAATTTTCTCGGTGATAGTTTTAGCTCCTGGCAGGTAATGGAGTTAGGCGTAGATACGCGAGCGGCAGAGTCGCAAGAAAAAAGTCTTTTATCCAAGCTTCTACCGAGTCTCGACGAGATCGATAAGTTAGTAGCCGATTACCGTTTAAGCCTGGGTTTGAGCGAGCGTCGCGTGGCTTGGGACGACTTGTTGGAAGAAGTGCCAGCTTTACCCAAAAAACTCGCCATGCTCGCCGAAAAACTTACTGAACTTTCTGAAATATTAGAAAAAGCTTCGGCGGTCGGCGAAGCACTCGCACGTTGTTATGAACGTTGTTTGGAGCTGGCACAATCGTGTCAGCGATTAGTTCATCGAGAAGATGATGGTAGTCAAGTGCGTTGGGTAGAAATTGCTAGGCGTACTTTTCGAATTCATGAAACCCCTTTGAATATTGGTGAAGAACTTAGTCAGTATTTTGGTAATAGTGAGCAAGCGCGTATTTTCACCTCAGCAACCTTGTCAATTGATGGGAATTTTGAGCATTTCCAACAATTAGTAGGTCTTAAAAGCGATGTGCGCCAAGAGGCATGGGACAGCCCGTTTGATTATTTTAATCAATCGGCACTGTACGTGCCAGAAGCCATGCCTCCGCCAAAGTCAGACGAGTTTGCGAGTGCGCTTTATGATCGCGTGTTGCCTGTATTGCGCGCGAGTGAGGGCGCCGCTTTTGTATTGTTTACCAGCTTTAGAATTATGAAGTTGTTTGAACAACAATTGACTGAACTAGAAGAATTTAAAGTGTTAACACAAGGCGAAACGAGTAAGCGTGAGCTACTTAACAGTTTTGTCAATACGCCGAATTCTGTTCTATTAGGCACAATGAGTTTTTGGGAAGGCGTTGATGTTCCTGGTGACGCTTTACGTTGTGTTGTTATTGATAAGCTGCCATTTGAATCACCATTTGATCCTGTGATAAAAGCACGGTTGGCTAAAATGCAAGAAGATGGTGATAATCCTTTTATGAATTATCAAGTGCCGCGTGCGGTTATTACTTTACGCCAAGGCGCTGGGCGTTTGATTCGCTCGGCGCAAGATAAAGGAGTGTTGATGGTGTGTGATACGCGCTTGAGAACCACCCACTATGGTAAAGTTTTTCTTAATAGTTTGCCGCACATGCGCCGCACGCATGATGAATTGAAAATTTGTGCCTTTCTAGAACGTCTAGCAATAAGTTCGAAAGAGCCAAAAAAAGGCAGTGAAACCTAATGAGTGATTCTAAGAAAAACATCGTTATTAAGGGTGCTCAAAGCGAGGAAGCGAAAATTCAAAGCGAGGAAGCGAAAATTC
>CAYSUU010000013.1:0-65081 GCA_964434375.1 uncultured Gammaproteobacteria bacterium | reverse complement strand
TCAAAGCGAGGAAGCGAAAATTCAAAGCGAGGAAGCGAAAATTCTAGCAATAGAAACGTCAACGTCTGCTTGTTCTGTGGCTTTACGTAGCCACGGTGAAGTGCATGTGTTGACCGAGGTCGGTAATAACCTTCATTCACAGAAAGTATTGCCGCAGATACAAACGTTATTGAGAGAGGCGAGCTGGCAGGTTCAAGACCTAGAAGCCGTCGCGATTGGTCATGGGCCTGGTTCGTTTACCGGTTTGCGTATTGGTGTAGGCGTTGCGCAGGGGGTCAGTTATGGAGCAGCCTGTCCCATGCTTGGTGTCTCGTCTCTTGCGGCTTTAGCGATGTCATCACAGCAAGACGGGGATATAAAAGTAGCGATAGATGCGCGTATGGGCGAAATTTACTATGCACATTTTAATAAGCAGCTAAACCAGTTGCAGCTCATTGGTAAAGAGGTGGTTTGTGCTCCCAAGAGTTTGCAATACAGCGCTGCCGAGGAATTAATTGGAAATGGCTGGGGAGAATACTGGCACGAGTTAGATACGCGCTTTAGTGCTAATTTTGCATGCCCCGACTTACGTTATCCAAGTGCGCGCGAAGTGTTATTGTTAGCAGAGCAAGATTTTACTGCGCAGAAATTTGTTGACCCAAAAGTATTTGCACCTGTCTATGTGCGAAATGATGTGGCTAAAAAACCGATTAATAAAGTGACTAACTCTTAAAAGTAGGCTCACTCGGCAAATAGTAATTAATATACGATGTGTGGGTGCTGATGTGATTAAGTGGCAAGTCTCGTAGGGCAAGCCTCGCAGTGGCAGCTTATTTAGGTGCGTTATTTGTCTACTAGCAGCTTACTTCAAATTCGGTCGTGTTTACGTGTTTACCATCAATCGATATACGCAGTTCCCATATTCCGATTAAGTTTCCCAATCCTGCGGTAGGATCTACCCATTGAAATAAGCCGGCGCCGGCGCCGCGCTTTAATCTTAGCCAGCTCCATAAACGAGTATTGGGGTCGATGTGAGGGTCGCCGACTTTAAACGGGTATTCGGTGCGCTCGCGTTGGTCTCCAGATGGATCTATCCAATCGATCGTTAACGCATAGTCTCCAGCCTCATAATGATGAAGTTTCACTACTGAGAAAATTTGGTCGCTGCAATCGAATACTTCTTTAGCCTCTGCTAATGGAAAACCGTGCTTGTCGCCCAAGGTTAAGAATACATTTAGCGAAGGTTCAGGCAGCGGTTCTTTGTTTTCTTGGGCTGAGCTGGTCGTCACGCTTGTAGCCAGTGCATAAAAAAAGACCAAGTATAAAAACTTGGTCTTTTTTATAATTTTGATCAACATACGAATTTTCAATTAAGCCCTTAATATGTCCGGCTCGTATCCTATTGTGGCTTATGTGCGGTTAAGCGTCATCTGGCCTGAACCCGTGTTGTTGCTGCATATGTCGCCGGTAGTAACATAAGTGCCAGACAATGTATTACCAGCGTTGCTAATAGCAAGCGTGATGTTGATTTCACCGGACAGCTCAATATCGTCAGCGGCCGTTGTTACCTGTGTGATGACTGTCCCGTTTGCTTGCGTTGTAGTTTGCGTGCCGACAACCCCTGTGCTTGAATTTACGGTTGATACATTAGTCGCGCTTTCGTCAGCGGTTGTATTGGGATCGTCGGGGATGGTTGTGGTCGTTACGATCGTGAATCCATCAGACACTGTTTGCTCTATGGTATTAGATAGAATGCTAATATTGAAGCCATTATTTGTGCCTGTCGCTACGGTAGTGTTTTGTAAGCAACTGGTACTGGCGACGCCAGGGTTGGGCTGAAAAATAATATTTCCTGCTACTGTCCCTGCATCAGTGTCCTCTATCAAGTCCAAAGTGACGGCACCGCTGTCCAAATTGTTGTTACTGGCGTAGTTACCAGTGAAGTTTGATGTCACGTTCGTAGGCACTGGTGCTTCGCTTGAACCGCTACTACAAGCGGCGATCAAGAGCGCCAAAACGATGGATAGTGCTATATTTTTCATAAGATAGGTTCAGTATCGTTTATATCTAATTGTTATCATTGGGAATATATATTAACAGTAGTCCTTGTAGCAAGCTAAGTTTGGACTTAATTTCAGCTGCATTATTTGCTATTAACGCGTTGCTTGTCTATCGGCAAATTGTAATAAATTGGAATTTATTCCGTTAATCGTCGTAAACGGGCTATATGTACTGATGTATCACGTGTTTGTACAATCTCAATCACATAGTCATCTATTCTAAAGCAGGTGTTCGGCACTGGTATATCTTCTAACTGCTCGGTAATTAAACCATTAATTGTTTTTGCGGAATTCGTTGGTAAGCGCCATTTCAACTGTCGGTTTATATCACGTAAGTAGATATCGCCACGTACTAAGTACGAACCATCTTGTTCGGCGCTGATTTCATCGTCGACACCGGGCATCATGGTGGTAAATTCGCCCACTACTTCTTCGAGAATTAATTCGAGTGTTACCAGTCCTTTAACGTCACCGTACTCGTCCACTACAATACCAAAACGTCTGCGCTTATCCTGTAGGTTGGTAAGCGCGTGTGTCACTGACGAGTTTTCAGGAATAAAGTAAGGCTCTCGAATCATATCCACCATGGTTTTACGATTGAACTGATTTTGTTGAGATAAATAGAACATCTTACGAATATGAACGATGCCGAGGATTTCATCTAAAGAACCTTTAAATACTGGCACCCGCGTATGATGAGAAGTGGCGAGCTGCTCGACAATTTCATCCCAATCGTCATCTAGGTCAATGGCCTGAATATTACTGCGCGGCACCATAACATCCTCTACTGTTACTTTTTCCATTTCAAGGATGCGCAGTAACATTTTTTGGTGAGAGCCAATGAGCTTGCCGCTTGACTCATTTACCGCTGCTTTAAGTTCTTCATTACTAAGAGCCTGGTTTTGCGCTTTCACCCTGATCCCTAATGCATTAAGTACGCCATTAGAAAAAAACTTCACCAACCAAACAAAAGGAGCCAGTAAAACTTGTAATATGGCTAATACCCATGCCGCGATAAAGGCGATGCGCTCAGGTTTGACGGCGGCATAGGTTTTGGGCGCGACTTCGGCAAAAATGAGCACGACGAAAACCAATAATAATGGTGCATACGCCAAACCTTGATCACCGAATAGGCGAAGCCCAATAACCGTGGCTAAGGTTGATGCGGCGATATTAGCTACATTATTGCCAAATAAAATAGTGCCTAGGAGTTTGTCGGGGGTTTCTAGTAATTTGAGTACCAATGCCGCACTTCTATCGCCATTGTTGGCCAGCGTTTTTATGCGATAGCGGTTCACTGCCATCATTGCCGTTTCTGAAGACGAGAAAAACGCCGACAATAAAATTAGCAAAAATAGCGCAAGAGCTAGCGCTTCAATAGGGATGGAGTTCAATCTTTATTTACTATAGCTATAGTCGTTATCGACTGTTCAATATGAGTCGCAAGTAGTGTATCACTTCATTCTATCAGCTGCGTAGTGTAAGATTGCTAACCGTGAGAGCGCAGATTTTTGTGCTCGTATTTGTCTTTAAAAATACAAAACGATAATTGAGGAGTTACAGTGTTAAAAGCCTATCGAGAACACGTTGCCGAGCGCGCCGAAATGGGAATCGTCCCAAAGCCTTTAGATGCAAGCCAAGTTGCTGATTTAATAGAGTTATTAAAGAGCCCTCCAAAAGGCGAAGAAGAGTTTCTGTTGGAGTTGTTTACTCAGCGTGTTCCAGCTGGCGTAGACCAAGCAGCTTATGTTAAAGCTAGCTTTCTGGCCGCTATTGCCGATGGCGAAGCCTCTTCGCCGTTAATTAGTGATGAGCGCGCGATCGAAATTCTGGGCACTATGTTAGGCGGCTACAATATTGAGCCTCTGATAAAAGCGTTAGATAACCCGAAGCTGGCTGACGAAGCCGCGCATGCTTTATCGCACACATTGTTGATGTTCGATGCTTTTTACGATGTAAAGGACAAGGCAGACTCGGGTAATGAGTACGCCAAAAAAATCATACAATCATGGGCTGACGCAGAATGGTTCACCTCAAAAGAGACATTGCCGGAAAAATTAACGGTGACTGTTTTTATGGTGCCAGGCGAGACAAACACCGATGATTTATCACCCGCTCCCGATGCCTGGTCGCGTCCTGATATACCTTTGCATGCATTAGCGATGTTGAAAATGCCGCGAGACGGTTTAGACGTTGATGGTAATCCATTGGCAAAAATCGAGGAGCTTAAAAAGAAAGGTCACCCCGTAGCGTATGTAGGCGATGTGGTGGGTACCGGTTCTTCTAGAAAGTCGGCAACTAACTCAGTGCTTTGGACGATGGGCGAAGACATGCCATGTATTCCCAATAAGCGCGATGGTGGTTATTGTTTTGGTGCCAAAATTGCACCGATTTTTTACAACACTATGGAAGATTCTGGTGCCTTGCCGATTGAAATGGATGTCTCGAAAATGGAGATGGGCGATGTAATCGACGTATTTCCTTATCAAGGCGTGGTCAAACGCAATGGCACTAACGAAGTTATCAGTGAATTTGAATTAAAAACCGATGTACTGCTTGATGAAGTACAAGCGGGCGGACGTATTCCGCTTATTATCGGTCGAGGCTTAACCGCGCGTGCTCGCGAATCATTGGGTTTACCGGCCAGCGAATTGTTTCGTAAACCTGAAGAAATTGATAGTTCAGATAAAGGCTATACACTTGCGCAAAAAATGGTTGGCAGAGCGTGCGGTCTTGAAGGTGTTCGAGCCGGACAATATTGCGAACCTAAAATGACGACGGTTGGCTCACAAGACACTACCGGCCCCATGACTCGTGATGAGTTGAAGGACTTAGCTTGCTTAGGTTTTAGTGCTGATTTAGTTATGCAGTCTTTTTGTCATACAGCGGCTTATCCTAAGCCGGTCGATGTGAATACTCATAAAAATCTACCGGATTTTATTCGCAACCGTGGCGGCGTGTCGCTTAAACCGGGTGACGGTATCATCCACTCTTGGTTGAATCGCATGTTATTGCCAGATACGGTCGGTACCGGTGGCGATTCTCATACCCGTTTCCCAATCGGGATTTCTTTCCCAGCCGGATCAGGCTTAGTCGCCTTTGCAGCAGCCACGGGAGTTATGCCGCTAGATATGCCTGAATCGGTGCGGGTGAGATTCTCGGGAGAGATGCAACCTGGTGTCACGCTTCGAGATTTGGTGCACGCTATACCGTATTTTGCAATTCAACAAGGGCTGTTAACGGTTGAGAAAGAAGGTAAGAAAAATGTTTTTTCTGGACGTGTCTTGGAAATAGAAGGCCTGCCAGATTTAAAAGTCGAGCAAGCATTTGAAATCGCTGATGCATCTGCAGAACGGTCGGCTGGTGGTTGCACAATTCAGTTGAATAAAGAGCCAATTATTGAGTACATCAATTCGAATATCACCATGCTTAAGTGGATGATATCCGAAGACTATGGCGATAAACGCACCATCTCTAGACGTATTAAGGAGATGGAAAAATGGCTTGAGAACCCTGAATTATTAGTAGCCGATGAAGACGCCGAGTACTTTGCTACCATTGATATCAATCTTAATGACATTAAAGAGCCGATTCTTTGTTGTCCTAATGATCCAGACGATGCCAAGTCTTTGTCTGAAGTGCTTTCAAAGGGTAAAGTCGATATAGATGAAGTGTTTATCGGTTCGTGTATGACTAATATCGGTCACTTTAGAGCGGCGGCTAAACTGTTTGATGAAATGGGGGAGCCAGTTCCGACCAGAACGTGGATAGTACCGCCTACCAAAATGGATGAAGCCCAACTCACAGCTGAAGGGCACTACGCCACCTTTGGTAAGGCTGGTGCTCGCACAGAGATGCCAGGTTGTTCTTTGTGTATGGGTAATCAAGCACGCGTTGCTGCCAACTCTACAGTCGTATCCACTTCAACACGTAACTTCCCTAACCGTTTAGGTGATGGCGCGAATGTATATCTCGCTTCTGCTGAATTGGCTGCGGTAGCTGCGGTAAAAGGTCGTTTGCCGAACTTTAAAGAGTATTTAGATATTGCAGCTAATATTGATACAGTAGCTGATGATATCTATAAATATCTCAACTTCAATGAGTTGCTTGAATATCAAAATGCGGCTGATTCGGTTGAGTTAGAAGCTTAAAGCTTGCAGGCTAAGTTGAGTTACTGATCAACGACAGTAAACGAGAGCTACAAAAAGCCACTTACTTAACGGTAAGTGGCTTTTTAATGGCTTTTTAACGGCCGTTTTGAGCTGTAGATGAGTCACGTTGGCGCTCAAACTGGCTGCCAAGCCAATATAAGTATAGCCAGAGTCGGGTAGATAAGTGTTAATGAGATAATTAATAATAAAACGAGCGCTCGCTCTATTTAGCGTGATATAATTAACTCATGAATCCAAATATTAAATCTTCTAACTCTCATTGTTCGTTGAGTAACAACATGGATGAAACGACTGAGATCGTTAGCTTTACTCAATTCCTTGAGGAGTTTCCGCTCGCAAATGAGCGTTTATACATGAGCGTTTTTGAGCGAAACAGCGATTTAGTAAAAACACAAAAGCCGAAGTTTGCACTGGCAAATCTCGAGAAAATACTGACCAGCACCTTCGATGTCTCATCCGTTTCGGGCTTTGATAGAATGTCATTGCGAGACTTGTCGCGCCAAACCGACATGAGCATGGGTGCTATTTACTCGTGCATTAGTAAAAAAGAAGACATAGCAGTAATGATCGCTGACATTGTTAAATTGTCGAACAATTATGCTCATGACTATGCGATGCAAGCCGACTCTGCATGGAATCGAATTGAGCGCAGTATTCGTTATCATTTGTACGCGTCAACCGTTTTGCAGCCCTGGTATTTTTTCTTGTATTTCGAAACGCGCAGCCTACCCGAGCAAGAACAACTTGAATCTAAGCAAATAGAGCTCGGCTCAATAGACGCCTTGGAGCAGGCGATTTTAGCGGGCGTAGAAAACGGTGAGTTTCGCAATACTGATGCGAGAATGATCGCTAATATTATTGTCGTGCTACTCGAAGATTGGTATCTCAAACCATGGAAAACCAAGGTTTTTTCTCATAAAAATAAAGCGATTGCCGATCAAGAAGAATTAATTAACAACTATTACCGGTCTCTGTTAGATCTTATAAAAAACTTAGTGATGGCGGAATCTGGCGTGCGTTAGAGATGCCCATTATCTTTCCCTAATCAATTAATATTGAGAGTAATTACAATGAACTACAAAGTTCCATTACGAGACATGGCTTTTGTCGCTAACGAAGTATTAGATATGCCGGGTCATTACGCCCAGTTCGAACGTGGCAAAGCAGTCGATCAAGATACCCTTGATGCTATTTTTAGCGAAGCGGCCAAGTTTTGTGAAAACGAGCTTGAACCACTAAACAAAATTGGAGATGAGGTCGGATGTAAATTCGAAAATGGTGAGGTGACTACACCGCCGGGTTTCAAAGAGGCTTACAAGAGCTTTGTGGAAAATGGATGGTCAACGCTATGCGGGCCTGAGGAATATGGTGGTCAAAGTATGCCAGAGTCAGTTGGTCTGGTGTTTATGGAAATGATGATTGGCGCGAATCACAGCTGGAGTATGTACCCAGGTTTGAGTCAAGGTGCGATAAAAACTGTTAACACGCATGCGTCAAAGGAGTTGAAAGACAGATTCATGCCACCTATGGTTTCTGGTGAATGGACCGGTACTATGTGTTTAACTGAGCCACACTGTGGATCGGATTTAGGTCTTTTGAAAACCTATGCCGAAGAAAGTGGTGAAGAGGGTGTCTACAACATTAGCGGCAGTAAGATCTTTATTTCGTCCGGTGAGCACGATTTTGCTGACAACATTGTCCATATTGTATTAGCGCGCCTACCTGATGCGCCTGCTGGCATAAAAGGTATTTCTTTGTTTATGGTGCCCAAGGTTAATGTCAACGATGACGGTTCTTTGTCTGATCGCAATCACGTTAGTTGCGGATCGATAGAAGAGAAAATGGGTATTCATGGTAATTCAACCTGTGTGATTAACTTTGATGCTGCAAAAGGTTATTTAATTTCTGAGCCGCACAAAGGAATGCGTGCGATGTTTACTTTCATTAACGAATCTCGATTAGGCGTTGCTATGCATGGTCAAGCGCACACGGAAGTGTCGTTTCAGAAAGCCCTAGCTTATGCTCGCGATCGTCTGCAGTTTCGCGCCCACCCGCGAGTGTTAGAAGATAAGCCCGCGGACCCAATTATTGGTCACCCAGATGTTCGTCGTATGCTTCTTACGCAAAAGTCTTTTTCTGAAGGCGGGCGTATGTTGAATATGTATTGTGGTCAACTTGTTGACATTACCCTCTCGTCAGACTTTAGTGATGAGCAACGAGAAGATGCTGAAAATATGTTAGCTGTACTGACTCCCGTCGCAAAAGGTTTTTTGTCAGAGACTTCTCTCGAGGCTACCAATTACGGTATTCAGGTATTAGGCGGCCATGGTTTTATTAAAGAGTGGGGTCTAGAACAAGAAGTACGTGATGCGCGGATCTCACAATTGTATGAAGGTACTACCGGCATTCAAGGTTTAGACCTGCTTGGTCGTAAAATATTGAAGTCGCGCGGTAAGGTAATGAAACCATTACTCAAAGAAGTGCAATCTTTTATTAAAGAGAATCGTCGCAATAAATACGCCAAACAACTAAAAACATACGTGAGCACATGGGAATCATTAACTCGCTCAATTGGTTTTTCAGCGATGAGTAATCTCGATGAAGTTAATGGTGCTGCAGTGGATTACCTGATGTTCGCTGGTTACACCACGGTTGCTTATTTTTGGGCTGTTTCTGCGGTAGCGGCAGAGCGTTGTTTAAAAGACGGTGGTAATCAAGAAAAAGGGTTCTATGAAGCCAAACTCGCAACCGCTGAGTTTTACTACCAACGTATTATGCCGCGCGCAATGGCGCATGAGGCCGTGATTAAAAATGGTGTTGATAGCATGATGGCGTTAGACGAGTCTCAGTTTGCTTATCTATAAGCTTTGCTATATGCACAATCAAAAAAGCCCGTTAACTATTATTTAACGGGCTTTTTTGGCTTCTAGTACAAATTAGAAATTTTACTTTGTAAGTTTTTATTAGCTTTCTACAAACGCACGTTCAATAACGTACTCCGCAGCCTCACCGCGGATAGTCTCCTTAAAGCCCATGCCATCAAGAATTTCGCAAAAATCACTAAGCATTGATGGGCTTCCGCAAATCATAAACCTGTCATCTTGCACATTCACAGGCGGTAATCCCAAGCTCTCATTCAGTTTGCCTGAGGTAAGTGCTTCGGTAAGGCGGCCTTGAGTGTGAAATTCTTCTCGCGTCACAGTTGGATAATATAAAAGTTTACCGCTCACCATTTCACCAAAGTACTCATTGTCAGGTAACTCTCTAATAATGTCTTGGTAGGCGAGTTCCGATACTTCGCGCACACCATGCGTGACAATAACTTTGTCATAACGCTCATACACCTCGGGATCTTTTATCACGCTCATAAAAGGCGCGAGACCGGTGCCTGTGGCCAACAAGTAAAGATGTTTGGCAGGTGTTTTTAAAGCATCCACTAATAAGGTGCCGGTAGGTTTGGTGCTTACCATTAGCTTATCGCCAGGTTTGATTTTCTGTAACCGCGATGTCAACGGCCCGTCTTGTACTTTGATGCTAAAGAACTCCATATGTTCTTCGTAGTTAGCGCTGGCGATTGAGTAGGCGCGCATAAGTGGCTTACCATCAACTTTAATGCCAATCATAATAAATTGGCCATTCTCGAACCTAAAGCCAGGATCTCGCGTGGTAGTAAAACTAAATAGAGTGTCATTCCAATGATGAACGCTCAGGACTTCTTCTTCACGGATATTTGCAGCCATTTGATTTAACTCAAAGTACGGGGATTAAAATTGCCCTTTAAACACGGCGCAAGAGTATAGTTAGCGGCCGAATTTGTAAACTCCGCAACGCCGTGTTTTTTAGAAAAAAAATGTCTAATATTGGCGAAAATTTTTATAAGTGAAAATTTTAAAAAATATTCTGTTAATAAGTAAAACAGCTATTAAACTAAGCATGGTTTCACTTCGACTGTTGTTTGATATCAAGCTTTTGAGTAGGATCGCTGTATGAATGAGTTTAGCCATTTAAATAACGCCGGTGAGGCACATATGGTCGATGTGTCGACTAAAGAGGTCACTCATCGATCGGCGACAGCGCAAGCCGTTGTGCGACTTAATGAAGATATAATTCGAGCAATCACCGATGGGCAAGTCGCCAAGGGTGATTTGCTCGCGGTTGCTCGTGTTGCTGGTATTCAAGCGGCAAAAAAATGCGCCGATTTAATACCACTTTGTCATCCTTTGCCACTTAGTAAAGTGGCTATAGATATGGTGGTTTTTAAGGGCGGAATGAAGGTAACTAGCGTGTGCCGCACGAGTGGTCAAACTGGTGTCGAAATGGAAGCGCTTACTGCCGCGTCGGTAGCCGCTTTAACAATCTATGATATGTGTAAGTCGATGGACAAGGGCATCGTCATCGAGGACCTCAAGCTCCTACAAAAAAGTGGTGGCAAGAGTGGCGACTGGAGTCATCAAAGTGATTAAGGTTCTATTGTTTGCAAATTTGCGTGACCTTGCTGGCAGCGATCAATTAGAAATTGCATTGGATGGTATTGTTTCGGTTCGAGATTTAACTGTGCACTTAAGTGAGCTGCACCCTAATTTGGGTCCCGTTCTAGCTGATGGAAGCGCGATGATTTCGATCAATAAAAAATATGCGCAATGGGATGCGCCATTAACGAGCGGTGATGAAGTCGGTATATTACCTCCGGTTTCGGGTGGCTAAGGTTTTGAACGAAGCAAATTTAGCTAATGTGTTGATTTGTGAGGCGGACTTTAATGTTGCCGAACAGTACTCTTCTATTGTAAAGGCCGCACCGGGCGCCGGTGCCATCGTTTTTTTCGTCGGTTTAGTGCGAGAGCTTTATTCATTGCAAGACGAGGCAAAAGTCAGTCATATAGAGCTTCAACACTATGCCGGTATGACGGAAAGCTTGTGCGGCGAGATTATCGATCAAGCGCACCAGCGTTTTGATTTTGAAGCCGCGCGCATTGTGCACCGAGTTGGTAAGCTCGCCGCGGGCGATCAAATCGTGTTTGTGGCTGTTGCTAGTCGTCACCGTGACAATGCCTTTCAAGCCGCTCAATTTATAATGGATTACCTCAAGACCCGTGCAACTTTTTGGAAAAAAGAAGTGGGTGATAATGGCGAGTGCTGGCTTGGTGTCAAAGAGGTTGATAAGAAAGCGTGTGAGCGTTGGCTTTGATTGTCCGATTAATTAACAAACATAACTTTATGTGCCGATATTAATGAGTAGTTCAAAAGAATCTAAACCGAAGTTCCTTGCACTCAAAGTTGCTGTGCTAACCATCTCTGATACGCGTGATTTTGATAGCGATACGTCTGGCCAATACTTGGTAGAGCAAGTACAGGAGGCTGGTCACATTGTTGCGACCCGAAGCCTTGTGATCGACGATATATACCTATTGCGGGCCCGAGTTTCGCAATGGATAGCTGAGCCTGAAATTAATGTGGTCATTACCACGGGCGGTACTGGTTTTACAACAAGAGACAGTACTCCAGAAGCCCTTGAACCTTTGTTTGATAAACAGATAGATGGCTTTGGAGAGTTGTTTCGACAACTGTCTTACGACGATATTGGCACCTCAACGGTTCAGTCGCGCGCCGTCGGTGGTATGGCGAATAATACCGTTATTTTTTGCCTGCCGGGTTCTACCGGCGCGTGCCGGACTGGTTGGGAAAAAATTCTTAAGGAGCAATTAGATAGTCGTCATCGTCCATGCAACTTTGTTATTCATACTGCTGCAAGTTCTGACTAGATTGACCAGCATGATAGAACTTGCTTCAGCTCAGCAACGACTTTTGGCTTTGGTTTCCAATGTGAGTGAAACTCGTCAATACTCATTAGACCAATGTTTGGGTTTAGTTGTTGCGCGCGATTATCTGTCAAGCCTAGCAATTCCGCCGCAGGACAATAGCGCTATGGATGGTTTTGCCTTATCCGCCATCGATTCACATAGTTCAGATTTGTTGCGTATTTCTCAGCGCATACCGGCCGGTACAAGCCCGTCTCCTCTAGAAGCTGGAACTGCAGCCAGAATTTTCACGGGTGGCGTCATACCACTCGGCGCCGATGCGGTAGTGATACAAGAAAATTGCGAGTTCGATCAACAGCAGTTAAAAATTCTAAAGCCTGTCGATAAAGGTGAAAACGTACGCCCCTCTGGGCAGGATATAAAGCCTGGAGCGAAGATAGTCGCGGCGGGTCAAAAGCTAAGTGCGATAGACTTGGGCTTACTTGCCTCCATCGGTATTAGTCAGGTTGAATGCTATGCTCCAATCACTGTGGCGATTTTTTCAACTGGTGACGAATTAGCCGAACCAGGCCAAGCCCTAAGAAAAGGGCAGATATACAATTCGAATCGACCTTTATTAAAAGGTCTATGTCGTCAGCTCGGCTTTGAAGTTTACGACTGCGGTGTGGTGGAAGATAGTTTGCAGGCCACCAAAGAGGCCCTAAAAGATGCGGCCGAACATGCCGACTTTATTATCAGTAGCGGCGGAGTTTCAGTTGGCGAAGAAGACCACGTTAAACCTGCGGTTGAAGCGCTCGGCCGATTAGACTTATGGAAAATTAAAATGAAACCTGGAAAGCCGGTGGCATTTGGTTATATTGATCAAACGCCTTTTATAGGCTTACCGGGAAACCCTGTTTCTTCATTTGTGGTATTTCAATTATTAGGTATCCCGTTATTGCGAAAACGTCAAGGTCAGCGCGCCGAGACTCGAATAGAATACTCAGTGGTTGCTGATTTTGATAAAAACCTGACGACGCGAGAAGAATATATCCGAGTAAAACTAAGCGCAGGTGAGCAGGGAGAATTACGTGCACGGTGTTTTCCAAATTTGAGTAGTGGCGTTATGTCGTCCTTGTCGTGGGCGGATGGCTTAGTAAGGCAAGATGCGGATTCTGGAATCGAACGAGGTCAAGAACTGCGGTTTCTTCCTTTGAATGGCGGTGTGATATGAGTGACGCGCAATTGGTAGATGGCTTTGATCGCCAGATTTATTATCTAAGACTATCGGTTACCGATCGATGTAATTTGCGTTGTACTTATTGTATGGCCGAAGACATGACCTTTTTACCAAAACCTCAAGTTCTAAGCCTGGAAGAAATGGCTATGGTCGGTAGGGCTTTTGTTGAATTAGGCGTGCAGAAAATTCGCTTAACGGGCGGTGAGCCTTTGGTGCGCAAAGGTATTGTTTCTTTGGCCGAACAATTAAATGTACTTGATGGTTTGCATGAATTAGTAATGACCACAAATGGAGTGCTATTGGATCAATACGCCAATGATCTAGTTCAAGCTGGCGTGTCACGCATTAATATTAGTATCGACAGTTTAAAAGCTGAACGTTTTAAGCAATTAACACGGTTTGGCAAACTAGAGGATGTGTTCTCTGGAATTAAAGCGGCACGTGAGGCCGGCTTCAAAAAAATTAAACTTAATGCTGTTATCCTAAGGGGTGTTAACGATGATGAAGTTATCAATCTGACCCGTTATGCGGTTGATAATGGGCTCGACATTTCGTTTATCGAAGAAATGCCGCTCGGTGAAATAGACAGTCATAATAGGCAAGAAACAAGTATCACCAGTGCTGATATCAAAGACCTGATAGCCTCTGAGTTTTCGCTTAAAGACTTCAATCACAAAGATTTAGCGGGCGGTCCATCAAGGTATATTAAAATTGCCGATAGCGACACCAAAGTGGGTTTTATCTCGCCTCTGAGTGAAAATTTCTGTGGTTCATGTAACCGTGTTAGGGTAACCACTGAAGGGAAGTTGCTGCTGTGTTTGGGTAATGAACACTCCCTTGATTTGAGGGCTATTTTGCGAGAACGACCCGAGACCCTAAAACAAGAAATAGTAAAGTCCATGCAACGTAAGCCAGAGCGCCATTTTTTTGATCCCAAGGATATTACTATTTTACGTCACATGAGTGCCACCGGCGGCTAATACGCATGATCCCCATCGTTAACGATAAATACCGTTATATTCTTTTGTATTCGGCAAAAGTGGCATGCACCTCTTTACGCAAGTTGTATCTTGAACTGCATATAGACGAACTAAGTGATGAGCAACGCAATCATTTGCGTAGCTATCACAATGTGAATGAGGTGCAGCGTTATGATCCTGACAAAGACTATTCTGATTACACCACCGTGGCCATTACTCGAAACCCCTATGCTCGGGTTATTAGTGGTTTTTTAGATCAATTTGTCTATGCCCGTAATAGCGCAGTAGAGAAAATGCTAGCAGAATCGCCGCCAAAAAAGTTTCCTGATAATTTTTTAGAGTTCTTAAAGTATCTCCGCGATGTGCCAGATAAAAAGCGCGATACGCATTTTCAAACACAAGCATTTTTGCCCTTTACCTTAACTGTCGTAACGCGGCGCTGTATGCGTTATTGGATACCTCGTAAGCCTGAGAATCGACCGTTTAAAATAAATTATGACGGAGATATTTCCGGCTATAAAAAACACTTTGCGTGGCTATATAAACGCGTGTTCAAAAAAGACCAAGCTAAATATAAGCAAGCGATAACCGCGTTAAACGCACAAAGTAAAAACAATTCATTGTTTTATAGTGAAAACGAATATCCCAATGCGGCCTTAATGCCTTTGGCTGAATTAGATGAAATGGTGTTTGCGCCTAAGCCGCAAGACTTTTTACAACATCCTGAAATTGTGTCACTTATTCAGTCTATCTATGCTGACGACTTTCGTATCTTCGGTTACAAAAAAGATGACATGCCGAACAAAGGTGGTTCTAATGAGATAGCTGATTTACCGAAAGATTTTGATTGGCAGATGTATCGGCGGTTAAATCCAGATTTAGCCTGCGAGCAAATTCATAACGAGCGCAGTTATATTCGTCATTACTTAGAATACGGCCGCTTTGAAGGGCCAAATAGGGCGTTTAAACTTGAAGCACCAGAAGGTTTTGAGTGGCAACGATACTTAAGCCTGCACGCTGACTTGCCAGCAGCTGGAATCAATGGCGAAGAAGGTGCCATTGAGCATTACCTTAGTTTTGGTCTTGCCGAGGGGCGCGCTATTTAACTGTTATAAGTCTATTTAATAGACTGCAGAGAACTCTATGTCTATCTATCAATTTTCGGCCATCAGCATTAGTGGCCAACAAGTTAACCTTAAAGACTATCAAGGTAAGGTATTGTTAATCGTTAATACTGCAAGTAAATGTGGTTTTACTCCTCAGTTTGAAGGTTTAGAGAATTTGTATAAAGAGTTTCAGGAGCAAGGTCTTGAGATTCTTGGGTTCCCTTGCAATCAATTTGGCTCACAAGAGCCAGGTACAGATGCCGAAATTCATGAGTTTTGCCAACTTAACTATAAGGTCTCATTTCCAATGTTTGAAAAAATAGAGGTCAATGGCGCTGGCGCGCACCCCTTGTACGATTATTTAAAACGCCAAGCCAAGGGCGTACTTGGGTCAACATCAGTTAAGTGGAATTTCACCAAGTTTCTAGTGAGTCAAAATGGTCGGGTGCTAAAACGTTATGGTTCAAAGGATAAACCGGCCGCTATAAGACGAGATATCCTCAATCAATTGTCGATAGGCATTACTACTAAAATACCCTGATAGGAACAGCATCGATCAACGCGGTGAGCCTCGCGGCATATCACGTGTTTTATTGGCGCAGTGGAGGGGGCGTTTGAGGTTATCCATGAGCCTGAGGTTAACTTCTTTATTATCCTCTTAGGCGATGGACGTTCGGCTGTGATTTCACTGTAGGCTGTATAGTTGCTGATAATACATTTATCGGCATGTTGGTATATTTCAGGGTATCATTGCGCCTTTGTACAACCTCTCGGTTGTTAGTTTAGACTCGTCCTTGGCTACATAGTCCAGTGGCTATCAAGTGTTGGTTTATTCATAAAGCTGCCGTATAAAAACTCATGCACGGAATTATCGATATTACCGCAGCGCTGATCAGTATCTCAGCGCTTTTTGCCTACATTAATCATCGTTTTATCGGTCTGCCAACAACCATCGGAGTGATGGTTGTTGCTATGTTGCTGTCGTTGTTGGTGTATTCGTTGTCGGCATTAGGCTTGAGCGATTTTCAAGATCGAGCCCAGCAAATGTTGGGAGCTATCGACTTTAATCAAACCTTATTAAACGGCATGTTGAGCTTTTTGCTGTTTGCTGGAGCCTTGCATGTCAGCTTAAGCGACCTTAATAAGCAACGTTGGGTTATTTTGAGTTTAGCCACCTTTGGTGTGGTGATTTCTACCTTTCTTGTTGCTACCGCGTCCTATTATTTATTGGCTTTTTTCAGTTGCCATTTGCCATACCAGTATTGCCTGTTATTTGGTGCATTAATTTCTCCGACCGACCCTATTGCCGTGATGGCGACCGTTAAGCGCTTAGGTGTTAGCAAAGAGTTAGAGACTACCATTGCGGGTGAATCATTGTTTAATGATGGCGTAGGCGTGGTAGTGTTCACTGTACTTTTATTGTTGCTGCAAAGTCCTGATCAAATTACCGTCGGTCATGTTTTATTTGTGTTTGCGGAAGAGGCGATTGGCGGTATTTTATTCGGTTTAGTCTTGGGTGCATTGGGTTACTATTTGCTAAGCACGATTGATAATTACAAGGTAGAGGTGCTGATTACCTTAGCATTGGTAATGGGTGGTTATGGTCTGGCCATGTCGATTCATACCTCTGGCCCAATTGCGGTTGTTGTCGCAGGTTTGATCACTGGTAGTGTGTTGCGCAAGAATGCCATGTCGGATAAGACGCGCAGTACGATTGATGATTTTTGGGAACTCGTCGATGAAATATTAAACGTGATTTTATTTGCCTTAATTGGTTTGGAGATGTTGATTATTCCATTCGAAGCTCAGTGGCTCGCGGCGGCTCTATTGTTGATTGTGGTTGTAATTTTAGTGCGAGTAGTGAGTGTGGGTGTGCCTATTCGTTTAATTGGTTTGCGTGCTAAGGTGGCACCACATTTAGTAAAAATATTAGTGTGGGGCGGTTTGCGTGGTGGTATCTCAGTAGCCTTGGCACTAAGCCTGCCGGCAGGCGAGCCGCGCGACCTAATTGTATTTTTAACCTATGTGATTGTTGTGTTCTCGATCGTGGTTCAAGGCATGACTATCGGACCGTTAATACGTAAGTTGACGAATTAAGCGACCGGCGCTCTCACCTTATTGCGAAAGACAGTGCTTGCCCGACTTCGTCGCCCAAGCTAAATACTGAATGCCAACAGCATTGTTGTGATGACGATTGTGGTAGCAGTAAAACATCACCGGATTGCATTAGCCGGCTGTACCCTGATTGGTGTAGGAATTGTATAAAATCGGGTGTTTCGTTGATCAATGTGATCAAGTCGTCGTTGGCGAAACTGTCTAGTTCCGCGCCAAGCTTGTCCGGTGCGCTGCACAGTTCTTGTGTGCTTTTAGCCAAGGTATGTTGTTTACTATAAGTAATAATGGAGTCGATTAGTTGCGCGCGTGGCAGGGCTAGCCAAAATGTTTGGCCGCTCAATTGAGCATATACAACACCTGCATGACCTCGTTCTAAATCATGATGTAAATACGCGCCGCCTTGCGGTGCATTAAAGTAAATGATGCGTTCGACAAAATTTACATGGTCTTGCTTTAATAGAGTCGTAAGCAAAGAACTAAGCTCTCGGTGTTTACTCAAAATTGCTGATTCTGGGAATACTTTGTCGCATAACTCAGCGGCAAACTTTTGGCGTTTAGGGTCGGCCGCAACATCTTGTTCTAGGTCGACGCCAAAGGAAAAGCGAAACCTCAGCGATGCATCTTGTTCATAAAATGAGAGCCAGCTGGTTTTCATCCATAAGTCTGGTATTGCTGTTTGTTCCTTAGTCAGATCATCGGTTGTCACGCCATCAAAAAAGACCGTTTCGATTTCTTGTTGATCACGTTCGCTAATGCCGCTGCCGAGCATATTAAATTGTTTCTCTAGGCGTTCTTTGTAGGGACTGACGCAAAGAAGTGATTCAATGGCTTGTTCGTCCCAAACCCCGTACACCAGCTGCTCAGTTTCTAAAATCTGTTGCTGTTGAGCCTTTAATTGTGCGTTGCAAAAGCCCTTTAATTGCACTGCTAAGCCTTGATGCCAGTTTTCAAGAAGATCTTTGCTCTGCGCATTGATTGTTACCTCGCCCAGATCAAATCCGCGTCGTTGTAATTGGTACTGACTCATCCTTTTTTACTTATGTTTTATAGTTTGAGTGAAATAAGGGAGTGAGTTTTACGGGGTGCGTTTAAAGCACCCTGTAAAACTAATAACTACATGTTTGAGTAGCTTGGGCCGCCACCGCCTTCGGGTGAAATCCATACAATGTTTTGTGTTGGGTCCTTAATATCGCAGGTTTTGCAGTGTATGCAGTTCTGTCCATTAATTTGCAATTCAGGCGTGCCTTCATCTTCGCCAACAATTTCGTATACGCCGGCGGGGCAGTAGCGTTGTTCTGGCGAGGCAAAATCTTTGTAGTTTACGTCGATAGCAACGTTTTTATCTTTTAGCGTTAGATGACAAAAAATATCTTCCTCATGGTAAGTGTTAGACAAAAATACCGAGGATGGTTTATCAAAGCTAAGTACACCATCTGGTTTGGCGTATTCTGGTTTTTCACAATCTGCTGCCTTCATGAGTTGTGCGTGATCAGGGGTATTGTCGCGAATAGTGGGTAGAATTCCGCCTAGAATTTGATCAATAAAGCTATATGTGCCACCCAACCAAGCACCAAATTTATGCAGTGCAGGTGCAAAAGAGCGAGTCTTTTTAAGTTCTTTGCCGGCCCATGAGTTACGAAACGCGTCATCAAACTGGCTTAAAGTTTGGCCACCTTCGCCGCCTTCACTTAAATGTGTAAAGAGGGTTTCAGCGGCGACCATACCTGATTTCATGGCGGTATGAGTGCCTTTTATTTTTGCTGAGTTCATGGTGCCCGCGTTACAACCCACTAACAAACCGCCTGGGAAGCTCATTTTACCGAGCGAATTCCAACCGCCTTTGGCCAGTGCACGTGCGCCGTAACCAATTCGTTTACCACCTTCGAGGTATTTTTTAAATTCAGGATGGTGCTTCATGCCTTGAAATTCATCAAACGGGCTGATGTGCGGATTAGGGTAATTCAAATCAACAATTAGTCCCATAGTTACTAGATTGTCGTTTAAATGATATAAAAAACTACCGCCAGTCATGCCTTTTGATAAAGGCCAGCCAGACCCATGAACGACCAAGCCGGCTTCGTGTTTACTTGGATCTATTTCCCAAAGTTCTTTAAATCCAATTCCGTAATGCTGTACGTCGGCATTTTCATTGAGGTCGAACTTGGCTTGCAGTTCTTTACCCATTTGGCCTCTACAGCCTTCTGCGAATACAGTGTATTTGGCGTGTAATTCCATGCCTGGTTCAAAATGCGGTTTGTGTTCGCCGTTTGCGCCAACGCCATTGTTTGGGGTTGCAACACCTTTGACTGATCCGTCTTCATTGTAAAGCAATTCAGCGCCGGCAAAGCCCGGATAAATTTCTATACCTAACGATTCCGCTTGCTCGCCTAGCCAGCGCACCACGTTGGATAGGCTTACCACATAATTGCCTTTGTTATGCATAGCGGGCGGAATCATAAAGCCCGGAAACTTAATGCTGCCACTTTTATTGAACATGTGCATTTCGTCGCGTTTAACGGCCGTATTCAAGGGCGCACCAAGCTCTTTCCAATTTGGAAAGAGTTCATTCATTGCGGTTGGTTGGATGACGGCACCTGACAATATATGCGCGCCTATTTCAGCACTCTTTTCAAGCAAGCAAATAGATAACTCTTTGCTGTTTTCTTGCGCGAGTTGTTGCAGTTTGATAGCGGTGCTTAAACCTGCTGGCCCCCCGCCAACAATAACCACATCGTATTCCATGCTTTCACGTTCGATTGTTTCGCTCATAGTATTTACCTATTTTCTTATTTGTAATTCAATTAAATCGGTGCTTTGGGGTCGTTATTTGTAACGCGACCACATGCTTGTTCTCAACTAGTTTGTCATGCGCTGATCTATTCTCTCTTTGGCTCGCATGATGTGTTGACGCATAGTGATTTCCGCGAGTACGGCATCACGCTGTTCAATAGCATAGGCAATTTGTCGGTGTTCGATAAGCGCATTTGCATGACTAGTATTAGCAAAGCTGTTTTGGTATCTAAACATTTTAATTAAGTTATAGATTTCCTTAAGCAAGGCACGCTCGATTACTTTGTTCTTGCCCCCACGAATGACTTGTTCGTGAAAAAAATAATCGCTCTCAGCTGAGATGATCGCCGATTTATGCTCGCGCATATGGTTGGTTTGAACATCTAAAGATCGATGTAGCTCATCGATTTCTTTTGAGCTCATGTTGATTGCTGCTAATGACGCGATTTTACTTTCTAATGCTTCACGCGCTTCGTAGATTTGTAAAATAAGCGTCTTGTTAAGCTTAACGACGCGCGCGCCTTGTTGCGGCACATGTTCGATAAGGTTCATGCCTTCTAGTCGCCTAATTGCCTCCCGCAAAGGACCGCGGCTTACATCTAGTTCTTTAGCTAAGCGCGTTTCACTAAGCTTGCTTCCTTGTTTGATTTCACCAGTAATAATGGCATCGCGCAAGGTCAGCGTTAGTTCGCCGCTTAGCGTTGCCGATTTTGGGCTAGTGACGTTTGAGCTTAGTGCTTGATTCATGATTGAAAGGTAAGTCTAGCTCCATTTAATGTCAACATTTATGCTGCATATTTTGGTTATTTTCCTTTATATTTAAATTTATTGTAAATAATGTCAACATTTGTTGCGATTATTGGTAGAGTCACCTAGAATGCTTTAACTTGGCATTTTTATCGATTGTACGGCCTTGAACGAGTGCTCGATCGCGCATCGATATAATGTCTTTAACAGGTCAAATAATTGGAGTTATTAATGAAAGTACTGGTTCCAGTAAAACGTGTTGTTGACGCTTATGTCAGCATTCGCGTGAAGAGTGACGGTTCAGGTGTAGATACCGACAACGTCAAGATGAGTTTGAACCCTTTTTGTGAGATTGCTTTGGAAGAGGCTATTCGTTTGAAAGAGGCAGGAACGGCCAGCGAAGTGGTGCTGGTTAGTGTCGGTTCATCCGACATTGAAACCGTGATTCGATCGGGTCTTGCTATGGGCGCTGATCGTGCCATCCGTGTTGATACTGATAACGATATTGAGCCACTGGCGATAGCAAAAGTGCTCAAGTACGTGGTGGAAAAGGAAGAAGCTGGCTTGGTGATTACTGGTAAGCAATCAATTGATGGTGACAATAATCAAACTGGGCAAATGTTGTCGGCCTTATTGGATTGGCCACAAGCGACATTCGCTTCTGAGTTTAGCCTTGACGGTGATGGCGCTAAAGTGGTCCGTGAAGTTGACGGTGGTTTAGAGACTGTTGCGATTCCAATGCCGGCCGTCGTTACCACAGATTTACGTTTGAATGAGCCTCGTTACCCAACACTGCCAAATATTATGAAAGCTAAAAAGAAGCCGCTTGACGTGATTGCTGTTGCTGATACAGGTGTTGATGTGAGTAAGCGTCAAACGATTACTAATGTGTCGCCGCCTGCAGAACGTTCAGCAGGTATTATTGTTGAGTCGGTAGCCGACTTGGTAGAAAGACTTAAAAATGACGCAAAAGTTATATAGGAGGAAGGCACTATGACAACTCTCGTTCTAGCACAGCATGATAATGCTGAATTGAATCCAGCGGTTTTAAATGCCGTTTCCGCGGCCACCCAAATGGGTGGTGATGTACATTTGTTAGTCGCTGGTAGCGGCGCTGCTGATGTTGCAAGTCAAGCTTCGAAGGTCGCTGGGGTAGCAAAAGTATTGCATGCTGATGCCGATCATTATAAAGATTCCGTGGCGGTTGAAACAGCAAAACTAATTGTAAGCTTGGCGGCCGACTATTCTCATATTGTGACTGCCTCAACGACAACAGGTAAAGATATTATGCCTCGTGTTGCGGCACTTTTAGATGTGGCGCAAATATCCGATATTATTTCGGTAGAATCGGCCGACACGTTTACTCGCCCAATTTACGCGGGCAATGCTATTGCAACAGTACAAAGCAGCGATGCGACTAAAGTTGTAACTGTTCGCAGCACCGGCTTTGATGCTGCTGAGTTGAGCGGTTCTGCTGAGATAGCTAGTATTGACGACGTTACGGCGGTAGGTACGAGTACTGTGGTCGGTCGGGAATTGACGGTTTCGGCACGCCCTGATCTTAGTTCGGCTGACATGGTGGTCTCTGGTGGGCGCGGTGTAGGCAGTGCAGAGAACTTTAAAATCATCGAAAGTCTGGCTGATAAACTCGGCGCGGCAGTAGGTGCTTCTCGCGCTGCGGTAGATGCTGGTTATATGCCAAACGACTACCAAGTAGGCCAAACAGGTAAGGTGGTTGCGCCAAATCTTTACATAGCTGTTGGTATTTCCGGTGCTATTCAGCATCTGGCTGGAATGAAGGACAGCAAGGTAATTGTTGCTATCAATAAAGACGAAGAAGCGCCGATATTTCAGGTTGCCGACTTTGGTTTGGTGGCTGACTTGTTTGATGCTGTGCCTGAGCTGGTCGAAGCTTTATAGGTTTTTTAAGCCTGAGTTTTAACGCTTAATTGAAAAGCCTCGGTAGATTTATCTATCGGGGCTTTTTTTATTGCGAATGGAGTATGAATTTATGTGCATAGCGTGGCACATGTTTTATCAACTGGCTATAATCCTTGCTCCACGAAATAGGCTGTTCTTCAATAGGAATGGCTGTTAAAAATATGTCATTTTCCCGAGGCATTCATGACCAGAGAACTCTCTGCGCAGCATCTTTCTAACTGGAATGAGCTGCAAACTCTCGCCGAAAAAATGGTTCCGGTGATAGGTTCCTTGTATCGTAATTCCAGTGTGGTTGTTCGCGTATTTGGGCAAAAAATTGCTAACGCGTCGATCATATCCATTATTAACGCGCATTTGCGTGGTGCGACGATTGTCGGTAAAGCCTTGGATATGACTAAGAGTTATGAAATGTTGCTGTTATTAGAGGAGATGGGCCTGCGACCTTGCCGACTTGATTTAGGTAAGCTTTGTCATGAATATCTTTCTCAAGACGCTGAGCGAGATATGAACACGTTTTTAGACGCTCGTTTATCTGAGCTTCTTGGTCCACAAGTAAGCGCAGCTCAGGATTCACACGATGTTGTACTTTATGGCTTTGGGCGGATCGGTCGCTATCTTGCGCGACTATTGATAGACCGCACTGGCACTGGTGCGAAACTGCGTTTACGGGGTGTGGTTATTCGGTCCAAAGGTGACGTTCAACAAGACCTAGAGAAACGTGCAGAGCTATTGCGGCGTGATTCAGTGCATGGTGAGTTTGATGGTTCTATTAAGGTGGATGTAGAAAACCAAGCTCTGATTGCCAATGGCAACTATATTCAGTTTATTTACGCTAATAATCCAAGCGAAGTAGACTACACTAAATATGGCATCAAAGATGCGCTAGTAGTCGATAATACAGGTATCTGGAAAGATGAAGCGGGTCTAGGTCAGCATACGTCTTGTCCCGGTGCATCCAGAGCATTACTTACTGCGCCAGCTAAAGGTGATATTAAAAATATCGTGTATGGTATTAACGATGATTTAATCGCTGTAGACGACAAAATCATCTGCGCCGCTTCCTGTACTACGAATGCCATCGTACCGGTACTGAAGGTTCTACAAGATTCATTTGGTATTGAGAATGGTCATGTTGAGACGATTCACTCCTATACCAATGATCAAAACTTAATCGACAATTATCACAAGTCAGAGCGTCGTGGACGAAGCGCACCGTTAAACATGGTGATTACGTCTACCGGCGCAGCAAAAGCGGTGGCCAAGGTGTTACCTGAATTAAGTGGTGTGTTGACGGGTAATGCAATTCGCGTGCCGACACCCAACGTGTCTATGGCAGTGATGAATTTAAATCTTAAGAAAGAAGTGACCTCTGACGAGCTTAACGATATTTTTCGTCAGATTTCTTATCACTCTCCTTTGCAGGAACAAATTGGTTTTACCTATTCAACTGAGGTGGTTAGTTCAGACTTGGTTGGTTCAACTCATGCCGGTGTGGTTGACGGTGGCGCGACCATTGCCGATGGCAGTCGAGTTGTGCTTTATGTTTGGTACGACAATGAAGCAGGTTATTCAAATCAAGTTATTCGGGTCATGCAAAAATTGGTTGGTTTGTCGCTCGAGTCACTGTCTGTATAAATTTGCATAAGCTTCCCCTTATCCTTATTACTTTCTTGATGCTGGCTAATATGGCGAAGTGTGTCTGTGTATGAATACGCGTTATATCCAGATTCGTGGTTTGAATTTTCATATTCAGGAGTGGGGTGATTCATCTAAGCCAATGTTGTTTTTATTGCATGGCTGGATGGACTGCGGCGCTAGCTATAAATTTATGGCCAAGTATTTGCAAGACCAATTTTACTTGGTGGCGCCCGATTTGCGCGGTTTTGGGAAAACTGAGCATGTTAAGAGTGGCTATTGGTTCCCTGATTATTACGCAGACTTAGATAGATTGTTAGATGCTTATGCGCCCTCTCAGCCTGCCAATTTAGTGGGGCACTCGATGGGCGGCAATATTGCCTTGGCCTATGCTGGAATAAGTCCGCAGCGAGTCAATAAAGTGATGAGTCTTGAAGCATTGGGTACGCGCTCGACTGAGCCAGGTGATGTGCCTAATAAAGTGCGCCAATGGATGCGGGAAATATTAAGTGAGGAGCCGAGTAAGGTATATCCGAATTTAGAATCTCTCCATCATTCTATTTATAAGGGTAATCCGAGTTTGTCTGTGCAGATGATCCAAGAGTTAGGGCAGATCTGGGGTGAGCCATATGGAGAAAGTGGCGCATATCGTTTGCGTCATGACCATGCGCATCGTTATATCAACCCTGTTCGCTATAATTTTGATGACACCCTCGAATTATGGAAGCAAATAACTGCAACAGTGGGAGTGGTGATGGCCGCTAAGTCAACAATTTATCAGCAGCTTTTAAAGGTTGGGCGTGTCGAACATGCGTGTGATGTTTTGAGAATTTCACAACAAAACTACCATCTAGTGCAAGATTCAGCGCATATGTTACACCTTGAGCAGCCAAAGATAACCGCTGAGCTTATCGCTAGTTTTTTTAGCGCCTAAGATGTCAGCTATTTCTGTGACGCGTTCAGTTTAGAGCCTTTTTAATTAGAGCCTTTCTAAAGCCTCAATTTCACGTTCAACATCCTCTATTCGTGCGGCAAGCCGAGCGCGCTCATATTCCGTTTTGGTTAAGCGAAATGCACGTTTGTATTGTTGGATTGCAAAATTGTAGTTACCTCGTAAGTAGTGAAACTCTCCTCGTTCTGTATAAGAACCTAAATTATCGCCTGATTCACCATAAGCTCGTGACAATAAAATGTGTAAGTAAGGCTCATCTTTGTTGTCGTGAATAGCCTTTTTGATCATAGGTATTGCGGTTTCATGTCGCTTGGTTAGCACTAAGGCATTCGCGTAGTAGACATCAACAATATTGTTTCCCTTTTTTGTTTCCGTTTCGAAAAGCTCTCTAAGAATTTCAAGGCCAGTGCTTATTTCTCCCGCTTCTAATTCATTGTCCGCGAGCACCAGTTTAACGCTTACGTTGTCTGGATAGTCTTTGTCTAACTCAGTGAGTGCACGTCGCGCCGCATCAAATTCGCCATTGCGGCTGAGTGCTAGACCGTAGCCGTACCTATTTGGTAAGGAGTTCGCGCCATCTTTTATTTTGCTGGCATACTCGTCGCGCACCAGTTCTTTATTGCGGGCATAAGTAGCATTAGCTTTTGCGCGCATTAACTCAAAGGTAGAATTATCTTGTCGTCCCGCTTCTGGATAAGCTCTTACGCGTTCCGAGGACTCAGTTATTCGATTAATGGTCAGAGGGTGTGAACGAAAAAATTCTGGCGCATTGGATTCGTTTATCCTGTTTTCATCCAATAAGCGTTTAAAAAATATTGGCATGTGCGAAGGGTCGTAACCTGCGCGACTCAGTAGTCGGATACCAAGCGAGTCTGCCTCACTTTCGAACGATCGACTATAGCGGAGTTGTTTGTCTAGTATTCCTCCTTGGCTCGCGCTGATTGCCGCTTGTGCTGCTTCCGCTCCTCCAGCTGCCGCCGCGGCTAGCAGTGCGCCTAGCGCTAACCAGCTGTCGTATTGGGAGTTTTCTAGTCGTCTGGAGACATGATTTTGCGTCACGTGCGAAATTTCATGTGCGATTACTGATGCGAGTTCACTTTCAGATTCTGATTTTGTCAGTATCGCTGTGTGCATGGCGATATGACCGCCTGGCACAGCGAATGCGTTGATCAAGTGATTGTCGATTAAATAAAAGGAATAGTCTTTGTCAAAGTCTTCACTGACTTTCAGCAGGCGATTGCCGACGTTGTTGATATAGTTAACCAGTTCTGGGTCAGATACGTATGGCAATCGAAAGCGAGACTGACGGATAAATGACCTTCCGAGTTGCTCTGCTTCGTAAGGGGTTAGGAACTTTTGCGCGCGCGAACCTAGATCCGGTAATTGGTCGTAATGATCTTGCTGGGCTGTTGCGCTACCAGCAATTAAGCTAATGCTTAATGCTAAAATAGAAAAGACTAAACGCGTTGTCATTGGCGGTCGTAAGATCGATGAATTAGTCTTACGATAATTTGATGTGCGCGTATTATTTTTTCGATAATAAGTTAGCATTGTCTGTCAGATCGCCCGTATTGAGAGGTTTGATTACGAAATTAGCTTCTAATTTAGACCGGATTTAGTCTACACTACGTGCAGATATTTAGGAATTAAAGTCATGTTAGGCAAAATAAGCGTGACGCATACAGTAGATACAAGCGGTACTCGGTGCCCAATACCACTGTTGCGAGCAAAACAAGCTTTAAAAGCTTTAAATATTGGCGAGGTATTAGAGGTCTTAGCTACCGACCCTAGCGCAAAGAGTGATTTTGACGCAATGCTAAAGCATCTCCCACATGAGATGCTCGAGTATAAAGTGCTGAGTGTGCAGCCGCGTCTTGATCGATTTTTAATATGTAAAGGGGAAGTTTTTGGGGTCAAAGATCTATGACTATGCAGTGTTATGTTTATAAAGGGGCAAGAAAGGACGATCATTATTTGTACTTGCCAGAAAGGTACGAGGCAAACCAAAACCCTGTGCCAGAAGCCGTGTTAGGCTTGTTAGGTGATTTGTATTTTGTGACCGAATTTGATTTGCATGAAGGTAAAAAGCTAGCGCAGGCGGATCCTGTGCAGGTAATCCTTGATTTGCAAGAGCAAGGTTTTTATTTGCAGATGCCTCGTGAAAATCAACATGATTTGGAAGATCAATATTTCAACTGATGACGTTTAACCTTCTCGTGCTTGGCTCCTTGTATGGCAGTCAGTCAGCGTATTCAGCTTGGCGTTTTGCTAATTCCGCCGTACAAGCTGGGCACGAGCTTGTACAGGTGTTTTTTTATCAAGATGCAGTCGCGCAAGCTAATCAGCTTAGCAATCCTTTAAGTGATGAGTTTGATGCCGGTAGCACATGGTTTGAGTTTGCTAAGTCAAACAATTGCAAGCTTGTAGTTTGTATCGCTGCTGCCGAGCGCCGTGGCGTAATGAACGATGAGATTGCGAGGGAGTTTAACAATCATGCCGGTAATCTAGCAGACGGTTTTGAGATAGCAGGTCTGGGTGTATGGCAGGAAGCATCGCTCACTAGTGACCGTACAATCACTTTTCGTTAAGGCGTATCAACATGAGCGAGAAGTATCTGTATATTATTACGCAGGCACCTTATTCTTGCGCCGTTGCCGTAGAGGCAATAGATGCGGCGCTGATGAGCGCCAATTTTGATTTGCAGGTGTCAGTGCTACTTATTCACGACGGTGTTTTCCAAATTAAAAAGGGGCAGGGTGATGTGCAAAAAAATACCGGTAAAATATTTAAGGCTTTAAGCGATTATGGCGTTGACGGTATCTATGTTGATCAGTTAAGTCTGGACGCGCGTGACATGTCGCAAACAGATTTACTCGTTAGCGCTGATAAGCTCAAGTCAGAGCAAATACGAGCCATGATCGCGGACCATGATCAGGTATTAGTATTTTGAGCACACTGTTTACTATTAATTCATCCTGGTATGAGCGTGCATGGCTGTATGAACAGCTTGGCTTTGCTAGTGCTGGAGATTCTATTTTGTTGATAGAAGACGGTGTTCTTGCTTTACAGTCGAGCGTTGCACTTGCTTCATTTATGGCTAAGTGTAAGGCCGCTCAAATTAAAGTATATGTCTTGTTCGACGATCTTGAGCAACGCGGTATAGATAGTAAATACCCCAGTATTGAGACTGTCGATTACAAAGGGTTGGTCAATTTAGTGGTCGAGCATACTAAACAGGTAGCGTGGTGATGGGTGCCGAACACTCTTATATTGAGTTTGACGGCCAGCGTTACGCGGCTGATTCGCAAGGATTTCTTAAAGATCGACTCACATGGAGTCAAGACTTAGGGCGTTATATGGCGTCACTTGAAGGAGTTGAATTAAGTAACGAGCATTGGCATGTTATTCAGCACTTTCGAGAATACTATGATGACTACAATATCCCGCCGCCAATGCGTATGGTGATACGCAGCTTTAAAAAAGTATTTGGTGAGGAAAAAGCCAGTAGTCGCTATTTACTCAGTTTGTTTCCAGAAGGTGCTACTAAATCAGCCTCAAAATACGCGGGGCTGCCTAAACCTAAAAACTGTAAATAGTATTCTCTTAAAAACAAGGCCGACACTGCTTGGTCATTCGTTATAAAATCCGTTTATGAAATTTGTAGATGAAGCCGAAATCACGGTTGCTGCTGGCAATGGCGGGCACGGTGCCTTGAGTTTTAGGCGCGAAAAATATATCCCTAAAGGTGGCCCTGACGGCGGCAACGGCGGCCGTGGTGGTTCAGTGCATCTTATTGCCACACAGAGCTTAAATACCTTGGCTGATTTTCGTTTTGTGCGTCACTATCAAGCCAAGGGCGGTGATACTGGTGGCGGTAAACTAAAGTCAGGTCAAGGCGGAGATGATCTTGTCATCAAAGTGCCAATAGGGACGGTGGTCTATGACGCCGTCACCGAAGAGCTTATTGCTGACCTTACTGATGATGACGAGCAAATAGTTGTGGCGCGTGGCGGTGAAGGGGGGTTAGGTAATACCACCTTTAAATCTAGCACCAATCAAGCGCCAAGAAAGATCACTAAAGGTAAACCCGGTGATCATCGAACATTGCGCTTGGAGCTTAAAGTTTTGGCTGATGTTGGTTTACTCGGCTTACCAAATGCGGGTAAATCAACTTTTCTAAGATCGGTTTCACAAGCGACTCCGAAGGTCGCTAACTATCCTTTTACAACATTGCATCCTGAATTGGGCGTGGTTAGCTTGGGTATTGGCAGTAGTTTTGTTGTTGCAGATATTCCCGGTCTTATTGAAGGCGCATCTCAAGGCGCTGGTCTTGGTATCCAATTTCTGCGGCACCTTGCCCGAACTCAATTGTTGCTGCATTTGGTTGATATTGCACCCTACGGTAATGAAGAGGCCGATTTGTATGATGATGTCACCAGTATTGCCAATGAGCTAAAACAATACAGTGACGAAACTGATGCTCAGTTAGACCGACTAGAGCGATGGCTAGTGATCAATAAAGTAGATACTGTATTGGATGAAGATCGAGATCGTATTGTTGCAGAGCTAGTTGAAAAATTGAATTGGCAAGGGCCGGTATACACCATTAGCGCCATTGCACGTGAGGGTACTCAAGCTTTATGCAATGATGTCATGCAACATATTCGCAATACCGAGCTTGCCAAGCAAGTCGAGGTATTTCAGTCGATACCCGATGCCGAGTAAGCGGTTATGCAACGCAGCGAAATAAAATTCAAAAAACGTTGGGTGGTAAAAGTTGGCAGCGCTCTACTTACTAATGAAGGGCAGGGCCTGCATACAAAAATGCTGGATATGCTCGCCAATCAAGTCGCCTTTTTGCGAACCCAAGGGGTTGAGGTGTTATTGGTTTCCTCAGGGTCTATTGCGGCTGGCGTCAGCCAACTGGGTGTGTCTACTCGGCCCACCAAGCTCAATCAGCTTCAGGCCGCGGCGGCGGTGGGGCAGGCTGCATTGGTGCGCGCCTATGAAGTAGCATTTGAGCCCGAAAATATCCAAATTGCGCAGATATTATTAACTCATGCGGACATTGCAAATCGGGAACGTTATCTGAATGCCCGTGGCACGCTTTTAAGTCTACTTGAGATGAATGTGTTGGCCATAATCAATGAAAATGACAGTGTTGCTAATGAAGAGATTTGCTTTGGCGACAATGACAGTTTAGCCGCATTAGTGGCCAACCTTGTTGACGCCGATTTGCTTGTGTTGCTTACCGACCAGGATGGCCTGTATACCGCTGACCCACGAAGCAATCCCGATGCAAGCTTGATTGAAACGGCCCGCGCCGACGATGACGAGCTTAATGCTATGGCCTCAGGCGGCGGCACCTGGGGGCGTGGTGGCATGGTAACAAAGCTTACCGCGGCACAAATAGCCAGTCGATCAGGTGCGTCAACCATTATCGCCAATGGCCGACAAGAGAAGCTGCTAGAAAGTCTTTACCATGGCGAAAACTTGGGAACGCTGTTAAGTGCCTCACAAAGATTAGCCTCAAAAAAACAATGGCTAGCCGGGCAAATGCATATAGCCGGAACGGTGGTAATCGATGACGGTGCAGAAAAGGTGTTACGACATTCTGGTCGAAGTTTATTGCCCGTTGGCGTGCTTAATTTTGAAGGTGATTTTAAGCGTGGAGAATTGGTCAGCTGTCGAAATCAACAAGGCCTTGAAGTTGCTCGTGGTTTGGTCAATTACAGCTCGAAAGAGCTGGTAAAGTTAAAAGGGCAGGCGAGCGCTGATATCGCTGAGCTGCTTGGCTACGGTGGTGAAGACGAGTTAATACACCGAGATCACTTAGTCATAATTTCAAAGGTAGAACCATAATCGCCCTTGCGCCCTAGAGTGCGAGCCTCGAAGACGGGGCTTAACGCTCGCTATTGCTTCAGGTATTGCATGGTCTGTATAGCTTTTTCTTGCTATCGGTTTTTGGCTTAAGTTGTGGCAATAAAAAAGGGCTCATAAGAGCCCTTTGAAATACAGTATTTTAACGATTCTTATTGTTTTTAGGCCGCCATGTCTTTCAAACGCTTGTTTAAACGACTTTTTAGGCGTGCTGCACGGTTTTTGTGGTGTAAACCCTTGACCACTGCGCGATCTATCTTAGATGCCGAGTCTTGGTAGGCCGCTTTAGCTGCTTCCACATCACCTGCTTCAAGTGCTGCTTCAAATTTTTTCATCGCGGTGCGCACGGTTGCACGTTGCGAATGGTTGTGCAAACGTCGTACTGTGTTTTGCTTTGCGCGTTTACGCGCTTGTGGAGAATTAGCCACTGTATCTATACCTCATAAAATCGAAGCGCGAATATGCTCAATTGAGACTCTAAAGTCAAGGTAAAAAAGCACCATAATTGCCGACAATGTCGTTAGCCGAAGGTATACTCGCAGAAATTGCTCAGTCTTGCCGAAAATGTCCAAAAAATTACTTAAATCCACTGCTGTTGTCAGCTTAATGACGCTGGTCTCAAGAGTTAGTGGTTTAGTGCGTGACATCCTTATGGCCAATGTTTTGGGTTCTTCGGGCGTGGCAGACGCCTTTTTTGTGGCCTTTAGGATTCCTAATTTTTTGCGGCGTATTTTTGCCGAAGGAGCATTTTCACAAGCTTTTGTGCCTGTGTTCTCAGAGCTTACCGAGCGCAATACCGTTCAGGCTAAGGAGTTTGTTAACGCGGCCACGGGTGTGTTGGCGCTAACAACTTTTGTGCTTTGTATATTGGGGATGATATTTGCGCCAGAGTTAATTGCTTTGTACGCACCGGGCTATGTTGATCAACCACAACAATTTGCCCTTACCGCTGATGCGCTTAGGTTTATGTTCCCTTATTTGTTTTGTATCTCGCTAGTGGCAATGTCCGCCGGAGTATTAAACACGGTGAATCGCTTTGCGATTCCTGCGGTAACCCCTGTTCTACTTAACCTTTGTCTTATCTTAGCTTTGTGGTTTTTGGTGCCGTTAATGCAAAGCGCTGCGCGCGCTTTGGCAATTGGTGTATTAGTTGCAGGTGTGGTTCAGGTGCTTTTTCAACTGCCAAGTCTTTACCGCGAAGGGTATTTGCCCAGGTTAAGATTGGATTTTAAAAACAGTGCAGTGAAGCGCCTTTATACTTTGATGCTGCCGGCCGCGTTCAGCGTGTCTGTGGCACAGATCAATTTGTTTGTGAATACCGTGCTTGCTTCTTTTCTCGTTACCGGAAGTGTTTCTTGGCTTTATTATTCCGACCGTTTAATGGAGTTTCCTGTAGGGGTCTTTGGTATTGCGCTTGCCACGGTTGTGTTACCAAGTTTGTCTAAAGAGGGTGCGGCCGGTGATCCTGAAAGTTTTGCTAAAATGCTTGATTGGGCTTTGCGCTGGGTGATCGTGATTTCAATTCCAGCCACCTTTGCTTTGTATTTTTTAGCAACGCCGTTATTGAGTGCCATGTTTCAATACAATGCGTTCACTAGTGACGATGTTGCCCAATCCGCGCTTGCCTTGAAGGCCTTTGCGGTGGGCGTGTGTGGCTTTATTTTTGTGAAGGTCTTGGCGCCCGGCTTCTTTGCTCGTCAAGACACTAAAACGCCAATGAAAATAGCGGTGTTGTCGGTCGCGGTAAATATTATTTTAAGTTTGGTGTTGGTGAGATTTTTTGCGCACACAGGTTTGGCCCTGGCGATTTCGATTGCTGCATGGTTGAATGCTTCGCTCTTGTTTATCGTTTTATGGCGTCAGGGAGTTTATCAAGCACAAGCTGGCTGGCTTGCCTTTATGCTTCGTGTTGGATTCTCAGTAGCCGTTATGTCAGCATGTCTGCTCTTTTTAAACAAAGAACCTGAGTTTTGGTACGATTTGAGTTTGTTGGGGCGTGTATGGGAGCTATCGGTGTTGGTTACTGTTGGTGGCGTTTCTTACTTTGCCACTTTGTTGATTACAGGTTTAAGGCCCAGTCAATTATTGCTAGCTAAGGGATGAATTAATGCAACCACCTGAAATTAGCGCTGCCGCTAAGCTTTTTCATTTGGATGAGGCGCGTGAACTATTGCCTTTAGTGAAAAAAATAACGGCGCGCGATTACCAACTCCTTAGTCCCAGCCAAACTCGACTGAATAAAATGCTATCTAACGATCCTCGTCGTAGCCAATATGAAATTGCGTATGAGGAAATAGTGTCGCAGTGGAAAAAAAAGATAGAACGTCTCGGAGCAAAAACCAGTGGTTTGTGGGTGGTGGAATTTGATTTGGGAAGCGGTTGTCTAACTTGGCGCTATCCAGAGTTGAGTCTGGCTTACTTTCGTGAACATGGAAAGTCTTTCGCTGAACGAATAAGATTGGACGATTACATTGAAGAGAACGACCCTGATTGGGCGCATTAGTGCATGAAATTAATCCGCGGTATTGAACAGCTTAATGATCAGCATGGCCCATGCGTTGCAGCGATTGGTAACTTTGATGGCGTTCATCTTGGTCATCAGCACATAATTAAAACCTTATTGCAGCAAGCGCGCACCTATTCCTTGCCTGCCACCGTAATTACTTTTGAGCCATTGGCAAAGGAGTTCTTCGCGCCAGCTTCAGTGCAAAGACTCACCAGTATTGAGCAACGCTCGCGCCTGTTATGTGACTTAGGTGTCGAGCAAGTTTTGTGTATAGACTTCGATGCTCATTTTGCTAGTTATTCACCGCAAGCCTTTGTACAAGATGTTTTAATTAAAGGGCTTGATATAAAACACTTAAGTGTGGGGGATGACTTTAGGTTTGGTAAAAATCGCCAAGGTGACTTTTCTTTATTGCAAAGCCTTGGGCATCAATTTGATTTTCAAGTGGCCGCCCACGACACTTTTGAAATGGATGCTAAACGAGTGAGCAGTGGCCGCGTTCGTCAGGCTTTAGCCGATTCAGACTTCGAATTGGCAAAGAGGCTTTTAGGTCGCGCGTACTCTATCCAAGGGCATGTTGTCCGCGGACAACAATTAGGTCGTACTATTGATTTCCCGACCGCCAATATTGTCTTGCCTACCATGCTCACACCTTTGTCTGGCGTATTTGCGGTGCGCGTGAGTTGGGGAGAGCAGGTGTTAGATGCGGTCGCCAATCTAGGAACTCGCCCCACTGTTGACGGCACCGAAAATCGTTTAGAAGTACACCTTTTTGATTTTGATGAAGATTTGTATGATCAGTCCATTTCGGTAGAGTTTATTGAAAAAATTCGTGATGAAAAAAAATTCGACTCATTTGCTTCTCTTAAAGATCAAATAAGCAAAGACGCTCAAGCCGCAAGCGTTTTATTGACTAATCTTAAAGCGAATAAGCTCTAAATAAGGTGTGCTTTGCTCAACAAAGCGAAAAAGAATCTTGAAACTATTAAATTAGCTGCGCTTTAGCGTTGGTGCTTTACATTAACTAGCCTAAAATAAAGACATATTAAGAAGACTTAACGAGGCGTTTTGAGAACGCACAGTTTGCAAATTAGATCATGAGTAAAGAAAAACCCGGCAGTCAATATAAAGATACTATAAATCTGCCTAAAACCGCATTTCCAATGAAGGCTGGCTTGCCAAATCGAGAGCCGCAGATCCTTAAAAAATGGGCTGAGCTTGATAGTTATCACGACTTGCAAAAACAGCGTGTCGACGCGCCGAGTTACTTGTTGCACGATGGGCCTCCATACGCCAATGGCGCGATTCATATTGGTCACTCGGTCAATAAAATTCTTAAAGATATTATTGTTAAGTCGCGTAATTTACAGGGTATGCGAGCGGCTTATGTGCCGGGCTGGGATTGTCATGGTTTGCCAATTGAAATTCAGGTAGAAAAAAAACACGGTAAAGCGGGTCACAAGATAGACAAGAAAACGTTTCGTCAAAAGTGCCGTGAATATGCGCAGCGTCAGGTGGAAATTCAAAAGGCCGACTTTATTCGCTTAGGGGTACAAGGCGATTGGGACAATCCCTATTTAACTATGGGGTTCGATACTGAGGCTAACATTGTTCGCAGCTTAGCGAAAGTTGTGGAGGCAGGACATTTGTATCATGGTTTGATGCCTGTTTATTGGTGTCCTGCATGTGCATCGGCATTGGCTGAGGCGGAAGTTGAGTATCAAGACAAAGTATCGCCAGCGATTGACGTGAAATTTCAAGTCGCAGATCCGTCAGACTTTGCTAAACGTATTGGCCTTGATGAGACTCTATTGAATTCCCCTAGTTTAGTTATCTGGACAACAACTCCTTGGACATTACCGGCTAACGAAGCGGTATCTTTGCATCCAGAGTTGAATTACGTATTGCTGCAAGCCGGTGATGAGCAATTAGTTCTGGTTGATGGCTTGGTCGAAACGTCATTGGCGAGATACGGCTTAGAAAACCCGCAAATATTAGCTGAGTTTGCAGGCTCGGCCTTGGAGCTCATGCAGCTAAAACACCCGTTTTACGCAAAGCAGGTGCCCGTTATTCTAGGTGATCATGTGACTACTGACGCTGGCACTGGCGCAGTACATACAGCGCCCGCGCATGGTGATGAAGACTTCGCTGTTAGCAAACGTTACAACATCGAAGTAAATAATCCGGTAGGCGCAAACGGCACGTTTTTAGATTCGACCGAGTTATTTGCGGGCGAGTTTGTTTTTAAAGCGAATCCGCATGTTATTGAGGTATTGCAAGAGCATGGAGCGCTACTTAATCATGAGCAATATGAGCATAGTTACCCGCATTGTTGGCGTCACAAAACGCCGATCATTTATCGTGCCACTGCGCAGTGGTTTATTGGCATGGAACACAAGTCGGGCGAATCGGCTTTGCGCTATCAGGCGCTTAAAGCCGTAGAGGATGTTCGCTGGGAACCTGATTGGGGGCAAGCGCGTATCCGTTCAATGATAGAGAGTCGACCGGATTGGTGTGTGTCTCGACAACGTAATTGGGGGGTGCCGATTGCTATTTTTTTGCATAAAGAAACCGGCGAGATGCATCCTCAAACATTGGATTTTATGGAGCAAGTTGCGCAAAAAATAGAACAGGCAGGCGTTGAGGCGTGGTATGACTTAGACGATGCTGAATTGCTTGGTGACCAAGTAGATCAATATGATAAAGTGACCGACACGCTTGATGTATGGTTTGATTCGGGTGTGTCGCATAATAGTGTTGTGGCTGCGCGAGATGAACTGCAAGGGCCCGCGGATTTATATCTAGAAGGATCTGATCAGCATCGAGGTTGGTTTCAGTCTAGTTTATTGACCTCCGTGGCTATAGCTAAAAAAGCGCCTTACAAGACCGTGTTAACGCATGGTTTTACGGTTGATAAAGACGGTAAAAAAATGTCTAAGTCTTTGGGTAATGTCATCCCTCCACAGGAGGTGTTCAATACCTTAGGTGCTGATGTTTTACGTCTCTATGTGTCGGCTACCGACTATCGTTCTGAAATGACCATGTCTAAAGAGGTTTTGCAACGTACTTCAGAATCTTACCGACGTATTCGTAACACTGCCCGTTACTTGCTGGGTAATCTCGATGGGTTCGCGCCAGAGCAATGCTTGGCCTACGAGGATATGCTCAGTCTGGATCAATGGGCGCTTAGGCTTACGGCGCGCTTACAGGCTGATATCGCGGCGGCTTACGAAAATTATCAGTTTCACTCTATTTACCAGAGAATGCACCGATTTTGCGTAGTGGAAATGGGCGGTTTTTATCTTGATATTTTAAAAGACCGTTTGTACACGATGCCGAAAACGTCGCATGCACGGCTTTCAGCGCAAACCGCGATGCAACACATCTTAGAAGTGTTGACGCGTGAATTGATGCCAATATTGAGTTTTACTGCGGAGGAAATTTGGGGGCATATGAAGGGCGCACGCGCGCCAAGTGTTTTGTATGCCACTCGTTACGCAGGATTAGATGAGGTGCTCAATGATGAGCAGGCCGACCAACGTTGGCAGCTTATTATTGATGCTCGTAATGAAGTATTAAAGAAAATAGAAAAACTGCGTGTGGATGGCAAAATTGGTTCGGCTTTAGATGCACATGTTTCCTTATTTGCTGACTCTGATATGGCGCAAGCCTTGGCTGGTTTAGAAGATGAGTTGCGATTCGTGTTAATCACCTCGCAAGCCAAACTTGATACTCTCGATCAAGCGCTAGAAAATGCGATGACGACTGACGTTGAGTCTTTAAAAGTTGCAGTGAACGCAGTAACCGATGAAAAGTGCGTTCGTTGTTGGCATAGACGGCCAGACATTGGCGAAAACCAAAACCACCCGGAGCTATGCCTGCGTTGCGTAAGTAATGTAGATGGTGATGGCGAAATTAGGAGCTTCGCCTAAGCTATGGCTAATAAAGGTCAAGTTCGCTGGATGTATTTAGGTTTATTGTTATTGATTTTAGATCAAGCAACTAAATATTGGGCTGAGCATATGTTAGGTTGGTCGAATAAGGTTGATATCCTACCCATATTTGATTTTTCGCTTGCGCACAATACGGGCGCGGCATTTGGTTTTCTTGCTGATGCCGGTGGCTGGCAGCAAGTATTTTTTGCTAGCTTAGCAACCGCAGTTTCAGTTGCCTTGATTATTGCAATGAGTCGATTGGCTCGTCATCAACATCATTTAGCAATTGCCTATGCTTTAATTGTTTCCGGCGCGCTGGGTAATTTGATCGATCGCCTTGTTTATCATTATGTGGTGGATTTCATCCATGTGTTTTATAATGACTACCATTTTCCGCACTTTAATATCGCCGATAGTGCTATTTTTGTTGGAGCAGTATTGATGATTACCGAAGCGTTTAACTGGCCTTTTTTGGACTCTAAAAAACAATGAAAATTCTACTCGCAAATCCACGCGGTTTTTGTGCCGGCGTTGATCGCGCTATCGATATTGTTGAACGTGCTATCACGCTGTTTGGCGCGCCTATTTACGTGCGTCATGAAGTTGTGCATAACCGTTATGTGGTCGAAGACCTTAAGCGAAAAGGCGCTATTTTCGTTGAAGAGTTAAACGAAGTGCCGGATGATGCTACTGTGATCTTTAGCGCACACGGGGTTTCCAAAATGGTGCAAAAAGAAGCAACGACACGTGGTTTGCGCGTGTTTGATGCTACTTGTCCTTTGGTCACCAAGGTTCATATGGAAGTAAAACGCTATCGGGATCGCGACATCGAAGTTGTGATGATTGGGCATGAAGGCCACCCTGAAGTCGAAGGCACTATGGGGCAAGCCGAAGAGGGCATGTATCTTGTAGAAGATGTCAAAGGCGTTGAACAACTGCAAGTTGGCTCACCGGACAATCTTGCTTATGTGTCACAAACCACTTTATCGGTCGATGATACTCAAATCGTTATTGATGCTTTAAAACACAAATTCCCTCAAATCATTGGCCCTAAAAAAGACGATATTTGCTATGCCACTCAGAATCGGCAAGACGCTGTTAAAGCCTTGTCTAGCGACGCAGATGTTGTCATTGTTGTGGGCTCACCTAATAGTTCAAACTCTAATCGTTTGCGCGAGCTTGCTGAAGTTATCGGCGTGGCGAGTTATATGGTGGACGACGCTAAGCAGCTTAATCGAGAGTGGTTTAATGATGTCGAGGTTGTTGGCGTCACAGCAGGTGCATCAGCCCCTGAAATCTTGGTAAAGCAAGTTATCGATCAGATTAAATTATGGGGCGGTAGTGTTGTTAATGAGGCTAGCGGCCTTAAGGAAACGGTTTCCTTTTCATTGCCAATTGAGTTGCGTACTTCGTGAAAGGCTAATTTAAGTACAGTTAAAGCGCAATTTAGGCATAGGAAATGCCGTTTAGTTCATCAATATTAACCGTTAGTCAACATTGATGCGGCTTTTGCTTGGATTGCTTGTATGGTAGGGCGATAAACTAATTGTCTAGTGCTGCGCGTACATTTTCGCACTGAGCTAATGGCTTTGATGGTCACCAAAGTAAGGGCTTTGACAAACCATCTCCACCATAGAGCCGAGTAACTAATTATAGAGATCCAGAGATAGAGACTCCCAAAGTGAAAAATAAAATATTTACTAGTCAAGGTGGTTATACACTATTAGAGATCTTTATCAGTGTCTCTTTATTATCTGTGATTTTAGCAGTGGCGTTTCCAAATTTGGCTGAGTTTGTTGAGCGTCGACGCGTCATTGCTAACGCACAGGAAATATCTGATCTTTTAAGTGCTGCGCGTCAACAAGCGGTAAGCACTAACGAAAATATTCAAGTGTGTTGGAACCTTAATGATGAAGGGACTGACAATGAAACAACGGTTGGTGTTATCGAACTTGGTCATGGTGACTTTGCTATGAACAATTTTGATGTCGCCGGTGCCGAACAAGACTTACTTGACCGCACTAATTTTAGCGGTTCGCGCAGCGTTCTTCGCTCTGCTAATGCTGCAGGTAGCTGTTTGCAGTTTGGTGTTGATGGTCGAGCTAATGCCCCCAGCACCTTTTTTGTTTGTCGATCGGATGGCGAAGACGATGGTGCTGCTCAAGTTGTAATCGATAATGCTGGACGTGCACAAATTGTGCGCGGCGTAACTGGGGGCTCATGTTAAACACAATGACTAGTATGAAAAATAGACCAATTAGGAACTTATCTAAGCAGCTGGGCACCACCTTGCTCGAGGCATTAATTGCATTGGTGGTCTTTTCGGTGGGTGCATTAGGTGTCGCGGCCTTACAAACCGCCACATTAGTACGCAGCGATGATGTTAAGCAGCGATCTATTGCAATTTGGAAAGCTCAAGAATTGGCTGATCGGATAAAAGCTACCGATAGTGTCGCCGATCCAGATGGTTTGGGGCCAGAATATATTGCTGAGATTGGACGAGATATCAGTTCAATTGGCGTGTTTGACCTTAATGATGTTTTTAATTGTCCAGCAGCAGCGCCAACACGCTGTGACGATGTTGAAGGCACAAACGTTGCTGTAAATGCGTGTAATACACCAGATTTACTTACCGAGTTCGATGTTTGGAGCGTGTTTTGTGATCCTGTGTCAGGGCTTTCATCCGCCAATATTGGGACAACTGATGGCGAAAATAAGCTCAAGAATCTTGATGTTGCATTGATACAGGTCGGCGATGAATACCGACTGTATATAGAATGGTTATCTCGATCAACTGATCAAGACCAAGATCTTCAGGCTACGCCTGTTAATGTTACCACTAATTTGTGTGGTGAAGATATCGACGTAGATAGTCGTTTAGGTGTTTATTGTTTGAGGTTTCGTTCATGAAAATTAATCAACAACTTCAGCGTGGTTTTACCTTAGTAGAGCTTCTGGTTGGTCTTGTTTTGACCTTATTTATATCAGCCATTGCTATTACCTATATGGTGGCTTCTTCTCAGTCCTTTCGTGTGCAAGCGAATGACTCTTTGTCGCAAGAAAATGCACGTTATGCATTGGAAATTCTTTCACAAAATGTGAGATTGGCAGGTTTTGACCCACTTAATAATATCGGGACTAATCTAGACGTTATCTACACTGGTACGGGTTGTGAAGCTGCCGAACAAGGCCAAAATTCTGGAACTGAGATTTGTACACAGGACGGACTTACCGCGAATGCTAACGGAATCAATTCTGACCGCTTTGCCGTTGAATATATAGTAGATGGAAATTTTACAGCGTGTAATGGTGCGCTGATTAATGCCTCACCCGTTAATACGCAAAGATTGGCTAATGTGTTTTGGACAGCGGACATAGATCTAGACGGGGTTCGTTCACTTTACTGCCAAACAATTAATGTTAATGGGGGTAATAATGTAGGTGGCGCGCCTGCCCAGCCAATCATTGATGGAGTTGATGCAATTCAAGTTCAGTATGGCGTTGCCGAAAACCCTGACGGTTTAATTCAAAGCTATCAGTCGTATGATAATTTGATCGCTGGTGGCCTTGTGGCACAAACAAGAAACGTAAAAGCAATACGTATTGCTTTATTGGTCAACGGTGGTTTTGCTTCGGCGGGCGATAGCCAGCTAGAGGTAACGCAAGATCGTACATACCAACTGCTTGACGCTACGGTATCAGTAAATGCCGATCGTTTATTGCGTCAAGTTTACTCAACCACCATCGCAACTCCTAACAACTTTTAGGCTATTAATATGAAACATATCAAACGTTTGTCGCAACAAAACATCGCGCAGCAATCTGGTATTGCCTTAATTATCAGTATTGTAGTCATGCTGGCGATGACGGTATTAGCCGTGGCCGCGACTAACTCCAATAACACACAGGCATTTATGGTGCGTAATGCTCAGTTTCGCATGGAGATGTTTAATGCCAGTTATACCGAAATTGACGCTCAGATCGATACCATTAACGAGCGCTTAGTTGAAGATGGTGTTCCAGATTTTTTGCTTGGTTTAATAAACGGAGGAATAGGCACTAATGTGAATGATGCGGGTAGTGGGTCGGTGCCCTTAAACCTTGCGTTTGAAGCGCCTGCCGACGCTGGCTATGTAAATCAAGAGGTTGAAATGGTTTACCGAAAAAATTGTGTGGTTCAAGGTATTTCCTTAGGTGCTGGTTCGCAACCTATTGTATGTCATGAAATACAAATCAATTCGCGCGCCGAGCTGGTTAACCAAGAAAACGTGGCTTCGCCACAAAGACAGGTTTTTGAATACTTGACGCTGCCGTTATAGCGCTTGTCAAGACTACAAAATGATCCCGTTAATTGAATTACGGTTGAAGTGAATTAAGTAAAGCGAAATATAGGTCGCTTATCGCCATTAGTGCAACTTAAGGTTAGAAAGGTAAGAGTATGAAAACTAAAGAACGAATGAAGAAAGTAATGATGAATGTAGAGCTCTCTAAACGATTTAAGGTCAAAGCTGCCGCGCTTTTTTCGTCAGCATTGCTGACAACTTTTTCAGGCATTGGTCATGCTGAGGACATCGAAATATTCACCAATGCTTTTACCAGTGGAGGCGGTCCGATTGCAAATGACCCACAATTTGCGCCCAATGTACTTTTGATTATTGATACTTCAACGAGTATGGGGCGATCTACTCCGCTTGTCATAAGTGAGAACATACCTCTGTCTCAAGTACCTGACGATAATAGCCTTACTGAAGGCTTAGAAGGCAATCCACAACTTAGTACCGGTGCCAATGCTGCTGCTGGCCCATGTGATGACAATCATAGTGGTGCTACTGGTGATATAGATACTAAGAATTTTTTCTTTTTCTATGAAACAGGCGCTGGATCTGGACTGTATAATATTGGTAAATGCGAGACTCGATTGGATACCGTTAAACGTTCTTTAGACGGTGTTCTATCGGAGATGCAGGCCGACGAGGAAGATGTCTTAAATGGACTGAATATCGGCGTTATGCGGTTTAATAGAAATCAAAACGGCAGTAATAGTGGCGGTACTGTCGTGACCGCAGTACAACCGATAGATGAAGGCAGTAATAGGGAGGACATGATTAATGACATTCAACTCCTTGATTTTGGTCAATTTACTTCTATCGCTGAATCTTTGTATGAGTCTTATCGTTATTTTGCTGGTTTAACGCTCGACAATGGTTTTAACTCAACTGTTAATCCAGGTGGTAGTCAGAGTGCTTTCCAAGTTAATTTTTTGGATGAGAGCCTTGAGCCACGAACTCCGTACCAAACGGATCCGGAAGCTAGAAGTGGAAATACTTATGACTCACCTATACAAACTCAGTGTCAAAGCAATACGGTAATCCTTTTATCGGATGGTCTGCCATCTAGGGATGGTAATGATAATGGGGCTATCCAAAATTTAATTTCAAGCGTTCCTGGTACGCCGAACAATGTAACTTGTACAGACGGCGATTGTGCGGATGATATTGCTGCTTACATGAATGAAAATGATGTTTTGCCTTTGGATGATGCTAATGCAGACGCTATCACTGCGACTGTTAATACGTTTTCCATTGGCCTAAACATTGATAACGATACCTTAAGAGAGATTGGAGCAGCTGGCACAGGAGAGGCGCCAACTCCTGCTAGTACCCCTGTCGCGCCTGGTGATATTAACCCATCTCGAGATTATTATACAATTAACGATCCGGATGAGTTACGTGTAGCTTTTGCCGAGATATTGAGTAACCTAGCCAATACTGGCTCGGCAGTTTTTGCAGCGCCTTCTCTTGCAGTGGACGTGACCAGTGGTCTGCAAAGTCGCGAAAATATTTATCTAAGTTTGTTTGAACCGAGCACGACGACGCGTTGGGGCGGAAACCTGAAGGGTTATCGAATTACCGCAGATGGTTTGGTTGACCGTAATGGTGATTTAGCCATTGATCCTACTACCGGTTTGTTTTTCGAAGCCTCTACTAATGCCGCTACAGGTGTAACAACCACACAAACCGCACAGAGCTATTGGTCAGATGCGCCCGATGGTAATAATGTGACCGCTGGTGCAGCGGCGGATAACCTCGCTATAGCGGCGCCGAGAAACTTGTTTGGTTCTTTTGGCACAAACCAAAATAACCCAACAGTGGTCGATTTAAGTACTGGTATTGGACAGGCGGCCATTGATAACTTCATAGCGGCCATTCCAAATGCGGCAGATACCCTGAATGCGATTGAAGTGTTTTCGTCGGCAGCACAAGAAACAGCAGCTCTAACTCAGCTTGGTGCTAACGCGAGCGCAGCCGATATTGCCGCCGCGGCAGAGGAATCTAATTTACTTGGGATCGCGGCTTTTTCGCTAAGCATAGCAACAGATGAAAACGGCGAACCTATTTTCACACCTTTTCAAAGCAATCGTTTTATCGGTGATAATCTTCATGGCACGCCTTATGTGTTGAGCTTTAATGATGCAAGTATAAATAGCGGCAATCCATTCGACGATGTTGTGTTTGTTACTTCCAATCAAGGCATGTTGCACGCCATTAGCGGTGGCTCTGACGCTACCGATGGAACTGGTGAAGGTGGAACCGGTGAAGAGCTTTGGGCTTATGTCCCTGACGAAAGTTTGTTTGCTAATTTGGGCGAATATTTTAACGCTTCGGAAGCCCAAAAAATATATGGTTTAGACAGCGAAATTGCGTTTGATGTAGAGCGTGATAGTGCAGGTGCTGTTGAGAACGCCGTACTCTTTTTTGGACAACGTCGTGGTGGCGATAATATCTTTGCCATAGATGTCACAAATGCCAACTCTAATAACGCCGGAGCTCCGGTTTCGCATCTCTGGACTCGTGATGCGACGTCCGGTAATGGCTTTGATCGACTTGGGCAAACGTGGGGTGAGCCGATTGTCGCTGAAGTGAGTTATTGCGATGTGACTCCGTGTGACCCCGCGACTGATGTACGCAAAGTCGTTTTCGTGTCCGGTGGTTACGATGAGCAATATGACGATGCGACTGCGAGTGTGGCAGGTCTTGCTGGTAATGTGCAGGGCAACGCGCTATTAATGTTGGACGCCGAAGATGGAGAACTGCTTTGGATGGCGGGCGATACCGGTCAAGTTGCTGACAATAGTCGTGACCTTGTGATTCCGGAAATGGAGAATAGTATTGTTGCTCCTCCTACCGTCATTGATATTGATGCTAATGGTATTTCGGATACCATATTTTTCTCGGATATTTCAGGTCAGGTTTTTCGCGTTGACTTTAGAACCAGCGCTGGTGGCTCAGAAGATATATCTGGTGCTAATAATACTGATTTGGTCAGCGGTGGCATTATTGCCGACTTTGCTGCGGGCTTAACCGCAGCTAATCGACGTTTTTATAATCCTTTAGAAGTAGCTTTGTTGCCAGAGACGACGATTGGTGCTGATACGGCGGCCCCGCGATTCGCTATTGCAACCGGCAGTGGTTATGCAGCACACCCATTAGAATTTGAGACATTCGATAATAATTTCTATGTAGTGTTTGATGAGAATATCGTTGGCCCTGATATTGATAGTGTTAGCGGTGAACCGAATTATGAATACGATAACGGAGATATCATTGAACCAGCTGCATTGGAAAATCTTTCATTTTCTGCGCCAGTAAATTTTGATTTCGAACCTGGTTCAGTGGCTACTGGTGGTACTGTAGAGTTTGACACAGGTTTACTTGGAGGAGGTTCGGTGGCTTCAGAATTTGGCTTTATCGTACCTTTGGAGATCAATGGCGAAAAAATAATACGACCCTTGAATATTTTTGATTTTCGTTTGTTTGCTACGTCTTATGTGCCATCAGAAGCGAACGCGAATAACTTTGGCCTAAATTGTCAGGCTGATCTAGGTAATGGAGTTGTTTATTCTATAGACTTACTCACCGGCGAAACCATATTTATTGAGCCAGCCGCTGAAGGTATTTTACCCGCACCGGCTTTTTTCTTTCCTGGCGGGGTACCGGTTGGGGTTGTAGGTACACAGGTGATTCCTTTGCCGGAAGATGGTGGCCCGTTTGCAGGCATCGACCCAAATCCAACGAGTGACCCTAATGACGCTGATTGTGTGGGAAGCTTTGGTGTTGATTGTTTAAATATCGGTGAGAGTGATAAAAAAGTATGGTGGGAAGAGACTCGTGCTGGTGATCAAGGTGATGTTGGTGGTAATAATGATGATGGTACCTAAAACTAATGGATAGATTAGAGAAAAATATGATGTCTTTATCAAAAGTAAGTACTCGAGGTTTTACCTTAATTGAGCTGATGATAGTGGTGCTGATTGTGGCGATAATCGCCGCAGTGGCTGTACCCATCTATAGTGATTATATCGTCAGATCTAATCGCGCAGATGCAGCTGATCAAATCACTGCGGTGATGAATCAGCAGGAGCGCTTTCAAACACGTAACCGTCGCTATTCGGATGATCTAACGGATTTAGGGTATCAAGTTGCGAACGCATTGCCGTCTGAGCAAGGCCTTTATACTGTCTCTTCTGGCGCCTGCCCGGGCGAGAGTATCAACGATTGTGTATTAGTCACAGCAACGCCTGCGCCCGGTCCTCAGATCAATGACGGTGCCCTATCTTTAGACTCTAGAGGTAACCGACAAGGGCCTTGGGAAGTAGACCGCTAGACATTTTTTTGTAATAGCGTGAGAAGACATTTGGTATTGCCGAATTTATGTAGAAATTCGGCAATATTAGTTATCGTTTTACTTAGTCAGCTAATTGTTATTATTGGCTGGTTAATATTGCCCCGAGGGATCGATGGAATTACTGCGCTAGGGTTGGCGTCAATTTATTCGCTTTTTGTCGCTCTAATAGGCGCAGCACTATTATGTTTGAGTCGAGCTAGAATAGCGAAACAGTCGTTCGCGCTTGGTATTGCTTTAGCACTGTTGGTGATGGTGTTTAGCTTGCTCCTTGTTGAACTCGCTTATCAGTCGTTAATGCCCGCAGTTGGTGTCGATACTTACAATTACACTCAACTAGGTCGGCGGTGTGTAGCCGCGCTGCTCGTTTCAGTAATTTTATTGCGCTTTATAAGTTTGATAGAGTTATTTAACCAACACAGTAGAGCTGAAGCTGAGTCGCGGGTGCTGGCTTTGCAATCGCGTATTCAACCGCATTTTTTGTTTAATAGTCTTAATACCATCTCAGAACTTGCCGCTACGGATGGTGTTAAAGCCGAGGCTGCTACAACCGCATTGGCGGCACTGTTTCGTGCCAGCCTAGAAAATAATAGAAACTTTCATAGTTTGCAGCAAGAAATCAACTTATGTCAACGTTATATAGAATTAGAGCGCTTTCGTATTCAAGACAAATTAGTTATTGAATGGCATGTCGCGGTTGATGATGTTGAGCGATGGCGTATGCCAAAATTGATGCTGCAACCACTGCTTGAGAATGCATTGGTGCACGGCATGCAAGCTAATGGTCAGATCTTTGTTAAATTGGACGTGCGCAAAACGTCAAATCATTTGTCGGTCATGATCGAAAACAAAGTGGGCGAGATTGAATCGCCAAAAAGTGGTCACGGCATTGCGATTAAAAATATACAACAACGTTTAGAAACGTTATACGACGATCAGTTCACGTTTCGGAGTAAATTGTTCGATGATGTATACTCGGTCGTATTGCGTATACCTAAACAAGTTTACAGCAAGAGCGAGTCTTAATATGTTGCAAGCTGCGATCGTTGATGATGAACCTTTAGCGCGGGCGCGTCTAAAGAGGATGCTGAGTGCTGCGCGTGTTAATGTGATAGTCGAAGGTGAAAATGGCGAGCAGGCTATTGAGATTGCTCGTCAATATGATATTGATTTGTTGATTATAGATATTAATATGCCGACTCTAAATGGAATGGATGCTGTTCGTCAAATTGAGAGGCAAGTTGATTCTCCTCCGGCCATCGTGTTTTGTACTGCCTATGATAGCTATGCGGTGGAAGCCTTTAAAACGGAGGCCGTGGCGTATTTGCTTAAGCCCTTTTCGCAGGCTGAATTAGAAAAAGTATTAGAGCGCGTTGAGAAAAAAAGCGTGGTTCATTCAAGCGATGAAGATGTTCAGTCGCGCCAAGCTGTAGAGCTCGTGATGCACTATGGTGGGCGGCTGCAAAAGGTTGATGTTCGAAATATCGTTTATTTTTGTTCCCAAGATAAACGAGTCTATGCGGTTATGAAAAATGAAGAACAAGTGTTGGTCGACAAGCCTCTCAAAGAACTTGAAGACTTGTTAGAATCGAGTTTTATTAGACTGCACCGTGCCTATTTAGCACAGATTAACGAGATTCAAGCTTTGGAGAAACAAGAACAAGGGTATGCGGTAAGTTTGCGTTCTACGAATGTGGGATTGCCAGTGTCACGGCGTCATTTAAAACAGGTGAAACAGTGCTTCGCTCAATAATACTTATTGCGTTTGTTGGTCTTTTTTTATTTGCTTGTGGGGGATCTAAACGTCAACCAAGTGATATCAACGATGTGTGTAAGATTTTCATGGAAAAACCTCGTTGGTATAAATCAGCAAAACGCAGTGTGGCGCATTGGGGCGGAAATTTACACGTACCAATGGCAATTATTTATCAGGAATCGAGTTTTAAAGCTAATGCTCGGCCACCTAAGAAATTTCTGCTAGGATTTATTCCGGCTGGCCGAAAAAGTAATGCTTATGGATATTCTCAAGCGCTAAAAAGTACGTGGGCGGATTATGAGAAAGACACGGGCAATAAATGGGCAAGCCGTGATAATTTTGGCAGCGCCTTTGATTTTGTTCTTTGGTATATGGATCAAACCAATCGAGCTAATCAAGTATCTAAATGGAATGCGCGTGATCAATATTTGAACTACCACGAAGGGCAGGGTGGCTTTGCACGTGGCACACATAACTCCAAGAATTGGCTGCTGAACGTGTCGGATAAAGTTGCCAATAGGGCTGCTAGATTCGCAAGCCAGCTCAATTCTTGTCAAGCGCGCTTGGACAGACGTTAAGGTCTGCCTAGCGCGCGGCTAACGTGTTAGGCTACTTCGTATTCATCCATCGAAGGGCAAGAGCATATCAAGTTTTTATCGCCGAATACGTTATCGATACGTGCTACTGGTGGCCAATATTTTATGTTTTTGTCGGCTTGTTCATCCGGTTGATAAGCACTTAATTTGCTGTAGCTAATACTAGTATCGTCGGCAAGTAAAAATTGCATGGTATGCGGAGCATTGCTTAGCGGTGAATTATCTACTGGATACTCACCTAGTTTCACACCTTCATACTCCTTAAATATCCCTTCCATTGCTCGGCAGAAACGTTCTAATTCAGCAAGAGATTCACTCTCCGTTGGCTCGATCATTAATGTACCAGCGACAGGAAAGCTCATTGTCGGTGCGTGAAAACCGTAGTCGATTAAACGTTTAGCAATATCATCAACACTAACCCCATGGTCTTTCATTGGGCGAGTATCAATGATGCACTCATGTGCCACCAATCCTTTGTTGCCGGTAAAGAGAATAGGGTATTTATCTTGCAGTCGGTATGCTACATAGTTAGCGCTTAAGATAGCGCATTGAGTTGCTTTGCGTAAACCTTGCGCGCCCATCATACGGATATACATCCACGAAATAGGCAGTATGCTGGCGCTGCCAAATGGTGCTGCACTAATTAGCGCACCTTTGCGTTCATTATTGATTCCATCTTTAGGCATAAACGGTGCAAGGTGCTTACCCACACCAATAGGGCCAACGCCTGGGCCGCCGCCGCCATGAGGGATGCAGAACGTTTTATGTAAATTAAGATGCGAGACATCGCCGCCAAATTTTCCAGGTTGTGCGAGGCCAACCAATGCATTGAGGTTGGCACCGTCAATATAAACTTGGCCGCCCGCTGCATGTATAGCGTCGCATACCTTGGTGACGTCTTCTTCAAATACGCCGTGAGTTGAAGGATAGGTGATCATGATAGCGGCGACTCGGTTTGGATACGCGCTGATTTTTTCCTTAAGGTCTACCAGATCGACATTACCGGCTTCGTCGCACTTAACCACCACCACTTGCATATTAGCCATTTGAGCACTTGCAGGGTTTGTGCCATGCGCAGAGCTGGGTATTAGGCAAATATCTCGATCAGTATCGCCACGTGATTCATGATAAGCCTTAATAGCTAAGAGGCCGGCATACTCACCTTGTGAACCTGCATTAGGTTGCAGTGACATAGCATCGTACCCAGTACAGGCACACAACATGCTTTCTAGTTGCGCCGTTAGAGTTTGGTAGCCTAGTGTTTGATCGGCCGGTGCAAATGGGTGAATGCTATTAAATTCAGGCCAGGTAACGGGCGTCATTTCGGACACCGCATTGAGTTTCATTGTGCACGAGCCCAGAGAAATCATTGAGCGATCAAGGGCAATGTCTTTATCCGCTAAACGACGTAGGTATCGCATCATCTCAGTTTCGCTATGATAGTCATGGAATACAGTTTGGCTCATATAGTTGTCGGAGCGCTGCCATTTTTCATTAATGCTATCCGCGAGTTCGATATCGTCGTTTTTCGCCCCAAATACCGTTAGCAGCTTAGCAACGTCGCTGAGGTCACAAGTTTCATCAAGCGCTATGCTCAAAGTTTCGTTATCGCGGATATTTAGGTTGTAGCCATGCTCTAAGGCTACTTTAGCTAAGTTTAGTGCATTAACTTTGTACAGGCATACCGTATCAAAATGTTGCTCTTGCGTTTGCATGCCGAGCTGTCGACAACCTTTTGCGAGAGTGTTAGCTAGCTGATTCACTCTTGTTGCTGTTTCTCTTAAGCGATTTGGCCCTTGATAGCAGGCATACAGAGTTGCCATGATCGCGAGTAAGGCTTGCGCTGTGCATATATTGGAAGTGGCTTTTTCTCGACGAATATGTTGCTCACGAGTTTGTAATGCTAAGCGATATGCGGGATTACCTAAGGCATCGATAGATTGACCTACTAGGCGGCCCGGCATCGACCGTTTGTATTTATCACGCACCGCGAAAAAACCAGCATGCGGGCCACCAAAGCCCATTGGCACACCAAAGCGCTGCGAATTGCCAACTACCACATCGGCACCCAATTCTGCTGGTGAAGTAAGCAAGCTGAGGGCTAATAAATCGCTCGCCATAATGACTAAGGCGCCCGATTTATGAGTCAGTTCGCATAAGTCTCTAAGGTCGTTCACGCTGCCGTAGGTATCCGGATATTGCAGCATGACTGCAAAAAACGAATCGTCGACCGGGCAAGACTCTTGTTCATCGAAATGTACCAGTTCAAGGCCTAGTGGTGTGGCGCGGGTTTTTAATAATTCCAAGGTTTGCGGGTGGCAATTTTTTGATACTAAACACTTATTGCGTTTGCCTTTTAGTGCTCGATGAGCAAGCGCCATGGCTTCCGCGGCGGCAGTCGCTTCATCTAACAACGAGGCGTTCGCGACGTCCATTCCGGTCAGTTCGGTAATCATTGTTTGGAAGTAAAAAAGTACTTCCAGTCGGCCTTGAGAAATTTCAGGTTGATAGGGCGTGTATGCGGTATACCAAGCCGGGTTTTCTAACACATTGCGTTGAATAACTTTCGGAGTGTGCGTACCGTAATAGCCTTGCCCAATAAGCGATTTAACTTGTTTGTTTTGACTTGCGATTAATTTAAGCTCGGCTAATGCCTGTTCTTCACTTAAAGCAGCGTCAAGGTTTAAAGGGTCGTTGTCGGCAATGCTCCTTGGAATCACTGTTTGGCTTAGTTCATCAAGTGATGAGTAGCCAAGAGTGTCGAGCATATAATCAATGTCATTGTTGGTTAAACCAATGTGTCGATCGCAAAATTCTTTCATGTGAGGCCTATCTTTAAAGGGACTGAAAAGGGACTAAATTAACTGCTTTTATAAAATGGTGGTTGCACAATACGCGCGCGAAGTGTCTTTTTTCTGACTGCCACAGCTACTTCGTCGCCAATATCGAGTTTTTGATTTAGTCGTGCGAGTGCTATGGATTTTTCCAGGCTGGGTGAAAACGTGCCGCTGGTTACTTCGCCAATTTCTTCATCATTTAGAAGAATTGTTTGATGGCCGCGCAATACCCCTTTATCTAATAGCTCTAAGCCGTGCATCCATGCTTTTGTTGAATTTAGGCCGGCTTTGCCTATAAATTGTCGCTCATCTTTATTTGCTACGGTCCAGGCTACGCCACTTTCTATTGGTGTGTGTTGCTCATCTAAATCGTTGCCATATAAAGACATACCAGCCTCTAGACGTAGTGTGTCGCGCGCGCCAAGCCCACACGGCTGAACGCCGGCCTTGATCATGGTTTGCCAAATGCTTATAGCTAAGTTAGCAGAAACAATAAACTCAACGCCGTCTTCGCCGGTATACCCGGTGCGCCCAACAAACTCATCACCGACGAAGCCGCCATGAAACCTCTTGAGCGTAGCAATGAATTCGGACAACTTATTAGGTAAATGTTGTGCGCAAGCAGCAAGCGCTTGAGGGCCTTGAATTGCGACCAGTGCAAGTTCTGGTTTTTCTTCGACAACTACTTCAAAACTCTTTGCTTGTTGTTGTATCCAAGCGAGATCTTTATCTCTAGTACCTGCATTGGTTACTAAGCGAAAGTGCTCTTGGTCAATGCGATATACGATTAAGTCGTCGATGACACCTCCCTCGTTATTTAGCATACAGCTATACAGTGCTTTGCCATCATGGCCATTGAGCTTTCCTATATCATTGGCGAGTAAGTGACCAAGAAATTGTTCGGTATTAGTGCCAGATAGATCGGATACTGTCATATGCGAAACATCAAACATGCCACAGGCGTTGCGAACAGCGTTGTGTTCGTCGACTTGAGAGCCGTAGTTCACTGGTAATGCCCAGCCGCCAAAATCGACAATGCGCGCGTTCAGAGATTGATGTTCTTGGAAAAGTGGGGTGTGTTTTAGTGTCGTTTTTTTCGGTGTTGCCGTTACAGTAGTCATTCAAAGTTTCCGGAGTTGTTTTAGGAGCACAGACTTAAATATTTTCGACATATCGAAAATACCTTTGCTCCTCTGTCCGGTTACCTGAAAGATTACCTCTTCGGTGGTCTCGCTGACACTTCGCCCAAGACGCTCTCCAGAGTCAACACTGAGGACGTGATCCTCGCTGTGCGGTCCATGTTGCCTGAGCGTTTACGAGCGCGTTACGCCTTCGGCGGATTGATGTTCAATCTCTCTCCCACACAGCTGTGGTTGAGGCGCAAGTATAACGTAAATTTTTAAGTAGAGCATCTGAGGATACTTGCGTTTAGCGCGTGGCAACATCGTAAGTCGTTTTTGTGTATCATTCGGGATCTATCTCTGACAGTCACAAAATAAGTTAATGCCAACTGGAACGCTGCTATTGGCGGCACAATCTGAACAAGCAATATTACCCGCAATTTATGAGTTTTTCGCTCGCTATAATATTGTCCCGAGTGAAGCTCAGGAATTTTGTAATAGCGCGGGTCGGTTCGCGCGTATTGAATGGGTCGATAATCTAGATGAGAACTTAAGCGATACTAATACTTGGATTGAAGTAAGCGAATTTGACGAATCCTTTTGTGAAGTAGCTCAGGTATTAAACCTTGATTACAAGGTTAGATTTAGTCACTCAAGTTTTCGCATTGGTTTATTTTGTTTAGGGGTTAACGAGTGCCTTGAGCAAGTCTTACAAAAATATTCGCCCTTAAGTAGTGAGGTGGCGAACAATAATATGCACGTGGCGTTTTTGGTCGGTAACAGCCTTGAGTTGCAAACAGCGGCGAATCGTTATGGGATACCGTATTTTCACATTGAGGCAACCGCCGGTGTTGCGCGTGAAACTCAGCTTTTAAGATTGATTTCTCGCTATCAACCGGATTTGTTTGCCATGATGCCGAGCGCTGAAGGCTTAAGCGCTGGTCTATTGGCGAAGCTACCGTGTTCGGTGTTGTCAGTGAGCGAGGCGGTCGTGCCTTCAAATGCACCAGGTTTGGTGCTAGATGTGGCTTCAGCGGGAGCGGGCGTTTTATTAGCGTCGGCGTTTTTACTTCGTGCTGATGTAAATCGACCGCAGCTTGTAGTTCAGCAATCAAAGCCTTTGGTTCAAAAGCGAGAGTTTTTACATTCGGGCTCACAACAACAAGATCTGGAGTGTGAAGTTTTAGTTCGCGCTTTAACAAAGTTTACCTATAACAAAGTAATTGCGTATGGTAACTACTTGTACGCATTCGATTAGTAACGCTTATGTCTAACCAACAATTGGGTGCACTTGCATCGCAACACATCTATAAACTGATTGAAGATCAAGTTTTGCGTTTGGATGAGCCGCTTGATAAAGACCAAGTGCAACCAGCAAGTATAGATTTGCGCTTGGGCGCAATTGCGTATCGTGTGCGCTCATCGTTTTTGCCCGGTCAAAACCGTACCGTTCGAGAGTGCCTAGATGATATGGCAATGCACAGCATTGATCTTAAAGACGGTGCTGTACTTGAAAAATCTTGTGTTTACATTGTTCCTCTATTAGAGAGCCTTAATTTGCCAGCCAATTTGTCAGCGGCGGGTAATCCAAAGAGTTCGACTGGGCGTATCGATGTTTTTACCCGACTGATTACCGATTATGGTGTTGAGTTTGAACAAGTCCCTGCAGGTTATTGTGGCACTCTGTATGCAGAAATAGCGCCACTCACGTTTAGTGTGTTGGTGCGTAAAGGCTCACGTTTGTCACAATTGCGGTTGCGAGCCGGAGCTCCCAACTTGAGTGATTCGGCTCACTTTGATTTGCAAGGCTCTCAGCGTTTGGTTGACCGTGATCTAGTAAAAGACCAAGTTAAAAATGGTGTGCCGGTGAGCGTTGATTTGCGCGGAGACGAAACAGGTTTGATCGGTTTTAGAGGCAAGCGCCATTCAGGCGTGGTCGACGTCGATAAGCCAAAAGCACATGCGGCTGGAGATTTTTGGGAGCCATTGTATTCGCGTTCCGATAAATTGATTCTCGATCCCGGAGAATTTTATATCTTAGTATCCGCCGAAGCCGTACATGTACCTGTTGATTATGCGGCTGAAATGGTTGCTTATGATACGCTTGTTGGCGAGTTTCGAGTCCATTACGCCGGTTTTTTTGATCCTGGATTTGGCGCCGCTAGTGCTGGTGGCAGTGGTTCGCGCGCGGTGCTCGAGGTGCGTAGTTTTGATGTGCCGTTTTTGCTTGAGCATGGCCAAAACGTAGGGCGTTTAGTTTATGAGTCAATGCTTGAGCGACCTGAGGTGGTTTATGGGCAAGGCCTATCGTCTAACTACCAAGCACAGGGTTTAAAGTTGAGTAAGCATTTTGTGATGGATTAGATTAAGTAATCAAAATTCACCCGTTTGGGTGAAGCACACGTAGGACCGTTGTTGTACTTTAAGTGTGCGACTCGAAGAGAGTCGGCGTTCAAAATGATTTGTGCGTAAAAAACTAAATGGAGATTTATCATGAAATCAAGTATTCAGCGCGGCCTTTTGCTTGCCGTTATTATCAGTGCGTCTTTTACCAGCTTGAGTTCGGTGCAAGCCGCAAGTGCTTGTAAAGGTTTAAAACAATCTGTTTGCGAAACCGAACAAAATTGCGGATGGGTCAATAGCTACACCCGTAAAGACGGGCGTGAGGTAAGAGCCTTCTGCCGAACAAAGTCTAAAGGTTCGCTAGGCAAGTCGGTTGAGAAAGAAGCCGTTAAAAAACAGGTCGCCGGTAAATAAAAGCCAGTCAAGAAGTATGGAAGTAGGAAGGGCGTCTAAATATTTAGGCGCCTTTCCTATTGTGGTTCTCTTGGTTTATTTGTTTGCGATGAAAACGCCGCGTTTGGGTGCTGGATACCCCTCTATGGTTTTGGAAATATCTTGCGGGTCTAAGAATTCCTTTAAAGAGTGAAACTGCATCCATTGGGTAGAGCGTTGCTCTTGTAAGGAGGTTAGTGATTGATCAACACATCGGACATTTTTAAAGCCGGCTTGGACGAGTATTTCTAGGATGGCATCTACCGTCATGATGCTCCATACATTGCGCATTTGCGCATAACGATCGGTGGGCGTAAATAAGCCTCCCTCAATCTCATCCATGATCAACGTTTCCAACACTAACTCGCCTTTTTCTTTTAGCAAGCCCTTTAGTTCGTATAAGTGATCGATGGCCTTGCGGCGATGATACAGAACTCCCATTGAAAATACTGTATCAAAGACCGGCATGTTGTCCGGCATGTCTTGAATGCCCAGAGGTAAAAAGTCGAAATTCGAATGATTGATATAATGTTGCGCGCATAAAAACTGCACAAAAAAGCGCATGGATGGGTCAATGCCCATAACGTATCCCGCGCCCTCACCCAGCATGCGCCAGCCATGATAACCCGTGCCGCAGCCGACGTCTAAAACGAAGCGGTCTTTAAGTGGGCTTAAATGCGGTAATACGCGTTGCCACTTCCAGTCGGAACGCCACTCAGTGTCGATATAGGTATCAAAAAATTGAAACGGTCCTTTGCGCCACGGTTTTAATGCATATAGTGCGGTATGCACCTGCTCTTGCTGTTGCGCCGACAAGTCACTTGGGCAGCCGATTCTAATAGCCTCGTTATTTAATTCTATGCGCGACGGTTTTAGTTTTGGCAAGGCGTTTAAATGCTCAAGCCATTCCTTTAGGTCCCCATGGCGTTTCGGATCTGTGCGATGTCCTAGCTTTTCGGAAAAGTGAGTTCGCCAGTCCTTAAATTCCGGACGCTTAAAAAATAAGTTGAAGTTAGTCACTTTACCGCCAGCAATGATATGAACTGTAAGTTTTGAATCCATGGCGTGACAATTTTAAAGCCGCATTCTTTAAGTCTACTTATATGTTGATCTAGTGTTTCCGGAATGAGTATCTGATCGATTGCCTCGCGTTTTCGGCTGATCTCTAAGTCTGAGTAGCCTTGGTCCGATTTATATTGGTGATGGATGTCGGTTATCAAGGCCTGCGTCGCTTGATCGTTAAAGCGAACTTTTTCCGACAGTATTAGTGCGCCGCCTACGCGCATACCCGAGTAGATGTTTTCCAATAATCTTGGGCGTTGTGCTAATGGTATGAATTGTAAGGTGAAATTCATTAGTGTCAGCGCGGCATTTTCTAAGACTGATTGGCTTAAGTTTTCTTCGCGCAGTTCCACCGTTTGCTCTACGATTTGTAAATTAACTTGAGCATGTTCAAGCATGGCGGATGAGTTGTCGATCCCAATCAAGTTCGCTTGTCTCTTATCTAAGCCTTGCGAGATTGCCAATAATCCGGCACCTAATGAGCAACCAAGATCATAATAGTTAGCCTCGTCGACCTGAAATTGCTTTGTTAGGGTGGGCAGCATACGCAGGATGTGCTGATAACCAGGCACTGAGCGGGAGATCATATCGTCAAAAACTCTGGCCACACGCTCGTCGAATATAAAGCTTCCACTAGCGGCTTTTGTATAAGAGTAGATATCGTCTTTGTTGGAAGTCATTTTTTCGCTTAGTGGGCTTACATTTAGTGAGGATTAGTTAATGCTGATAAGTATGGCTTGTTTTGCACGCTTTAATAGCGCGCGTATTCGGCTTGTAAGGTCTACGCAGGCCGCAATTATAATAGAAAACAGGTAAACTCCGAGCTCTTGTATAGAGCTATTTTTGCGCCTGACACGCTAATTATGTTGACTGTAGTTTTTAATATTCTAACACCGCTATTTTTAATAGCTGCGGTTGGCTATGTGTTTGGCCTTCGTGTAAAGCCCAATATGCAAATGACAAATCGGTTGGTTATGGACGTGTTTATGCCAGCTCTGATTTTTCATGTAATGATTCAAGATGACTTTAACCCGGGTCAAACAATTGGTTTAGTGTTTGCTGGTGTCTTGTTGATGTTGGGGTCTGGCTTGGTGGCCTATCTGTTTGCCCGCTTTGTAGGTTTTTCTTGGCGGCCTTTTGTGGCTCCTACTATGTTCTCGAATTGGGCGAATCTAGGATTGCCTTTGTATGTATTTGCTCTGGGTGAACACACATTGGGGGCCGGCCTTATGTTGGTGGTTGCCGGTAATATTTTGTGTTTTAGTCTTGGGGTTTATATTTATTCTGGCAAAATGTCTCTAGCCGCTATGTTTAAAGTTCCTATACTTATTGCGGTTTTATTGGGAGGCGTTGTCAGCGCCTTAGGCTTAAGTTTGCCTGAGGCGATAACAACCCCTATTGACATGCTGGGTAAAGTGGCCATTCCATTAATGTTGTTCTCTTTAGGCGTGCGCTTGACGCGTATCTCGCGGGGCAATTTAAAACAAGGCGTGTTGATGGCGGTTTTTTGCCCAATCGTAGGGGTTGGCTTGGCGTTAATCTTGATACAAGTCGTGCCGCTACTAGTGCCGTTAAGTGTCGTGCATCAGAATATTTTAATTTTGTTTGGCGTATTACCGCCAGCGGTCATTAATTTCATGTTGGCTGAGCAATATGATTGTGAGCCAGAAGCAGTCGCCTCAATGGTCCTGATTGCCAATATTGGCGCACTAGTGTCACTACCGTTAGTGCTTTTCTTTGTTCTTTCTTCAGCGCTCTAGGCTGTGTTCGAGCCAGACGGGTGATCGTTTATCGTATTTAAGTTGCTTGCGAAGTTGTCTTAGGTCTTGCTTTTTTTGACTGAATCGTTAGGCTTGCACTCGGAATAATAATGCCCCTGTAATATTGCTGGGCACAAAAGATCGGTATCTTTAGACATATGATCCAACAATCAAGTTTTACTTATGAAGAGCTGATCGCTCACGGTAATGGCGAGTTGCCTGAACAGAGCTTGTCTCGACTTCCTTTGCCGCCAATGCTAATGTTTGATCGAATAACTGAAATCTCTTCAGACGGTGGGACTTATGGAAAAGGGCTGGTGGTAGCTGAGTTAGATGTGAAGCCAGACTTATGGTTTTTCGATTGCCATTTTAAAGGCGATCCAGTGATGCCCGGTTGTTTAGGGCTAGACGCAGTATGGCAATTGGTAGGCTTTTTTCTATCTTGGAATGGTGGTCCAGGTCGCGGTCGTGCGCTTGGTGTGGGCGAAGTTAAATTCGCTGGGCAAGTTGAGCCTCAAGCCAAGTTAGTGCGCTATGAAATTAATATTAAGCGCGTGATCTCGCGAAGACTGTATATGGGTATCGCGGATGCCAAAGTTTTGCTTGATGGCGAAGTTATTTACACGATGGCAGACCTAAAAGTAGGTCTCTTTGGTGATCAATCCTAGTTGATAAAAGAGAATCATGATGAAAAGAGTAGTAGTGACCGGTATGGGAGTCGTTTCGAGTTTAGGAAATGACATTGCGGAAGTCTCAGAAAGTTTGAGGCAAGGCAAATCTGGTATTCAATTTTGCGAAGACTACGCTGAATTAGGTATGCGCAGCCATGTCGCAGGTCGCATAGAAATTGACCAAAAAGAGTTAATTAATCGACGACATCTTCGCTTTATGGGCGATGCCGCGGCCTTTAGTTATATTGCTATGCAGCAAGCTATTGAAGACGCAGGGTTAGATTTAGAAGAAATTAAGTCCAGTAAAGTAGGTCTTATCACAGGATCCGGTGGCGGCTCACCTGATAATAATGTTCGTGCCGCTGAAATCGCACGTTCTCGCGGTGTTAAAAGAGTGGGGCCTTATGCGGTTCCTAAGACGATGGGTAGCACAACCTCTGCCTGTTTGTCGACGATGTTTGGTATACAAGGTACAAGCTATTCAATTAGTTCTGCCTGTTCTACTAGCGCCCATTGTATAGGTCATGCGGCTGATTTGATTCGCTCAGGTCGTCACCATACAGTGTTTGCGGGTGGCGGTGAAGAAGAGCATTGGAGTATGTCCATTTTATTTGACGCAATGGGTGCGATGTCGAGTAAATATAATGATACGCCAACTGAAGCGTCCAGAACCTATGATGCCAATCGTGATGGCTTTGTCATAGCCGGAGGCGGCGGAATTTTAGTGTTGGAAGACTATGATCATGCGCTTGCGCGCGGCGCCAATATCGTCGCCGAGATAGTTGGTTTTGGGGCTACCTCGGATGGCTACGATATGGTTGCTCCATCTGGTGAAGGTGCTGTTCGTTGTATGCGCCAAGCACTCGAAACTGTTGAGGGCGACGTTGATTATATTAATACCCATGGCACTTCAACGCCGGTTGGCGACGTGAAAGAACTTGAAGCGATCAAAACTGTATTTGGCGAATCTATCCCGTTTATAAGCGCTACTAAGTCGCTGTCTGGTCATGCTCTTGGTGCAGCAGGTGTGCATGAGGCTATTTATAGTCTGATTATGATGAAAGAACGCTTACTCACTGCATCAGCTAATATAAAAGAGCTCGATGAATACGCTCAAGGGTTGCCTATTTTGATGGAAAACCTGAGTAAGAAGGTCAAGACCGTCATGTCCAATAGTTTTGGTTTTGGCGGAACTAATGCGACTTTAGTATTTCAAGCAGTCTAGTGTCTTAAGCTAAACGTTTTATTTACCCTCGTTGCGGCGATTCAGATTGCCGCGTTTCATCATTATGAATAGCCAGTGCGAACGCTCACATGAATTGATTATTGGCGCTTGGCTGCTTAGTTGTGCGGTCGTTGTGTTTTTTATGGTAGTGGTGGGTGGTATCACGCGCCTTACTCAATCTGGTCTGTCGATGGTGGAATGGGATCCTATTATGGGGATTATTCCGCCTCTTAATCAGCATGATTGGATGGATGTATTTAATAAATACAGACAGTCCCCAGAGTACTTAAAGGTAAATGCAGGTATGTCTCTGCAAGACTTTAAGTTCATTTTTTATTGGGAATATGGTCATCGCGTTCTAGGGCGAGTTATCGGCATGATCTATTTTATTCCACTGATCTTATTTGCCATCAAAGGCATGGTTCCGCGTCATTGGTATCTGCGATTTTTTAGTTTGTTGCTACTTGGTGGTGCTCAAGGGTTGATGGGCTGGTATATGGTTAAAAGTGGGCTAGTGGACGTCCCGCATGTTAGTCAATATCGTCTAACAGCTCATTTTGGCTTAGCCATTATCATTTTTGCTTGCCTGTTTTGGTTTGCCTTGGACTTTTTACGTTCGCAGTCTGCGCGATTGCATGTCAGTAAGAGTTATCTGACTCTAACCGCTGTCGTCATCGTGATGGTTTTTGTGATGATGCTCAGTGGCGGTTTCGTTGCTGGCACCAAAGCTGGCCATATTATGAATACCTTTCCTATGATGAATGGACAGTGGTTGCCAGATGGTTTGATGCAGATTCAGCCTTGGTGGCTTAATTTATTCGAAAACCCAATAACTATTCAGTTCGTTCACCGTTGTTTGGCTGTATTTGTTGTCCTAAGCGTTGTAAGTTGTGTGACGCTTAGTCGTCAGCAGTCATTTCGGACCTATTCGTTTATTTTGCCAATCGCGCTTATTACACAGATGGGTTTAGGAGTTTCGGCTCTCTTATTCAGAGTGCCAGTTAGTCTCGGTGCTGCTCACCAAGCTGGTTCAGTGGTTTTGATTGGGGCTGCCTTATTTTGCGCGCATATAGCACGCAAACAAACGATTTAAATTTGCTCAGATAAACTAGTCATTAACTTCGCCGTGGCGCGCATCGCTTGTTTTACTGCTTGAGGCAGTTCAGCGGCACCGCTGTTTTCTGCCATTTGAGCGTGTTTTGTCTCGTCTTCGATCATTTGTTCTACGATTTTGCGGCTTTGCAGGTCTTTGCTGGGTAATCGGTCGAGGTGAGATCTAAGGTGGTCAACCACTTGCCGCTCGGTCTCTGCGAGAAAGCCTAAGCTCCACTTGTCACCCGCGAGACCGGCACAAACTCCAATTGTTAAAGAACCAAAATACCAAAGTGGATTTAAATAGCTGGTATGACTATCGAGTTCTTGAATGCGTTGATAGCACCAGTTTAAGTGATCGATTTCTTCACGCGCGGCCTCTTGCATTTTTTTTCGTACAGTGATCGAACGTGATGTGAGTGCTTGTCCCTGATACAGTGCTTGAGCGCAGACTTCTCCTACATGATTAACTCGCATCAATGCGCCTGACTGAGCTTGCAGTCTGGGTAGCTCGCTAATTGGATCTTTGTTAGTTGAGGGAGCGGGTGATGGCCTATCAGCCTTAGGTTTAATAAATATACTGCGTAAACCGTGATCTAGGTGGCCAAATAATTGGTCGACCATTGTATTTGACTGATTGTGCATAGGAACGCAATACTAACGTAATTTTTAACGATGAAGCGTAAAGCTAATAGAAATTTGAGTATAAAAATCAGTAATAGCCATGAAATACAGTTATAACAACGATATTTTAAAATTATAACCATTGTTTATCAATAACTTATAAAATTTCGTGTAACCTTATTTAACATCATAGTCTTTGACTATAGATACCGATTCTTTAATAATAACCATGTAGCAAGTGAGACGCGAAGATTGTTTTCTACTCACTTACTAAATGATTTTTAAAAGTTGTTTTTAACAAGTTCTATTTAGTTAAACAGCTTTGACATTCTCCTCCATCCTCCTTGGTGGTTTGGGCGCGACAGTAAGTCGCGCCTTTTTTTTGCGTAAAATTTGAGGTTTCAGTTGTTAAGCACTGGTTCATTAGGTCTTAGGATTTCGCGTTTTTTTCTTTATTTTGTTTTTGTTAGTTATTTCAGAAGCTTAGACGATTCTGAAAGTCTAATTACTGGCTTGGCGAAACTGGCTTAATAATTTACTGATAAATTAAGTAAATCCCTTTCATTTATTGTGTATAGAAGATAAAATCGCGCGCCTCTGAGGCATGTGTCGCTACACAAGCCTTAGATCCTTTGAAAATTACGAATTAATTTCTTGGCTGGCTCCTAGCAGAGCCTTGCAACAAGCCGCTAAGTGTTTGGCGGTGTTGGGCAAAGCGGCCAGCTAAAGATGAATGTAGAGTAACAATTATGGTAACGATCCGACTAGCCCGAGGCGGCGCTAAAAAACGGCCTTTTTACGGCATTATGGTAGCTGATCAGCGCCGCTCACCGCGCGGACGTTTTATAGAGCGAATAGGCTTTTTTAATCCACGCGCAATTGGTGGCGAAGAGCGTCTACGTATTGACACTGACCGAGTGGATTATTGGGTCAGCAAAGGCGCTCAGCCGTCAGACCGAGTAGCTACATTGCTTAAAGAGTTTGCTAAAGGCCCTGAGGCTATCGAAGCCGAAAAAGCCAAATTGGCTGAGCGAGCTGAAGCTAAAGCCAAAGCCTCAGCTGCGGCGGAAGCCGAAGCTGTAAAAGCACAAGAAGTAGCTGATTCACAAGCCAAAGCAGACGCTGAGGCGGCCGCTGCTGAGCAAGCAAGTGAAGAAGCCTCGGCAGAAGAAGCTGCTGTTGAAGAAGCTCCAGCAGAAGTTGACGAGAGTGCAGCTGAGGAATCGTCAGAGTAATAAACTCTGACTTGTTCGAGTCGTTTTGATCGAGCTAGGAAAAGTCGTTGGCGTTTGGGGAGTTAAAGGCTGGATAAAGCTTCACTCTTACACTAGAGTGCGAGCGGATATCGGAACTTATAAAATCTGGTATCTACAGTCCTCGGGTAAGCAACACTCGGCAGGTAAGAGTGAGCAACGAACCGCCTATGAAGTTAGTAGTTGCCGACAACAGGGTCAGGGTATTGTTGCTCAATTAAAAAACGTTGCTTGTCGGGATATAGCTGAGAGGCTCATTGGAAGTAAGATATGGGTGCCAGAGAACGACTTGCCAGTTTTAACTGACGGTGAGTACTACTGGCATCAATTAATCGGCTTATCGGTAGAGAATAAAACTCAAACCATAGGAACGATTAGAACGATTATGGAAACTGGTGCGAATGACGTATTGGTTTGTGACAATATCGAGCAAGGTAAAGAAGATGTACTCATACCTTACGTGGCGACCGCCGTTTTATCGGTCGACTTAGATAAAAAAATAATGAAGGTCGATTGGGATCCAAGTTATTTAGAATAGTTACTTATTCACAAATAGATGATCGGTCTGGTAAAGATCTGAGATGAACCTTAAATATGGCTTAGTCAGATGAAAATTAAGGTTATTTCTATCTTTCCAGCTATGTTTGATGCTCTGATTGATCATGGAGTTGTTGGACGCGCTATACGCGACTCCGTATTGTCTTTATCGCTGTTTAATCCTAGAGATTATGCAGAGGATAAACATAGCACTATAGATGGGCGGCCGTATGGTGGTGGTCCTGGTATGGTGATGATGCCTGAGCCACTGGTGAAAACCATTAATGCGGCGCGTGCCCAAGCAGGTTCGCAGGCTAAAGTGGTTTGTCTAAGTCCTCAAGGGCGCAGGTTTGATCATGCAGCGGCGCAAATGTTTGCGGAGCAAGACTCGTTAATTTTATTAGCAGGTCGATATGAAGGTATAGATCAACGAGTGTTAGACCGACACGTTGATGAGCAGTGGTCAATTGGTGATTACGTTCTGTCTGGCGGTGAGCTGCCGGCAATGGTGATGATTGATGCTATTGCACGATGGCTGCCCGACAGTTTAGGTAACAAAGAATCGGCACAGCAAGATTCTTTTGTTAATGGTCTCTTGGATTGCCCGCATTATGCGCGCCCTGAGACTTTTGCGGGTGATGTGGTGCCTCAAGTATTATTGAGTGGCGATCATCAGGCGATAGAGCAGTGGCGTTTGCAGCAAAGCTTAGGTAGAACTTGGCAGCAGCGTCCAGACTTGCTGGAAAAATTAGAGCTAACAGCTCAGCAAATTGAGCTGTTGGAAGAATTTAAAATGAATCTGAAGTAGCCGTACTTCCTTCAAGAGCCAATAGTGGCTCGTTGAATAGTACTGCAGGAGACAAAGATGACTAATATTATTGATGAAATTAATAGCGAGCAAATGAATAACGATATCCCAGACTTTGGTCCGGGCGATACCGTTGTCGTTCAAGTGAAAATTAAAGAAGGTAGCCGCGAACGTTTGCAGGCCTTTGAAGGTGTTGTGATTGCCAAGCGTAATCGAGGACTGCATTCGGCATTTACGGTTCGTAAAATTTCTTATGGTGAAGGTGTTGAACGTGTTTTTCAAACACATAGCCCATTGATTGATTCAGTGACAGTCAAGCGCCGTGGTGCAGTGCGTCGTGCTAAGCTGTATTACTTGCGTGAGCGTACTGGTCGCGCGGCTCGTATCAAAGAGAAATTAAGCTAGTAAAGCCTAAGTAAAATCTTTATTAGAAAGCCCGAAGTTTTTGTTGAAGCTTCGGGTTTTTTTATGTCTTTTTATAGGTCGCTGAAGGCTCTTTCCTTGTTGAA
>CAYSUU010000012.1:24176-74120 GCA_964434375.1 uncultured Gammaproteobacteria bacterium | reverse complement strand
TATAGCCCAGCATAGCCGAATAATTCAAAGTAGCTCCGCCGCCACTTGCTCTATGTCGTCTAATAATCGTTCTAAATGTTCGATCTGAGTTTCTTGATTGGCAATAATCAATCTAATGCCAGTGCGGCCTTTGTATTTAGCATGATCAACATAAGCACCACCTTTGTTTAATATTACTTTGCATATTTGCACGTTGAGCTTAGCCAACTGTTGTTCATCCATGGACTCATGTTTAAAACGAAATAAAACATTCAAATAAGCAGTAGGTGCAATTAACTCCAGAGCTGGCCGACTTCCTATCATCTCTACGCATTGCTTTTTCAATATTTGTAGATAATCTATTTTCTTTGCAAAACCCTTAGAACCTATCGCCTTCCAGCTTAACCACACTTTCAATGCATCTGCTCGTCGACCGCATTGAATAGAGCGCTGCCCTAAATTGTAGTCGGCATTCACATCTTCATGAAAAAGATACTCACCACCCCCGCCAGCCACCGCTTGTGCTAATAATCCTGCCTTCTTAACTAAGACGACCGCGGCAGTAATTGGCACGTTCATGAGTTTGTGCGTATCCCAAGCAAAAGAATCCGCCAGATGACTGCCCTCTAACAAACTCTTATGTTTGTCCGAAAAAAGTACGGGCGCACCCCAAGCACCATCGATATGCAGCCAAACATCATGGTGTTTTGCGACGAGGCTACAATCTAGCACAGAGTCAAAAGCTCCAACTACGGTTGTACCGGCCGTAATAGCTATATAAAACGGTAGATGACCATCCGCAAGATCGGATTCTATTGCGTCTTGCAATGCATGCGTTTTAATACGACCTTGCGCATCAGACTCTATGCTGCGTAAATTTTCACTTCCTATGCCTAGAACATTAACCGCTCTTTGATTTGAATAATGCGCTTGATCTGAGGTGTACGCGATCAAACGTTTTCCAGCACTTGCCGCAAAACCTTTAGATTTAAAATCAGGCAGAATTTTGTGTCGCGCCAGCAGCATCCCAACAATATTAGCCTGGCTCCCACCCGAGACCATAACACCGTCACCTTGCTCAAAACCGATAAGCCTATTGCATTGCTTAATAAGCTCTAGCTCCATCAAGGTAGCTACTGGTCCTACCTGATACGTATGCATAGTTGAATTACTTAGGCTCGTAATCCAGTCGCCCAGTACCGCTTGTTTGTTAATGCCTGAGTAGAGCAACTTAAAATACTCAGGATGCGAGCATTTAGGGCTATAGGCAAGGAAGTCCAAAACAAACTGTTCTAAGGCTTGCTCATTATTCGCGGGTTTATCCAGATTGAAATCGAGTGTCTTTGCGAGCTCTTCGGCACTTAAAACATGCTCAACCGGCTTATTCTGGTTCTGCCAAAATTCAACAGCACGAGATAATATTTCAAGCTGTTTTTGCATCTATTTCAATATTTCTAGAAAGCGTTTCCGAATTAATCAAGGGTCTTTTGTCTTGATGCATTCGCCATGTCAGAGGAATAGGCATCTATCTTTTTCTGGTAAGACTTATCGCTTATTGACAACATCCTAACTGCCAACAAGCCTGCATTCATAGCATTGTTAATCGCCACTGTGGCGACAGGAATTCCTCTCGGCATTTGGACTATGGATAATAGCGAATCCATGCCTTCTAAATTGCTGCCACGTACTGGCACGCCAATCACGGGTAAGCTCGTACAAGATGCCACCATTCCAGGCAAATGTGCAGCCCCACCGGCACCCGCGATGATTACGCTAAAACCTTCTTTTACCGCTGATTTAGAAAACTCAATCATGTCTTCTGGGGTTCGATGTGCAGACAAGACTTTAGCCTGATAATTGACATCAAACTCTTCAAGTATCTCAACGGCGGCCTTCATTACTGGCCAGTCCGAATCTGACCCCATCACAACGGCTACTTTCATTTCAAACTCTCTCTATAATTACAATCTAAGTTAATACAGTCAAACAGTTAATTCTCGAACCAATTTTTCAGCTCTTTGTTGTTGATTCGAGCCCCATATATTAACGTGGCCCATCTTCCTGCGCATTCTCGAATGACTCTTACGATAAAGCTTTGTGCTTGAGCTTGAGTCATCGATTTTTTTAATCAGACCCTGAGCATCAAACTCACCATCTCGGGTTCCAAGCAAGTTTATCATTGTCATCGACTCTTTAAGTACTTGAGGAGCCTTAAGCTCTAATCCAGCGACAGCGCGCATATGATTTTCAAACTGTGAACAGTCCATTAGATCAAGCGTAATATGCCCAGAATTGTGCGGCCGCGGAGCCGATTCATTGAGAATCAACTGGTCATCGCGGCTAAGAAAAAACTCGAAGGCAAATAATCCAGAGGTATTTAGTTTTCTTAAAACATCACCCACTTTGACACGTGCTTGTTCCTCTATTGCTTCCGACACTTGTGCTGGGTAGTTCACGTATCGACAGGTACCTTGATCCTGATGCGTTTCAACAATTGGGTAAAAAACGATCTCTTTGCTGTTTGAAACAGCGATTAAAGATAGCTCTTTTTTAAAGTCGACGGCCGTTTCAAATAAAATCGTACCGGATGATTTTATTTTCCTATAACAAGTTAGAGCCTCTTCCCTGTTATTAACGCGATAGGTCCCAATGCCATCGTAACCGCCTTTAGCAATTTTAAGATACCCCACAGTGTCGCTTAATTGGCTTTCATTCTTAACTTCAAAAAACTCGGCCTGATTAATACCCAAGTCTCTAAAGAAATTTTTCTCCGACAACTTATCTTCTATCAAACCAAATCGATTTGGGTCAGGCAGCATTGGTGTGTCACATTGACTGCACGCCTGACTAAGAACCACACTGTCATTAAACTCATTTTCAAGCGTGACTACGTCAACTAAATTGAAAAACGCTGCAAGATCGGCCGCATCATTCTCGTTCCCTACAACCACTTTATCAGCTACGGTACTAGCTGGGCCCTTTTTTGATGCGCCAAAGACAAATACTTTACCACCAAGAGCTTGATAAGCCTCAGTCATCATCATAGCCAATTGGCCGTCACCCAAAATACCAATCACCGGTAAATTTTGATCTTGGTTTATATTCAATTTAGTCATTCTTTACTCATGAACTTCGCTGGCTTCAAAACACTGATATTATTAAATATCAAACAAGCTTAACGAAACCTTCTAAACAGTCTCATACTGATTAGCTTTGCCCAGTTACAAACGAACTTACAATACAAGCACCGCTAATCTATTATCTTTGCTCATCGACTCGCGCGATGAACGGCAGCTAGGCATTATATAACTGCTGTGCTAAAAATGCTGACCAGTCTTTTGTTTTTAAGCACGAATGAATTTGATTTCCAAACATTCGCCGCAACACAAAAAATAGATGTTGCAACGGCAAAAACACAGAAAAACCGGCCCCACTAAAAGAAACCACAACAATACTAGGGTAAAGCTCCTACCTGCTTAAGTATTCTGATTTCAGCCTCATCAAAGCCAAAGGCACTCAACACGGTCTGCGTATCACTGCCTTCTGTACCTGACATCTGCGGTTGATCGGCGATATGATTTGAAAACCGAGGCGCGGGCGCAGGCTGAATCACACCACCAATGTTTATATACGTATGGCGCGCCGCATTATGCGGGTGCAGGGGTGCTTCGGTAAAATCGAGTACCGGCGAAATGCAAGCATCTGTGCCTTCAAAGATGTCACACCATTGCTGCCGAGTCTTTTGTTTAAAAACATCAGCGAGCTTTTCGGCTTTACTTGACCATTCTGCGGCATCCATCTGCGATTGAAATGCAGTTGGATCGAGTGCTGCCTTATCGATCAATACCGCATAAAACTGCGGTTCAATTGCGCCCACGGATATATACTTGTTATCGGCCGTTTCATAACACCGGTAAAAATGGGCTGCGCCATCAAGTAAGTTTGACTCGCGCTGTACGATCCACCCATTTAAAGAGTGTGCGGTATGTAATAGACCCATTAAACTAGCGCTACCGTCAGTAATGGCGGCATCTACTACGTCACCCTTACCAGTGAGCGTTGCAACATGCAGTGCGGCAAGCATACCGAGCAATAAAAACAAACTGCCACCGGCGTAATCACCAATTAGATTTAATGGCGGAACAGGTTTATCACCTGGACCAATGGCCGCCAATGCGCCAGTAAGAGATATGTAATTTAGATCATGCCCTGCGGTTTTTGCTAATGGCCCTATTTGCCCCCAACCAGTTACGCGCCCGTATATCAGCTTAGGGTTTCGTTCATGGCACTCTTGCGGGCCTAGGCCAAGTTTTTCCATCACACCCGGACGGAAACCTTCAATCAGCATATCCGATTGCTCTATCAAACTCAGTGCCGTAGCCACTCCTTGTGGCGACTTCAAATTAATTGCTATGCTTTTTTTCCCACGAGAATGAATGTCATATTGAATAGGATAAGCTATCCCTGTCGGCTTTTGCGCACGTTCAATGCTGATGACCTCAGCTCCCATGTCAGCCAATAACATACCCGCATAAGGGCCGGGTCCGATACCTTTCATTTCGATAACTTTGACACCATTTAATGGTCCCATAAAAATGCCTCTTTGCTTATAAGCTATATACTTAACTTGGTACTAATACTGCAAAACCATGTATTTCCTTAATCTGTATTTACTTTAATCTGCTTTGGATAGCACCACTGTATTGGCATTGTAGCTCGGCAACAAAGACTCGCTTTTCCCAGACATTAGACGCAGACTCATAAAGGCTGCGTGGCGCATGAATTTATTATCGAAATGATACAAACTACCAGCCTTTCTTGAAAGGCTTTGAATTTGCGAAGTACGCGGTAATCGACTTGCTTGATAACTGCTAAGGGCGTGTTCGACATTAGTGTGCGCCATTAGCGCTCGATCCAATACACGAGCATCTTCAATCGCCATTGCCCCGCTAGCGGCCATAAAGGGCAAACTTGCATGGGCTGCATCGCCCATTAAGACTACGCGATCACTATGCCAAGACTTCAAAGGTTGATGATCGTGCAAAGCCCATCGGTAACATTGCTGGGGTTCTATTTCAGCAATAAAATCGCCTACTGTCTTGTGCCAACCATAAAAATCTTTACATAAGTCTGCATGCGGGGCACGCGTCATCCATGAGCTTTCTTGCCATTCAGGTGTATTTACCACACCGACTAAATTAGCCATTTTTTTATCGCGCAAGTAGTACAACACCGCGTGTTTTTTAGGACCAACAAAATTAGACACGATGGTTGGCATCCAATCCTTTGGCAATGCTCGCGTTTCTATTACGGCACGCCACGCCACATTACCTGTAAAACGCGGCATATGACCACGCTGCATTTGCTGCTTTACGGCGGAATGAATGCCGTCCGCACCAATGAGAAGTTGAGCTTCAAAATCACCTTGATTAGTTTTTACTCTTACGCCCTTATTTGTTTCTAGATATGAGTCAAACTTTGTCGCCAAATGGACTTCAACTCGATCACAAGCGCTAATAGCATCAACCAGGACAGATAAAACATCCGCGCGATGTAAGTTCCAATAAGGGTGTACAAAACGATTCTTATAATCATGGCCAAGCGGCATTTCATAAAGAACCGAGCCGCTTTTATAATCTTTAAACTCTACCCGCTCTGGTGCCACTGCAAAAGGCGTGAGCTTAGTAAGCAAATCTAAATGCTCGAATACATGCAAGGCATTCGCGCCACACTGTATACCTGCACCAACCTCTTTAAATTCAACCGCTTGTTCTAATACGCAAATCTCATGACCAGAACGAGCCAAGCACAAAGCGGCTGTTAAACCACCAATTCCTGCACCAGCGATTAAAATTTTCATCGTTAAGTGTTTTTAACGCCGGTACCGTCTTAATTAGTCTTCGCCAGACCTTTTAAAACCTAAGTGTGCGATATCAGGTGGAAAAAACATGGCCCAATTCCATTCTAAGAACAATCTCACTTTACGAGAAAAGGTGGGCACTTTTAAAAGATACACACCACGCCACAACATAAAACCAATTAAGCCGGTAAAACGCATACCGAAAATTTCAGCGACCGCTTTATTATGCCCAATTGAGGCCAACATACCTTGCGGCTTATAGTTGAACTCTTTGGTAACTCGTCCCGCCAAAAATGCAACAATATTACTAGCCAAAAATTTAGCTTGCCGATCGGCAAATTGAGCCGTAGGTGGACTATATTTTCCATCTCTAGCATTGGGCACTAATGCACAATCACCCATGGCCCAAACCCCAGGATGGTTCTCTATCGACATATCTGGATTGGTAATAATTCGACCACGCTCGCAAGCAACATCATCACTACCAATAAAGGCATGCGCGACCGTGCCAATAGTACAAATTATGGTCGCACCCTCAATAACCTCTCCCCCTTTTAGTATAACGCGTTCAGCTTCAACCGACTCAGCGCGAGCATTTAAACGAATATCTATATCACGTTTCTCAAAGTTCTTTTTAGTCGCTTCGCTGAGCTGAGGAGACAGCTCCGGCAGTAATCGGTCGGTACCATGAACAACAATAATCTTACAGTCTTTTAACTCCACGTTTTTATAAAACCGTTGCGCAGAGCGTAAAAAGTCCTCAAGCTCGCCCGCCGTTTCGACACCACTAAACCCACCACCTAAAACCACAAAAGTAGTTAACTGGGCACGACGTATCGGGTCTGGATGAATCGTGGCTTGCTCTAAGCGATCTATAATTTGATTTCGAATGTATAAGGCGTCACCGACAGTCTTTAAAGGCAAGGTATGTTCAGCCAAGCCTTGCATCATATTTGTATTAGCTTGCACGCCGGCAGCAACCACTAACTGATCAAAAGCCAAACTGGCTTTTCTATCATTGTGATAGTGCACCACTTTTTCCTGGTAATCGATTTTATCAACCGTAACCATTCGAATGCGAGTGCGCTTCAATACTAAACGAAAAGGCGCTTGCACATGACTGGGCAATATCGAAGCACCAATCACTTCAGGCAAAAGAGGGTTGTATGTAATAAAATTAGTTTTGCTGAGCAGGTAAATATCCCAATCTTCAGGTAACGTTGCCTCTAACTTCTTAGCTAAGGTAAGTCCACCAAAGCCACCACCAATAATTACTAATTTTTTTTGTTGCGCTACGTCATTCATCGAAAAGCTCTATTCACTGCTGAGCGACAAATAATAACATTAGATTTTACTTCCGATAAGGAAAGCCTACTATATCTAGCAAAAGATAATTGAACACCCCTAATAAAGGAGCCTTTTATCAATCTTTTAGATTTGTTAGCGCCAAGCTCAAACAATTTTTTGTTCAAGAACCTTATCACTTCTTGAAACAGCATTAAGAATAGCGCTCAATGTTGCACCTAAAATATCTCGGCTTTTACCTGCGGCACATACTCTTTGCGAATCGACACTTATTTGTACATAAGCCATAGCATGTGAACCATCGTTGTTACCTAGCGTATGTTCGTTGTATTCAATGATAACGATATCGCGACCTGTGTTGTGTTTTAAACCCGCACTAAACGCTTCCAGCACGCCGCGACCTTTACCCTGGATAATGTGTTCTGCTCCGTCAATCAGCATAACCGCATCAAGTGAATCTTGTTGGTCACTACGACTCACCTGATAACTCTTTAAGCTCATCCTTGGTTGTGCGGGTAAGTAGGTCTCAAAAAACAAATCGGCAACCTCTTCAACTTGCACCTCCGCCTCGGTGCGTTCAGCTTTTTGCTGAACCACTGGGCTAAAATCAACTTGCAACCAACGCGGTATCTTAATGCCGTATTCTTGTTCTAAAACGTAGGCAACGCCACCTTTGCCCGATTGCGAATTAATTCGAATCACTTGTTGATAAGTGCGGCCAAGGTCACGCGGGTCAACTGGCAGGTACGCAACCTCCCAGTGTGTATCGGGTTCATGTAAGGCCAAACATTTATTAATAGCATCTTGGTGCGAACCAGAAAAAGCTGCAAAAACCAATTCCCCGGCGTAAGGGTGGCGAGGGTGCACTTTTAAGGCGGTACAGCGTTCGACCACATTAATAATTCGGTCCATGTGAGAAAAATCTAAGTTAGGTTGCACGCCTGCACTGTATAAGTTCATCCCCATGGTAACAATATCCATATTACCTGTGCGCTCACCATTACCTAATAAAGTACCTTCAACACGATCAGCACCGGCAAGAACACCCAATTCAGAAGCCGCAACCGCGCAACCTCGATCATTGTGCGTATGCAAGCTAACGATTACATCCTGACGCTGATCAATGTTGTCACAAAACCATTCGATTTGGTCTGCATACACATTGGGAGTGGCCACCTCTACCGTCGCGGGCAGATTCAAAATACATTTCTGCTCAGCATTAGGTTGCCAAACATCAATCACTGCATTACAAACTTCGACCGCATAATCGAGTTCGGTACCAGTAAAACTTTCGGGCGAATACTGAAACTGCCACTGCGTATCAGTTTGTTTTGCGGCACACTCTTTAACCCAAGTAGCGCCATCGATCGCGATCTGCTTAACCTGCTCGCGCGACATTTTAAAAACTTGTTCACGTTGTACCGTAGAAGTTGAATTGTACACGTGCATGATGGCTTTGCGCGCACCCTTAAGCGATTCAAAACTGCGCTCGATCAATTCTTTACGTGCCTGTGTCAAAACTTGAATAGTGACATCTTCAGGCACCCTGTTTTCGTCAACGAGTTGCCGTACAAAATCGAAATCGGTTTGTGATGCGGCTGGAAAACCAACCTCGATTTGCTTAAACCCAACGCCCACCAACATTTCAAACATCTCGAGCTTCTGGCTTGGTGTCATTGGGTCAATCAATGCTTGATTTCCATCACGCAGATCAACACTGCACCATGCAGGTGCTGTAACGAGCGTCTTGCTAGGCCAACGCCGATCGGGCTTATCCACGGCAACGATTTTTGTATATTTTTGGTGGTTGTAACTATTCATGAGCGCACTATTGCCTTGCTGCCTTAAAGGCTAAATTATAAGTGATTCACCATGCCACATACCCCAAATAACGCTATTTAATGTACACTTTTTAGTGTTATTCTCTATTTTTTATTATTATTTTAGATTATTCGAGAAGGCAAGTATGAATATAGATGTAATAGACCGCAAAATTTTACACATATTGCAGGGCAATGCGCGCATCAGCAACACCGAACTCGCGGAGCTCGTTGATCTATCTCCCACGCCTTGCGCGCGGCGAGTTAAGCAGCTCGAACAAGCCGGTGTTATTTGCCACCACATCACCTTACTCGACCCTGAAAAACTTGGCTTAAGCCTGACCGCGCTAATTAGCGTTACAATGGACAAACACACCGCAGATCGCTTCGAGAGTTTTGAGCGTTCTGTAGAAACCTTGCCAGAAGTAATGGAGTGCTATGTCGTGACCGGGCAAGATGCTGATTTCTTAATAAAAGTTATGGTGCGAGATATGCGACACTATGAGAACTTTCTATTAAAGCGCCTCACTAAACTTGATGGCGTCTCGGGCGTTCATACTAGTTTTGTTCTGCGCCACCCTATTAACAAACGCCAACTACCTTTATGACCTTCTTAAAAAACGCCCTTATAACACTCCTTGCTTGTCTTAGCTTGTTAACTCTGGCTTTGTTTATAACAGGGCATGACTATATTTTCACCGCCGTACAACGCACCTATCTTGCTGGTCATGTCACCGCCAATATCAATGACCATAAAGTATTTAAAACGCACACAATAGAAAACGTCAACCCCTCCGTGCTTGAATTACACCCGGATTACAAAGGCGATCTTCCGGCCGCACTTAGAACTGAATTAAAGAAGGACGGAGCCATCGCTTTTCTAATACTAAAAAATGGCAAAGTAATCGCCGAAAATTACTTCAAAGGGTATACAAACAGAAGTAAAACCAATTCTTTTTCGATGGCAAAAACCGTATTAACCTTAATGCTCGGTGTGGCTATTGAACGGGGTTATGTAGAAGGCTTGGATCAAAAGTTGACCGATTTTTTACCTGAATTCAAGGACGACCCCATGGCCGCCACGGCCACTATCGGTCATTTATCTTGGATGAACTCAGGCTATGAATGGAGTGAGCATTACTATACACCACTAAGCCCGACGGTCGAGCTTTTATACGGCGATGACGTTCGATCTTTTCTCTTAGATGGACAATTCACGGCTAAACCAGGCGAGTTTTGGGAGTACTCCAGCGCCTCAACACAACTGCTCGGAATTGTCCTATTGAGAGCCATAAGAAAAGCGGGTAACGCCAATTCATTGAGCGAATTCTTAAGTGAAGTCTTATGGCAACCAATGCAGATGAATGATTCAGCCCTTTGGCATACAGACGACAACGATATGGAACACGTCTATTGCTGCATCAATACCAATGCGCGTAATTTTTCTAAACTCGGACAGCTAATGCTAAATCAAGGCAGATGGAATGAACAACAATTAGTTCCGGCCAATTTTATCGCCAAAATGATCGAGCCGAATAACAAACTATTTTACGGGCTATCTACCTGGCTAGGCATGCATAAATCACCCGCTCATTACATCTTCAGCGGGCATCTAGGTCAATACATTATCGTCGTACCCGAACACGATATGGTGATTGTAAGGTTAGGCGAAAAAAGCCCAGCCGGCGCATTTCTTGAAGATAGCGTTCCACACTATATAGATATGGCATTAACACTAAGCCAGCAGTAAAAAGCCAGTTTTTTAGGAAGACTAAAGATTTTAAAAAGACCTTACTTATAACAAAGAAACCGTCTTAGCCTGGCAATAAACCTCTAGCCCTTGCTGCAACTCTAAATTGTGTGCCGATTTTTGCGTAATTTTAGCGAGCAAGTAAGTATCATTAGCTTTAAGCCTAACTAACATTTGCGCTTGATCCAGCGCTTGCAAACTTTCTATCTTAGCTGCGAATATATTTAAAATACTGGTCGCTCGTTGTCGCTCGAGAGTCAGACTAATATCACGCGCCGACAATACCAAACGCACTTTACTAGCAATCGGCTTATCGAGGATTGCTACGCTTATATCACCAAGTCCCGCATCCAAGATTGACAAACCGTATTCCGGCTCATGACGGCTAACAGTGGCGCGAATAATGTTGTCGATGTCATGCTCCGCTCTTCCTGGCACATTGACATCATTGAGAAGTTCATCGACGGTCCCTTGAGCATGTATGCGCCCTTGATTAAGCAGCAACATGGAACTGGCTAAACGTGCCACTTCACGCGTTGAATGGCTCACATAAATAATTGGGATTCCACTCTCGGCACATAAGGAATCTAAGTATGGAAAAATTCGTTTTTTAGACTCACCATCTAAAGCCGACAATGGTTCATCCATTAACAACAATCGCGGCCGACTGCATAATGCTCTAGCTATGGCCACCCGTTGCTGTTGCCCACCCGAAAGAGACGCAACCGGCCGACTCAACAGATCATCTAAATCAAACATGGTGATTATATCATCCAGGTTGAGCCCAGAATGATTTGGCGCAGCGCGCTTGCTAGCAAAATTAAGATTACCAAGCACGTCAAGGTGTCTAAACAAATTTGCTTGCTGGAATACGTAGCCTACACCGCGCTTGTGCGGCGGTAACCATTCACTATTCGATTGCCACACCTCACCTTTAAAACTAAGCTCAGACTGAGCTGACCTATCTAAACCTGCGATCAAACGTAATAAGCGTGTCTTACCGCTGCCCGATGGCCCAAACACTGCAGTGACATCGTGGTCTGAAATACTGGCTCTCGCCTCAAGCCTGAAATCACCAAATTCATGCTTAAAATTAAACTCCAAACTCACAATCGAAACCCTCGACCTGGCTTCGCTAACGCATAGACAGCGCCAAGCAACACAAATGAAATCAACAACAATATAAATGACAAAGCATGCGCTTGGCCAAATGCCAGAGTCTCGACATGTTGGTAAATAGCAATCGAAGCCAGCTGCGTCTCGCCTGGAATATTGCCGCCGATCATCAGCACCACTCCAAACTCGCCAAGGGTATGCGCAAAACCTAAAATGGCGGCTGTAAAAAAACCAGACTTAGTCATTGGCATTACAAGCCTAAAAAACTGATCTACAGGACGCGCGCCCAAAGTTGCCGCCACGTCTAAGCTGTCTTGAGCAATGTTCTGAAAGGCATTTTGCAAAGGCTGCACAACAAAAGGCAATGAGTAAACCACTGAGCCTATCACCAGACCTGCAAAAGAAAATGCCAAATCCTGGCCAAATATGGCTTTTACCGACTGGCTTAAAAAACCGTCCGGGCGTAAAGTAATCAGTAAATAAAATCCTAATACAGTGGGCGGCAGTACTAGCGGCAAAGCCACCAATGTCTCGATGACGAACTTTAAGCGCCAGTTGCTTCGAGCCAACCACCAGGCGAGAGGCGTACCCACAATAAGCAATACTAAAGTGCTCACAGTGGCAAGCTCTAAACTCAAGCAAACAGCTTGCCAATCCGCCGAGCTAACCATGCGGTAATTCGTAGCCATATTTAGCAATTATTGCGCGTGCAGTATCACTCACTAAAAACTGCATAAACAAGCTTACTTGAGATGAATCTCTAAGCTGTACTGCGTTTTGTATAATAGGGGTGTGCAAATTAGCCGGCACCAACCAAGCACTGCCTCGACCTAAAGCAATAAACTGTGATTGCGCAATCAAAGCAAGCTCAGCATTGCCACTAAGTGCAAATTGCAAAGCTTGCGAAACATTCTCACCATAAACAATTTTGTTTTTCAAAAAAGACCAGGCATTTAACGATTTCAACGACTCATGCGCGGCACGACCAAAAGGTGCTAACTTGGGGTTGGCGAGCGCTAGGTGATGCAAACTCGGTTTTATTAAAGATTCCTGATTTAACTCTAGATCAGCCCGAGGACTCCATAACACCAAACGCCCGATGGCGTAGGTAATACTCTTATTGTTCGACACAAAACCTTGGTCTATAAGATAAGCTGGCCGCTTCGAATCAGCGGCTAAAAACACATCCAACTGCAAACCAAATTCGATTTGGCTTGTAATTTTGCCCGTTGAACCAATGCTAAGTTGAGTATCGATAGATGACTGTCGCTCAAATACTTGGATCAGTTCAGTAGCTGTTTGAGAAAAATTACTGGCAACACCAATTCTCAGAGTCTCACTCTGCTGCGTTTGAGCGTAAGCAACCGTAAGACCAAATAAGTACGCCGCGATGAGCCAACTCGTAACCGAAAACAGACGACTTAGCATTTGAATCGGCGCCCAGAAAACCACAGAAACTAGTCCTTTCTAGAGCGAATTTGCTTGGCAGGCACACCGGCCGAAATACTAAACGTGTCAACATTTTTATTAACAACTGAGCTGGTTCCGATTATGGCCCCAGTGCCAATACTAACGCCATCTAGTATTTGAACATTACTGCCAAACCACACATTATCAGCGACCTGTATACCGCCTTGTGCCTGCATCCCTTGTTTCTTGAAAGGCACATCTAATTCATCACTGACATAGGGGCCACTACCGATAAAGTAGCTCATAGCACCAATCAATACGTCATCACCTATTGCCACATCGCTGCCTTGCATAGCATGGACTAAGGTGCCAATCCCAATGGTGCAATTTGCGCCAATACTTATGTCACCGTTTTTACAAGACAAGACCACATTGCGGCTAACGATGCTATCAGCACCGATTGAAATCCCCTTATTCTTGTCTCCTTTAGCATCAAGCGTAACACCGTCGTCAATAACAACGTTATCTCCAATGTTTATTTTCAATCCATGACGAATCGCGACGCTTTGACCAAATATCACATTGCGCCCTACTGAGTTCATAATCATAGGATAGAAGGTCTTGCGCAACACCAAACCTAAAGCACCCGGCACCCACGAAAAAAATAACATAATTAGTTCGTACTTAAACAGATACCACAAGCTATCAGTCCCTATAGCCAACGTTTGATAACGTTGCATAGCCGACTTATTTTGATCCGTTAGTTGGTCGTGCAAAGTAGACTGTTGAGCCTTATGAACATCGTCGGATGAATTGGACACGGCGTTATCATTTTAAGTGAGGTAAACAGACACCCATATTATTGGATAACGCTTTATAACGCCATACTTGTCGCGTGCTTGTGAGGATCAGCCGCTAAAGCTGGCAGCGCTAGACCACACCATAAAACCACTTATTTAAGACGGGTGATCGATTTTCAAATTTGCTAACAAACACAATTAACAAGACACAGCTAATAACACTAATGAGGTAATACACAAATGGCTGGCTTTGGTGGATATCCAAACCCTTTAACAGGAACATAGGTACTACATGCCATAGATATATTGGTAAGCTATGTCTGCCCATTAAACCAAGCCACGACGATTGACTTGACGCTGCATGAGATAAAATCCAATCAAGCACCAACAACACCAAGCCAGTATTGAGAATAAACCAAGCCAAGGCCGACCATGGCGTAGCCAATTGGCCACAATAGCTCATATATAAAATGGCACAAATGGCGACAAGCGCAAAAAACGATAAACGCCCTCTTTGGATGAATCCCTGCCAGCTTTTAATATAACGTCGACACACCAACCCTAGAAAAAAGAAATAGGCGTAATAAAATACTTTTTTGCTCAGAAAAACAGTCGGAATCAACGCCATGTCAAAACCTGCCCAAAACAACGCCAAGGGCGCGAGCAACACACACATTAATAACTCTGGAACACGAGCTTTAAGTAAGAGCGCTAGTCCACCCACCCAGAGCAATAGCGTAGGCACAAACCATAAGTGATAATACGGAGTGGTTAAATAGGCCAGTAACAGTGACGTAGATAAACGCCCTTCTATGGCGGCATGCAAGATCAAGATACCAGTAAAAAATACAAACGCCGGTATAAACGGAATGACTAGTCGTGACCAATAACGCGATGCGCTTTGTAAAACGCTGGATTGATACAATTTTTGAGTATTGATCAAATAGCCGGTCAATGCGATAAACAGCGGCATGTGCACTGCGTAAATCGCATAGCGAACAAACTGGTGATGAATTGACCCGAGTACTACGTGTCCAACAACGACCGAAAGAATCAGCCAACCTCTAACAGAATCAAACGCTTGATTACGCACTAGCTTAATAGAATCAATGTGAGCCGTCTGCACGCACTAGGGTACCCACGCCTTTGTCGGTGAGAAGTTCAAGCAGTAAAGCGTGGTTTACTCGGCCATCAATAATATGTGAGGTAGACACACCATTAACAACCGCCTCGAGTGCACAATCTATTTTTGGCAACATACCGCCTTGAATGGTACCGTCATTTTTAAGCACAGCAATCTGTTCGGCATCTAAGCCGGTTAATAGGGCGCCAGATTTATCTAATACACCCACCGTATTTGTCATCAGAACCAGTTTCTCAGCATGCAAGGTGCTGGCCAAGGCTCCAGCAACCGAATCTGCGTTTATGTTATAGCTCTCGCCGTTTTCGCCCACACCGATTGGTGCAATGACTGGTATAAACTGATCGGCCTCGAGAGTATTTACAAGCTCAGGTTGTATAAAACGGACCTCGCCTACGTGCCCATAATCCACATCAATTTGAGCGCTGTCTATCTTACTTGCTTTTATGGTTCCACCATCTTTACCGCTCAAACCCACGGCTTTGCCCCCATGTGTGTTTATTAAACTCACAATTTCCTTATTCACTAAGCCGCCTAGCACCATCTCGACAATTTCCATGGTTTCGGCATCAGTAACACGCAAGCCATCAATAAACTGAGACTGCTTGCCAACTCGCTCAAGCGTGCTAGAAATTTGGGGTCCACCGCCATGTACAACAATAGGGTTCATGCCGACCGCCTTTAACATCACCACATCTTTAGCAAAACTGCGTTTTAGGGATTCATCGACCATGGCATTACCGCCGTACTTAATAACGATTGTCTTACCATGAAATTTCTGAATATATGGAAGCGCCTCACTCAAAATATGAGCAACTTGCTGGGTCACATTAATCATTGTTTGCTTTGTGCGAAATATCGTACATTTCTAGTAATTCCATTATATCATTAGACCCTATTTATAATGTTAGACAAACTGTTGAAAATTCTTGTAAGAAGGACTAAGTAAGAACTGCCATTACAGTCTTAAGTTTATGAATCTATTTAGTTCATTTAGGCATCTAAATTATTGGAATAAACGAATTTATTTTTAACAACTTGAAAATGTACCACGTAGATAAAAAACACGATTTTATGTTCGCCAATAATCGTCAAGAACCTTTATGCCACGCTAACAGCAGACCAATGTTCAGCTCATACTTGCGCACTCTAGTGCTCTCGTGTTTTGTGCTGGTATTAGCGGCGTGTGGGAATAAGATTAATGATCTGCCTAAAAAACCCCGATTAGATATTCCAAAGACTTGGCAAAACGCTCCAGCTTCTAGCTCTGAGCTTGACTCTGAGCTCGAAGCCAATGACGAGCCGAGCGTGCAATCAACCGATTCGAATGACGACGCTGTTGTTCCGCAAGAGAATTGGTTAGACAGTTTCGACGACGCGGAATTACAAGAATATGTAGCTCTAGCCTTGAAAAACAACCCCGATTTACTCGATTCTGCTGCACAACTAAGAAGTGCGATAAAACAAGTATCCGTCGCGGGTTCTAATCTTTGGCCTACTATTTCTTTAAACCTTGGCGGCCGACAAAATATACAATTTTTTGGTAGCGGAGCCGATGGCGCGCTAATTGAAACGACTTCTAGAACGGTCAGCCAAACCATTGATATTACCTGGGAAGCGGATATCTGGGGCAAACTCACCCAGCGCAAAAGAGCCGCCGCACTCTCAGCAACCGCTCAAGCTGAGCTATTTAAAGCCGCTGAACTATCGCTGGTTGCTAATCTAGCGCGTGCTTGGTACGACCTGATTACCAATAAATTACAACTCGATCTAGCACAGAGGCGTCTAGAAAGTTTCGAGAATACGTCTAATTTAATCGACGAAAATTATCAGCGTGGCTTGCGATCTGCACTTGATGTTTATCTCAGCCGCACAGACGTTCAAACGCAAATTTCTGCGAGAGCCGATGCCAAATTTACCTATATTCAGTCTCTGCGCACATTCAAAACACTGCTGGGTGAATACCCAAGTGACGACATGGAATTTCGGGCCAAACTACCTGAACTTGAAAATAATGTCTCGATCGGCTTACCAGCTCAATTACTCACCCGCAGGCCCGACATCCGAGCAGGTCAACTGCAATATGAAGCGAGTATTGCATCCGCGCGCGCGGCGCAAAGAGATTTATATCCTTCTCTCAACTTTTCAGGCTCCATCGGTGATGCGCGTAATGAATTCAACTCTGTCGTTACCGACAATCCGATCGAGACATTAGTTGCTGGTCTTGTTGCTCCGATTTTCGCCTCTGGTTCGCTGCGTGACGCCCGAGACCAAGCGTATTATCAGGCGGAAAGTGCTTATGCCAATCTTCTTCAAACAACACTAACAGCGTTTGAAGAAGTAGAAAATTCTCTTTCAAGAGAAGCCACTCTGAATGAACAGCATGAGGCGATAAAAGAAGCCGTAAAACTGGCCGAAGGCGGACTAAATTTAGCCTTAGATCAATATCAAGCGGGAATCGAAACGTATACTACTGTATTGCAGTCGCAACGAAGCTTATTTAGCTCATTAGAAAATGAATTAAATATTCGTAATGCACTTTTACAGAACAGAATCGGTCTCCACCTAGCACTAGGAGGAGATTTTCGAAGTATCGAAGAACGCGAGACTTACCAACCACCGAGTCTCGAAAAGAAGAAACAATCTGAAGAAGTACAATGAGCCAAGACTACGACCTAAACCTAAATACGGATTCGACAGGGCCCAATGCTTTCATGAGGGCGCTTTATTTTGTGCCACGTAAAGTAAGAATTGTTGCGTGTATTGTAGCAATTGCAGCACTGATTATCTTTCTACTAGCAGCGTTCAAACCAGAAGCTAAAAAACGTGCTATTCCAGAAACCGTAGTACGTGTGGAAACCATCTCTGCGCAGCGCGATTCGTATGCTATTTTAGTGAATGCCAATGGCACAATTGAAGCAGAAACTCGCGGCGACTTAGTCGCTCAAGTTCGTGGAGAAATTGTTGCCACATCAGATAGTTTTAAAACTGGCGGTAGCTTTAAAAAAGGCGACGTACTTATAGAAATTGATCGCCGAGACTATCAAGCAGATGCTAGCAGAGCGCTAGCCACCCTATCTCAATCAGAAGCGAACTTTCGCAGTGAACAAGCCAACGCCAAACAAGCTGTATTGGACTGGGAACGTTTAGGCAACACCGAACCCGCACCTGATTTAGTGCTGCGCAAACCACAATTAAGCGCCGCTAAAGCTGAACTAGATGGTGCTCAGGCGAGTTATGACGCGTCTCTATTAAACTTAAGTCGAACTCGCATTACTGCCCCTTACGATGGTCGCATTATTGAACGTCGCGCTGTACTCGGTCAGTATCTTGCCGTTGGGGCAACGATTGCTGAAGTATTTGCAACCGACGGCGTTGAAGTTCGCTTACCGATCAGCCAAGAAGAGTTCAGTCAGTTAGGCTTAGACTCCTTTGACCCACAAACCGACCAAGGTAAATATCCGGTGCGTTTAAGCAATACTGTAGCTGGTCAGGAATATACGTGGGACGCGGTAATTACTCGAACAGATTCGACCTTTGATATCAACACGCGACAAATCGATGTTATCGCTCAAGTTAGCGACCCATTGAGTGCTAAAAACGGCCGCCCGCCTTTAAAAATCGGGCAATTCGTTAAGGCTTCTATTACTGGCCGCACAGTGGATGATGTTTTCGTTATTCCAAATAGGAGTATTCGTGAAGGCAGCTATGTTTATACAGTTAGAGATGGCAAATTAAGCAAGCAAGACATTCAGGTGTTCTGGCAAGATGACCAAAACGCCTTACTCGCAGATGGTTTAAGCGATGGTGAAGTGGTCGTAACAACCGCGCTTAACAGCACACTCTCAGGTGCAACGGCTAAGTTGTCAGACGATAAAAAAACACGCAAAGGTGACGCGTCGCCAACCGCTGCCAAAGATCAGAATAACGGTGACGCCAGTTCTGCTAAGGAAAATTCAGAGTCAGTTTCGTCCCCGCAAAACGCGTCGCAAGAAACGTCAAATGACAATACCGAGAAAAGTGCTGACGGTGCGACTGACGCGTCGGCGAATCAGTGAAGCACTTACTCGAAACATTTTGATAAGCATAAAACAAAGAAGGTAAAACCTAATGATTGAATGGTTCGCGCGTAATCCAGTAGCGGCCAACCTGTTGATGATAACAATCATCATCGTAGGTATGCTGTCTGCTTGGCGAGCTATTCCATTGGAGGTTTTTCCAAGTTTTCAGCTTGATCAAGTTCAAGTCACAACTGCGTTTCGCGGTGCAACACCTAAATCTGTTGAAGATGGTATAACTAATCGAATCGAAGAGGCCATCTATACAATTGAAGGCGTCGGCAAACTTACCTCTACCTCATCGGAAGGCGCCTCGAATGTTATCGTCGAAGTCGAAGAAGGCTTCGATAACCGAGTTATCCTCAACAAAATAAAACTTAAAGTTGATGCGCTTAATACGCTTCCCAGCAATGCTGAAAACTCTATTGTTTCCTTAATCAACCGAAATCAAGGTGTAATTCAAGTAGTGGTGGCAGGCGATGTAGATAACAAAACCTTGCGCCTTACCGCCGATAAAGTACGGACCGAGCTACTTGCCAAGCCTCAGATAACACTGGTCGAACTCCTCGGTGTTAGTGATTATGAAATCAGTATCGAGGTGAACCCGAAAACGTTAGACAGCTATAATTTAACTCTGAACGATATAGCGATTGCAATTAATGCAGGCTCAGCCGATATTTCGGCCGGAAATTTACGCACACGCTCTGGTGACATTCTAGTCCGCACTGATGGGCAAGCCTTTAACCAGCAAGAATTTGCTTCAATTCCAATCATTACCTCGCGCGGTGCAGACCCCGTACTACTTGGGGACATTGCCACCATTATTGATGGCTTTGAAGATCAACCTCTTGAATCTATCTTCAATGGCAAACCTGCAATCATGATGGATGTCACTCGTACTGGCCAACAATCATCAATCGAAATTGCACAAATCGTCCGTGATTACATACAAGAATACAATCGAGGTAATGCCAGCGAAATAAGATTGGACTATTGGGATGACGACTCACGCGTGGTCAAAGCTCGGCTATCTACTCTTATTAATAGCGGAATATACGGCAGTATTTTGGTACTAATTGTACTGTCTCTATTTTTGCGTCCTGCAGTCGCTTTTTGGGTATTCCTTGGCGTGCCGGTCAGTTTTATGGGTGCATTCATTTTCATGCCTTTCGTAGGCGGAACGTTTAACGTTATGTCGTTATTTGCCTTCATCACAGTGCTCGGCATCGTGGTCGATGATGCCATTGTAACCGGTGAAAATATCTATCGAAAAACACGCGAAGGCATGGAGCCATTGCAAGCTTCAATAATCGGAACCAAAGAAATTGCTCTTCCTGTGACGTTTGGCATTCTCACCACTGTCGTGGCATTTTTACCAATGACGGACCTTGGCAATACCCGTATTGGCTATATTGCCATTCAAATACCCCTCGTTGTGATTCCAGTGCTATTGATGTCATTAGTTGAATCTAAGCTAGTGCTGCCGTCTCACCTAAGCCATGTGAAACCGCGCGATGAAAATGCCAAAGGAGGCTTACTAAACCGCGTTCAACTCAAAGTATCACGTGGCTTTGAGTCATCCATTGTCAGTATCTACAAGCCTTTCCTTGCACGCTGTATGTCGAACAAGCTAATTAGCATTGCGACTTTGTTAGCTGTGTCTTTGGTTATCATTGCTTATACCGCCAACGGTTACGTGCGCTATACATTTTTCCCCCGAGTAGAAGCCGAACGCATAACAGTCACACTCAGTATGCCGGACACAACAGGCTATCAAGTAACCCGCGGGCACTTGGTGGATATTGCGAGTCATGTGAAAGACTTACAAGAAGAATATCGAGACCCGTCTACCGGCAAATCGGTTATTCGCCATACCTTCGTCATAAGCGGTTCATCGGGCACATCAACTAAACCGAGTGTCGGACAAGTATTGATTGAATTAATTGGACCAGAAGAGCGCCACATCGCGATTCGAGCTTCTGATATTAGTAATGAACTTCAGCGCCGCGTAGGAGATATACCGGGTAGCGAATCACTCGGCTTTATTTTTGAACTAGGCCGCGGAGGCTCGCCTATCGATGTTGAACTCTCCGGTGCAAGTATTGAACAAATGCGTAGCGTTGGTAGTCGCTTACGGGAACTATTAAAAACTTTTCCAAATGTGTTCGACATAAAAGATAACTTTACCGGCGGTAAAGAAGAGCTTAATATTTCTTTAAATGAACGAGCAACGGCGCTTGGGCTAAACCTGTCAACTATTGCTAATCAAGTGCGCGGTTCGGTTTTCGGTATTGAAGCGCAACGCATTCAACGCGGGCGTGAAGAAGTTCGGGTAATGGTACGCTTACCGAAAGAGCATCGATCATCACTACAAGACTTGGAAAATCTAAACATTAGATCTGCGCAAAGCGACAATCCAATACCTTTAACAGATGTCGCTGTCATAACACCAAAAATCAGCCCGACTACTTTGCATCGCTTAAATCGAAAAGCGATTTTGAACGTCTCTGCAGATGTAAACAAACAACAAGCCGACGTGCCTGCGATTACTCGTAACATTCGCCAGTTTCTAGAACAAGAAGTAGCGTTAGACCCTAATTTAAAATTCGAATTCAAAGGCGAGGCAGAAGAACAAACTAAGAGTAATGAAGGTTTCAAAACAGGTGGCATCTTAGTTCTTATCGCCATCTACGCCCTACTCGCTATTCCATTTAAGTCTTATGGTCAGCCATTAATTGTTATGTCGATTATTCCTTTTAGTGCGATAGGCGCAATATTGGGGCATATTATCACTGGCTACAATATTTCTATTTTAAGCTTAGTAGGCCTGATGGCCCTTCTAGGCGTAGTCATCAATGACAGTTTAGTACTAGTCGACTATATAAACCGTTCACGAGCGAAAGGAGTTGAAGTGTATGAGGCCGTGTTGAACAGTGGAGCCGCGCGTTTTCGTCCGGTCATGCTTACTTCAATTACAACATTTGCTGGACTTACCCCGCTTCTTCTTGACAATAGTACACAGTCGGAGTTTTTGAAACCAATGGCGATTTCTTTAGGCTTTGGCATTCTATTCGCGACCGTGATCACACTAATCATAGTACCAATAAACTACATATTGGCGTATCGTCTAAAGCATGCTACCAAACACCATGCTTCCACACTGTGGCAGGCATGGTTAGCGTTCTGGAACAAAAAAGATAACCCTCAGCGAACGAGTTAAGTCATGATTGAATGGTTTGCTAAAAACCCAGTTGCCGCCAATTTGTTAATGATTGGCATCGTCATCTCTGGCCTTACCTCGGCTTATACTAATGTGCCAGTGGAGCTTTTCCCGAGTGACGACCCAGATAGTGTCACTATAAGCACTGAGTTTAGAGGCGCTGCGCCGCAAAATGTTGAACAAGCAATCACACTTCGTGTTGAAGAAGCGATCGCAGACATTGAAGGTATTGAAGAAATCACCTCTCGTTCAACTGAGGGCAGCTCCTCAGTGGTGGTAGAGATTAATAACACCTATGAGCCACGCGATATTCTGGATGACATAAAAGTTCGCGTTGATGCCTTAAACACTCTGCCTAGCGATGCTGAGAACCCTGTCATTGCACTCAATACACGAGAACGCTCGGTACTCGATATCGCGGTATCAGGAGGCCAAGATACGTCAATTAAAGTACTTCGTGAAGTCGCCGAGCAATTTCGTGAAGCTCTTCTGACCAAAAGCCAGATTACCACTGTACGTCTTGACGGCGTTGCAAACTATCAAATCAATATTGAAGTAAGCCCGCAAACGCTGCAACGTTATGGCTTAAGCATGGCTCAAATTGGTAATGCGATTCGAAATGGCGCAACCGATTCATCCGCAGGCACCGTGCAGTCTGTCAATGGTGATATTTTAGTTCGCAGCAATAGCCAAGCCTATATAAGCGAAGACTTTGCACGCATTCCCGTGTTGAGTAATTTTGAAGGCAAACCCGTTACACTTGGAGAAATAGCCACCATTGATGACGGCTTTGAAGAAACGCCGATTAGCACCAGCTTCAATGGAAATAAGGCGGTACTTTTAGAGATTTTTAGGGTAGGCGAACAAAGCGCTGTTCAAGTTGCCGAGCAGGCTCATGAGGCTATAGAGGAATTTTCTAACAAGCTCCCTGAGCAAGTAACTCTATTACCGTGGCGTAATCGTTCAACGTATTTAGAAAGTCGAGTCGGCGCCGTATTAAATAGTGCGCTCTACGGCGGTTTACTCGTTATCGCATTACTGTCTTTATTTTTACGTCCTGGAGTCGCATTCTGGGTGTTCTTAGGTATCCCAGTCAGTTTTATGGGTGCCTTTTTGTTTTTACCTCATGTTAACGGCAGCTTCAATTTAGTTAGCTTATTTGCTTTTATCTTAGTGCTTGGGATAGTGGTGGACGACGCTATTGTTACCGGTGAAAATATCTATCGGCATATCCGCGATGGTATGGATCCTCATAAAGCCTCAATTTTTGGCACTAAAGAAATCGCTATACCAGTTACGTTTGGAGTGTTAACGACCGCGGTAGCCTTCTTGCCGCTATTAGCAATGGACGGAACCCGCTTTGCCTTCATTGCCCAGCAAATGCCTATTGTCGTTATCCCGGTGCTGTTGATGTCTTTGGTTGAATCCAAACTGGTATTACCATCACACATGAGTCATATCTCGCCTCGTAAAGACAGCGCTGAACTCGGGTTTCTAGGACGCACCCAACAAGGCATATCTCGCAGCTTAGAACGTTTTGTGGAGTCCTATTACCGACCGTTTTTACAACGTTGTTTAGCTAATAGAGGTATCACACTTGCGTTAATCATAGGCTTGTCGGCCATTATTATTGCTGCCATCAGTTTTGGACAAATCCGCACCAGTCAGTTCCCGCGCATTCAAGGTGATTCGGTACGAGTCAATTTAACCATGCCCGAATCCACCGGCATTGCGACCACCGAAAAACACATCAGTGATATCGTGCGGCATTTTAAAACCGTACAAAAAAAATACTCAGACCCAGAAACTGGACAAAGCGTCATCACAGAGATACTCGCTACTTCCGGCAGTCAGGGACGCTCGGTTGGCTCTAATATCGGCAGCGTCACAGCCGAGTTACAAACCTCCTCCGAACGCATATTAAATGTCTCTGCGCAGCAAATCTCACGTGATGTTCGACGCTTAATTGGACAAATACCAGGTGCTCAATCGTTGGGAATACGTGCGTTTCTAGGACGCTTTGTAGCACCGATTGATATTGTTCTAAAAGGTGAACGAGGGGAAGACACAAGCCAAATTATTAGCGCACTTAAAACTAAATTAGAAAGCTACCCGGGGGTATTTGAAATACAAGATAACTTCACCGGTGGCAAAGAAGAATTTGCGCTTAGCCTAAAACCTCGAGCCTATGCTTTAGGGCTCAGTTTACGTGAAGTCGCAGACCAAGTTAGATATGCGGTGTTCGGATTTCAGGCTCAGCGAGTACAAAGAGACCGTAATGAATTACGTGTGATGGTACGCCACCCAATCGATTATCGTTCATCTATCAGTGATTTAAAGCAACTGCTTATACAAGTTCCAGGTTCTCAAGAAACGGTCTTATTATCTGAAGTCGCTGAAATCTCTCCATCCGAAAGCCCAAGTGTCTTATATAGAGATAACCGTGAATCCGTGGTTAATGTGACCGCAGACTTTGATAGCGATGTTGCCAATGGTGAACTAATCGCGCGCGACCTAGAAGCGTTTTTGACTGATCTAAAGCAACAGTACTCAAACTTAAACTACGAGCTACATGGCGATGTTAAAGATGGTCAAGAGTCAAATCAGCGGCTAATCATTGGTGTCCTTTTGGTGTTGGCTACAATCTATGCCCTATTAGCTATACCCTTTAAATCCTATACACAACCATTGGTAGTGATGTCGGTCATTCCTTTTGGTTTAGTGGGCGCTGTAGTAGGCCACGTTATTACTGGGCAAGTACTCACATCTCTAAGCATGTTCGGTATGCTGGCTCTGATTGGAGTAATGGTCAACGATAGCCTCGTATTAGTTGACTATATTAATAAATGTCGTGCCCGGGGCATGCAAGTATATGACGCGGTAATGCATGCCGCCGGCATTAGATTTAGACCGGTTATCTTGACCTCAATTACCACCTTTGCTGGCCTAATGCCGATTCTACTGGACGAATCGCAGCAAGCTAAGTGGCTAAAACCAATGGCAACCTCACTCGGCTTTGGCATTGTATTTGCTACCATAGTGACTCTTATCATTGTGCCAGTTATCTATTTAAGTGGCCGTAACTTTAAGATTTTGTTAGTCCGAGCACTGTCTGGCCTATGGGCCTCTTGGACTAAGTTCTGGAATAAACAAGACCCCGAGCATGTATAAAATTAGATTAAACGGAGGCCAGCAAGATGATTGAATGGTTTTCGCGTAACCATGTTGCTGCCAATCTTTTAATGTTCGGCATAATGCTTATGGGCATTGTCGCGGTAAAAAAAGAGATCCCCTTAGAATTCCTGCCTGATTTCCAACTGGGTGTGGTTAACATAACCACCGTATTACCAGGTGGAAACCCACAAACAATTGAATCGACAATTACTAGCCGTATTGAAGAATCGATCGCCGACATCGAAGGCATAAAAAGTATTAACTCGCGCTCAATCGAAGGTTTATCCAGCGTATTTGTCGAAATTGAATCAGGCTATAACGATTTAAACATTCTTAGCGATGTTAAAAATCGCGTGGATGGCCTGAATACTTTACCGGCTGACGCCGAACGCCCGATCATCGAGCTGGCTGAACAAATAGTGCAGGTTGTCGGCATCGTTGCTTACGGAGAAGTTGAGTACGATTTATTGTTCGACACGATTTCCGATATGCGCGAAGAATTATTGCAAATCCCTGGAATAACTAGCGTAAGTCCAATACAAGCGCCCGCGCGTGAGATCTCTATTGAAGTCGAACCAGAAACGCTGAAAAAATATGATCTGTCGATTGCTGACCTAGCCCAAGCTATTCAAAACAATGCGGTAGACATATCTGCCGGCAACCTTCGCACTGATGATGGTGATATCTTATTACGTACTAATGCTCAAGCTTATGTGAAGGCTGACTTTGAAGCTATTCCGATTGTAAATTCAGGCGACCGCGTACTTTACTTACGCGACGTAGCATCGGTGGTCGATGGCTACCAGTTAATCAAGGTTGAGAGTCTCTATAATGGATTACCTGCGATTTCATTTGAAGCCTATCGAGTTGGCCAACAAAGCACAATTGAGGTGGCAGATAAAGTTCTTGAGTTTATGCGCGAATACCGCAAAAAGCTCCCTGAAGGAATAAGCCTTGGTAACTATGGAAATACCGCAGAGGTGGTAGAAAGCCGTCTTTCTACTTTGATTGCAAGTGCTATTCAAGGTGGGCTACTGGTTCTTATCTTATTATCACTATTCTTAAGGCCTGCTGTGGCTTTCTGGGTCGGCCTTGGTATACCGGTTTGTTTTCTAGGCGGCTTAGCATTGATGCCATACTTAGGTTTGAGCTTAAACATGTTTACCATGTTTGCGTTTCTATTGGTGCTTGGCATCGTTGTGGATGATGCAATTGTCACCGGTGAGAACATCTATCGACACCAACGCAATGGAATGTCGCCCGCTAAAGCCGCCCTATTTGGCACTAAAGAAGTTGCGATTCCTGTCACTTTCGGCGTAATAACCACCATGGTTGCGTTCGTGCCCATGCTATTAGTAGAAGGTCCAATTGCTAATATTGCAAAGCAAATTCCGCTCATTGTTATTCCAGTTTTAGCGTTTTCTCTCATCGAATCGAAATTAATATTACCAGCACACATGTCGTCAGTGAAGCCCCGAAATGAAAGCAATATGGGAACATTAGCGCAGCTTCAACAACGATTCTCACGTGGCTTTGAAAATGCGATTATCGAACTCTATCGGCCTTTCTTAAATAAGTGTATTCGCAACAAACTCATCACCTTGTCCACGGCAATTTGTGTTTTCATTGTCACTATTTTTTCTGTCGGTCAGGGCTGGCTAAAAGTATCTTTCTTTCCTGATTTTGAAGACAATTTAATAGTCGTCAATTTATCGATGCCAAGCAACACGGGTTATGACACAACCCGTGGGCATGTGCTAGATATTACTAATATCGCTAATAAACTTGCTGAAAGCGAGGAATATACAAACCCCGAGACCGGCGAATCATATGTGCGCTATATCATCTCGACTTCTGGGGTCTCTGTTAGCCAGACCGGACTCAGTTTTGGCAACCACCTTGGAATAATATTCTTAGAATTTGTACAAGGTAAGAATGGGCTTCCACCGAACATATCTCTGACTAAAACCCGCGAAAAATTACGCCAGCAGATTGGAGAGATAGCGGGCGCTGAACAATTAAGTATTAGCTCTAGCTTGGCTGACTTTGGCAAGCCGCTATCAGTATCCGTATATGGTAAAGATACGCAACGTCTTGGAGTAGTCACTGAAAAAATTCGTGAGTACTTAAAAAGCTACCCTGGTGTTTTCGATATCCAAGATACCTTATCGGCTAAGAAAGAAGAACTTCAACTTGATCTTAAACCATTAGCGAATAGCCTTGGCCTAAGTCAAAACAACATTGCCACTCAAGTACGCGAGGCCTTATTCGGCTTTGAAGCTCAACGTATTCAACGTGGTTACGACGATATAAAGGTGATGGTGCGCTACCCTCTTAATGCACGTTCGTCGATTAATGATGTTAAAAACATACCGATCCGAACACCGCGCAGCACCGATACGATTCCACTATTTGAATTAGCGCAATTACAATCAATCCAAGCACCCAGTACAGTATATCGAGAGGACTCGCGCCGCCTAGTTACCATCAATGCAGACGTAGATTTAAGCACTTATGAGATTGAGCCAATCCGAGATGACTTCGATAAATTTCTTAAAGACTTATTTAATTACGAGTCGCAAATAGACTATCAATTATCAGGCCAAGCAGAAACCCAATTAGATACCATTAAGAGTTTTGTATTGGGTTTTGTTTTAATCATTGCCATTATCTATGCTCTACTAGCCATTCCATTTAAGTCTTTTGGACAACCGCTGGTTGTCATGTCTATTATTCCACTTGCCATCGTTGGCGCTATAGTTGGTCACTATGTGATGGGCTTAGCGTTTTCCATGCTAAGCATTATGGGCATTCTTGGGCTCACCGGCATCGTAGTGAACGACAGCTTAGTGTTGGTTGACTACATTAATAAAAAACGCAGTGAAGGCATGGTACTCATGGATGCCGTACTAACTGCTGGCGAAACCAGATTTCGTCCCGTAATCCTAACCTCGCTAACCACTTTTGTTGGACTCCTACCTTTAATGCTTAACGGTAATAGCCACGCTCAGGCACTAATCCCGATGTCAGTGTCGCTCGGTTTTGGAATTATATTTGCCACAATCATCACGTTGGTGATTACACCTGTTTGCTATCTAGCTGGGCGCCAAACCAAACATTTTATACTAAGTATAAATAGAGTATTAATTGTGTGGTTTAATCAAACTGGCGTGGTGTCAAGAAACTCATAGGCATGTCCTCGAATGCGTTCTAGTGCAAAAAACGTGCAGCAAACCGTAGGTTTATAGTGTTCGAAACGGCATAAACAAACTGCTCGACTAAAAGCGCTCATCTCGAATATCGTTTATATCTGCGCCTTGTGTATTTTTTAGAGTGATGTCAGCATCATGCTCAATCAGCAAGGCTTCCAACATTCGATCACGCTGCCAGACGGCATAAAACAATGCGGTCCAACCCAGGCGATCTTGCAAATTAGGATTGGCCGCATTCTTTAACAGCACATCACTTATTTCAAAATGCCCGTTGTATACAGCCGCCATCAAGGGTGTTTTTTGCAGTTCGTCGCTTAGGTTTGGATTTGCTCCTTTTTCTAATAAAGAGCGAACCGCGTCTGTATCACCTTGAATGCACGCATGGGCGAGTGGCGTTTTCCCTGCATTGTCGGCGCTATCAAAATTTGCACCGCGTTCAAGCAACAAATCAAATAATTGATTTGTTGGCATTGATAAAGAACGAATAAGTGCCGTGCTCGATTTACTGTCTACAACGTCAACCGGATTGTTGGTAAACCATTGCAATAATGCTTCATTATTTCTGTTATTAAAGGCCTGCTCGATCGCAGTACTCATCCTAAGCCCAACGATTTCAATAGCCGATGATTCTAATCCTATTTCAGTTTTTGTTCGATTAAAGTTATCCCAGTCATTTAAGCGCCTGCCGTAGTCAGCGCTCTGGTTTTCAGCACTATCTTTTTTAGCATCACCAATGATGGACGGCGCGTCTTCAGAGCTAACATCAACATTTTCATAATTACTGGTTCTTGGCGCTTCGCTCACTGTGTTGTATTCCCCGTTAGAATCAACAAAGAAACGGCTGAGGGCATAACCTAGAGCGAGCACAACGAACAACGCCGACCCGATCGCTAGCCATGACCTTAGCGTTAACCTGATACGCTTGGGGCGAGTTTTTTCTATTACTACATCGTGCTTAGGAATTCGGTAAACGCGGACAAACCGACTAGGTAAATTACGAGCCATCTTGCGTAGATCTGCCAGCAATATAAAGTTCCAATCTAACGAGTGCTTTCTAGCAGTTCGACCAAGCTGATCGATCAAACTAGCAGTTTCAACATCGAGTTCATGTGCGCGAAAAATAACTACATTACCACTTGGCTGATGCTTGATGGTATGACTAATTTGCTTGTAAAACGAGACGGCATTAAATGAAACCGTCAACTCGCTTAGTTCTTCATCATCAACATCTTGGGCTATACTGTCAGCCAAGTCCTTGGGCAATAAGGTAGATCCATCATAAATATAGGATTTAGTGGTCTGTGCTGCGTAATAACTGCGAAAGAATCGATGATAACGTTGGCCGTATTCTTGAATACAATAGCGCCGATTAAACACGACGACTTTCTCCCCGCTCGATTTCGCAGTATCAAGAAGTTTGGTTAGATTGTTTGTAAAAGACATAATAGGCCGCCCGTTGCCATAAATCTCATTAAAATAACCCTACAATGTTAATTGTTCCTCACAACAAATACCAAAGGTTCAACACATCGCCACTAACGTAACTATAATTCCTATAGCTAACCCGATGCAGAATCTAAAACTACCCTAGATAATTGAATCACTTACCTGTTACTTCTATCTCCGCACCAACCTTGCGTTTAAGTAAGCCTAAATAAGCTTGTTCAGGTGTCATTCGTCCAGATATAACTTCGTTGACATCAGTCGCAATCGGCATCTCCACGCCGTACTTATTAGCTAACTTAACAACCGTCGGCGAACTCTTAACCCCTTCCGCCACCATGACCATCTGCTCTATTATATCATCGATTAGACGTCCTTTCCCAAGTTCTACACCAACCTGATAATTTCGACTTTGCGGACTAATGCAAGTCGCTAACATATCCCCCATACCCGCAAGACCTGAAAATGTCTCAAGGCGCCCCCCCATAGCAATACCCAAACGGGTAATTTCAGACAGTCCTCTAGTTATCAAAGCAGAACGAGTGTTGTCTCCAGCCCCCAAGCTAATGCCCATACCGACCGCGATAGCCACGACATTTTTAAGGACACCACCAAGCTCACAACCAATCACATCGTCATTCGTATAAACCCGAAACAAACCACTATTAAAAACGCCTTGCAACAGCATGACTGTATCCGCGTCGTTCATAGCAATAACACTGGCAGCAGCTTGGCCGGATATGATTTCGCGCGCCAAATTGGGACCCGTAAGCACACCAAAAGGATGACCGGGTAGCTCATCCTCAATAATCTGAGTCATGCGCTTATCGGTATCGCGTTCCAGGCCTTTAGTCAAACTCACTACTGGCACGCCCTCCCCAATATAGTCGGCAATTTCTTTAGTAACTTGGCGAAATGAGTTAGACGGCACTCCAATTACAAGCACTTCGGCTTGACCTACTACCTGTTCTAAATTGTTACTAGCCTTAAGGTTTTCTGGAAGACTCGCACCAGGTAGGTACTTTTGGTTACTGTGTTTAGTATTAATTTCATCGACCGTTGCCTGATCACGCGCCCACATTAAAATGGATGTATTATTCGCGACCAACGATGCAACCGTCGTACCCCAAGAACCGCCACCAATTAAACCAACTTTTATATTCTTCATATCAAAACCACTAATCAACTTCTTTTGGCATCGCTAGTACTCGAATGTATTCAAGCCTGTGACTCAACTTGTGTAAGCGCTTTTGCATTACTTTGCGTTGTTGCACAATGTCCGAAGTATCATTCGTTACCAAGTTATAGCTATCGAGCAGCTTAAAACCATTACTAAACAAAATCTGCCCTATTGATGCTTTACTATTTATGCGTCTTTGTAAGTATGCTTGACCGGCATATTTCATCGACGCGTCGATACAGGATTTCTCATCTAGAGTCTGGTCGGCTGGTAACCGAGCAAACACATCCGCAACCACTCGATAAGCTTCAATATAGGGTCGCAAAACTGCAGCCGATACGAGCGGCTCCATATTAAGCAGAAGTTGCTCAGCAAACTGCTTGTTCGTCATGGCGCTTTGCCAATTTAAATCAACATAATTGAGTTCTTTTTTGACTTCAGCATGAAACTCATTTTTGGGTGCATAGAAAAACTCAAACTTAAACATGTCTTTCAAACGATCCGCCTCAGTCCAAAAAACATCAAGCGGCTCCGAAGAGGTTTGCGCTGCCGCCACCAAGGCCAATTCAGTAATTGCCTTAGTCACAAAATGATGAACAATTGTATTTCGATAATAGCTCGCCATCATATGCTGATCGGCGTCCATGGCATACACTGTTTCAGGGCCTTCGTCATACCGATCAATTAAGCCCGAATCAACCATTTGTTTTATTAGTTTTAATATCTGACGTACTCGACCGTCTTCAAAATCACTGGTAAAACGAATCTCGCGATGTTCTGCCCAAGCTTTTAATTCATCCATATGCGCAACCATTTCCTCGACAGTTTGCGCGCGCGGTGCCGCACCCAACAAAGACATACACATTAAACCTGTCAAAGTAATTGGCGTTACTCTGTTTACTTCAACGCCAACTTTAAAGGCTGTTTTTTGCAAGACCAAAGGGTCATCATAAAAGCCTTCCTTTTGAGCAATTACGGGCTTACCGAAATCAACATAAATACGGCCAAGCGGCTGGCGCATACGACGAATATACGAAATCAACCAACTCAAAGACTCAGGTCGCTTCTTTGCCCCAGCTTGCTCAGCTGCGTAGTCTTTAACGTCGTTAATTAAATCATAGTTAATCGCTACAGGAATAATATATAAAGAATCAGCATTGGATTCCTGCATTGCATCCATAGCGTATTTGAGCATGCCGTAACGTGGCGGCATAAGTTTGCCAACCCGCGAACGAGTTCCCTCGAACGACCACGTTAAAGGAAAGCGTTTCTCGAGCAAGTAAGCCAGATACTCACGCAGAACTAATTTATATAATGGATTGTTTTGAAATGAACGACGAATAAAAATTGCGCCGGATCGGCGAGCTAAAAAACCTATACCAGTAAACGCCATATTTATACCACCCATAATATGCGGCGGTGGAAAATCGTGCTCGAAAAGCACCATCTGCATGGTCGGCCCGTCCATATGAGTTTTGTGAGTCCACAACAAAGCAGTAGGATGTTCGCGCACGATAGCTCTATATTTATCCAAACTCTCAACATCAACGACCACTTGATTACGATAGCCCAAAGACATAAACCATCGATTTAATGCGGCCCATACGTCTTGCCAAAAGACATGTGGAATAGCAACCAGTTCTTTAAAGTAAGGCCGTGCGCGTTGGCGCAAAACAAACTCGGATTCGCCAGTTTCCTTGGCGATCTCTCGAATACCACGACCGTATCTTCGACTACCTCTAACTTGTTTAGACACCTGACGCGGCACTTTGTATCGACTGCCACGCAAGCGTCGTTCAGCAACTTCAAGAGCCAAACTAGCTTGTTCCGCTACATAATCAGCCAAACTATGATTGGCATCAGAGTGCGCCTTTCTGTTTAAATAACGTTGATTCAAATCATGCAAGGTCGCAGGTAGGCCCATTATATATTGAACTCGGCTTACATCATTCTTTAGAATCCATCGAGCTTTTCTAGCGCTTGGGCGACGCGGGTCACCTCCCAATATATCGCGAAACCTAGGTTTATCTTTAAGCGTATCGAGCTTGGTTTTCCAGACAACGCGCACTGGCGCTATCAGCGTGTTTTCGGATATTTTTAATGCACTCTCCAAATCATCTGTTTGAATATCTTCCGGTTGGTGCGCGATCGGCACCACACAATAATTCACATCACCATCATAAGAAAAATCCTGTTTAGTTGATGATAGCCATTGCATTAATAAGTTCTCTTCAACCTGATGCTGTGCATCAATTATAAATAGAACACTAGTCGCGTCTATCGACTTCCATGGATTTTCACTCATCTAATTAGTCGCCTTTATAATCGTCTAACACTTTAGCCGACACCTTAGGCACACTGGTTTTTCGACGCCGACGAGTGAGGCGTTTGGGCTTTAAAGCCGCGACTTTTCGGTTTTTTTTCTTAGAACTAATTTTAGCTTTTGTTTTGCTCGCCACGACTTTTATCACTGGCTGTTTTTTCGCTGTTAGTTCTTTTTGATTAGCTAAAGCCTTTTTATGTTTTTGGCTCAACTTTTTACGACGTACCTTAGACGCCTTCTCAGCTTTTTGTATCGCTGCTTCTCGCTGCGGCTGAAACTGCATTTGATCCAACTCTTCGAGAAATAAATCACGCACTTCATGAACATGATTATCAATGGTTTCGCGCTTCCAAGTACTAGTATCCACAGCAGGAAGAACCGAAACTTTTACCGTAGCTGGTTTTAATACGTATTGACCTCGCGGCGCGACATCTAAAGCATTATGAATCACGATCGGCACAATAGGCACTTGCGCTTGCATGGCTAAATGAAAGGCACCTTTTTTAAACCGCCCAAGATTAGTGGAAGTAGAACGCGTACCCTCTGGAGCTATACACACTGATCTTCCTTCTTTAAGCATAACATCCACTAGTGGCTTCATAGACTCACGCGCCGAGGCACCATCCTGACGGTCGATTAATACCGTACCACCCCACTGCATTACCTTACCAATGATAGGAATATTACCAATTTCTTTTTTGCCAACCCCTGCCAAATCACGACGCAAAAGCGCAGGTATCACCAATGTATCGGCTTGGCTTTGGTGATTAAAAACAAACACACACGGCCGATGCCCCCATGCGTTTTCTTCACCTTTAACATCAAGCTCTAAACCAATCATCGCGCACGCAGTATCGGCGAATAAACTAGTGGAAAAATTACGCGTCTTATTGAGCGAGCCAGTAATTGCATAGATCGGCAGACCTGCAACAAAAGAACCAATAAGGCTCATTTGAGCTGAGACAGTACGCACATAATCACCCAGTGAGGCTTTACCGCGGCTATAAAAATCTTGCACTGGCCAACCACGCCCGCTAGCAATGCGGCGCAAGCGCTTATTCGGATTCAGAGGCCGAGGCTTTCCAACATGTTCGAGCAGCTGAAGATCTTCATCACTATCGGAGTAGAAAAAACTCTCGGCCATATCAGCATTGCACTGCTGCGCTAATTCTTGCGCGGCCTGCACCTTACCCATTCCATAACAGGTTGGTTTTAGCACCGCCCCAGTAAACTTACCATCAACCACTTCTAATTTAGAGCAACGTAAATGCTCAATACCAAGCTCACGCGCCGCAGGAATGAGTTGATACGGAGTTGCTGCCGAAATAAGTGCCACCGTATGTCCTTTCTTCAAATGCGCTTCGACCAAGGCGCGCGACTCGGGATAAACTAGTTTAGCGATGTGTTTAACATACAAAGCTTCTGCAAATTCTAAGTACTCAGCTTCATCAATACCCTCGAGGTATTGGGACGCTAGAGTCAACATGGCCGAAAATCCAATATTTCCTAAACCAAACTGCAACATAGTATTACTTAAACTACGCAGTTGATTTAAATTAATATCACCTCTTTTTATCTGCTCTCGCAAATAGGTGATTGCAGAGTATCCATGAATGAGCGTTCCATCGAAATCGAAAAATGCCGCTATTTGTGGCCCTTCTTCCGAGGCGTGTACTTCCTTAATAACATTACTGTAAAGGCTCATCGATAGCGAATAAAGGACTGGGCGTGGTTACGTATCTAAATAGTACCCTAACTTAGACATTTTACAAAAAACCCTAATCATTTCAGCATAATCGCAAGTTTAATCGTTTCTACTTTGAATTCACTTAAACATAAAAATAGCGATGTAATTAAGCAAAACACACTAAGAAAACAATTTTGCAGTACTATTAAGGCGACTTTGACCTAATTTGAACCATATTACGGCGATGCAACAATTATCAGCACAAGACGCACAGTTTTTGTACATGGAAACCAACAAGAGTCTTTCTCAAGTTACATCGGTTTCAATCTTTGACCCGTCTACCGCTCCAGACGGTAAGGTACGCTTCAAACAAATCATAGAGCACGTGCGCAAACGCTTACACACCTCACCAATTTATAAGCGTCGGATTTATCATGTGCCATTGGAGCTCGACTACCCTTATTGGATCGAAGATGAACACTTTGATATTGAATATCACATACGCCACGGACGCCTGCCCCACCCGGCCGATTGGCGCCAATTCTGTATCCATTTAGCACGCTTTCATTCGCGCCCTCTAGACATGCAGCGGCCGCCGTGGGAAATGTATGTAATCGAAGGTTTAGATAATATTGAAGGTATTCCAAAAGGCTGCTATGCCTTAGCGACAAAAATTCATCATGCGGCCGCCGATGGTATGTCGATTGTTAATTTTTTCGCAGGTTTGATGGACCTAGATCATCAAGGCACACCAGTAATGCCGACCAAACCGACGATTAACTCTGAACGTTTTGAAAAGCCAACACCTATGCAAATGGGGGTGCGGGGTATGGTCAATGGTCTGCGTTCACCATTAAAAGTGGCCGACACCTTAATGCGATACGCGCCAAATATTATTCAAACTGCCAAACGCGAAATTATAGAAAAACAACGAGAAGCTAAACAATCAGTCCCCTCAACTCGCTTTAATTTAGAGACCTCACCACATCGGATTTTTGATTGCACGACCTTTGAGCTCGAAGACTTTAAACCAATTCGTAGTTTAGTTAAGGGCTGTACCATCAACGATATTGTCCTTGCTATATGTTCTGGAGCATTGAGGCAATACCTGGGACACCACAAAGAGTTGCCGGCCGAGAGCTTAAAAGCCTTTGCACCCGTCAATACTCGGAAAAAGCGCAACAACAAATCAGACTCGGAACAAGCCGGTAACGATATCAGCACTATGTCGCCCGTCTTATATACGAATATCGCCGATCCAGTCGAACGACTTAGTGCCATTCAAGCAGAAACACGGCAACAAAAAGCGGCGCAACGTGGGGTTTCTGCGCGTTTAATGACCGACGTTACTAAACACATCCCAGCCAGTACGCAACTATTAGCGGCACGCTTAATGATGCGTTCAGAAGTCGCAGGCCGTATGACCAATGTCTGCATATCCAATGTGCCAGGTCCAGCAATGCCGGTCTACATGAATGGTGCTAAATGCATTAGCTCAATGGGCTTAGGCCCATTGGCCGACCGCATGGGTTTGTTTATCGTGATAGCAAGTTACAATGGAAAAATTACTTTTAATGTCACCTCTTGTCGACGTACTATGCCGGATATTGCTTTCTTTATTGAATGTTTAGTTGATAGCGAGCGAACCCTCTTTGAGATAGCCAACTCGGCGTCAAAAAAAACAAAGGCTGCCACTAAAAAAACAGCAAAAAAGAAATCAACCAAAAAAAAGGTTTCAAGTAAAAAGAAATCAACCAAAAGTGTAACTTCCAAGAAAAAATAATATGACTACCAACATAACTAAATGCCTAGCTCTCATAATAAGTTTATTTATCTTACAAGCATGCCAATCAGAAGCACCAAAACTTCAAAATGAAGAAGAAAAAGCAAACACTTCTCTAACTACTCAAAATTCGAGCCCGACGGAAAATACAGTCGATAGCCCTGCTATTGTAATCGATAGCGGCAATCCCGAAATAAATCAAGCCGCAGCGCAAATAGAAGAAAATGGCTTCATGCAACACCTCAATATATTGGCCAGCGATGAGTTTGAAGGTCGTGCACCAGCAACTGCGGGCGGCAAAAAAACAGTAGACTATCTCGAGTCACAATTTAAAAAATTAGGTTTAGAGCCTGCATTTAATGGCAGTTATCGCCAAGCCGTTAGCCTCGTCGAACTTACTATCACAAATCAGCCAGCACTGCGCCTCAAACACCAAGATGGGCAAAGCAAAGATTTAGTATATAAAAGAAATTCGGTTGTATTTACTTCACAACAAAATGACAGCGTCACTCTCGAAGACTCGGATTTAGTATTTGTTGGCTATGGTGTGGTCGCACCCGAATACGATTGGAACGATTACGCCGGTATCGATATGACCGGTAAAACCGCGGTCATTTTAGTTAATGATCCCGGTTATCGACATGCAGATAAAGAACTTTTCAAAGGTCGTACCATGACCTACTACGGGCGCTGGACCTACAAATACGAAGAAGCGGCTCGCCAAGGTGCTGCGGGCGCTATCGTTATTCATGAAACCGGTGCGGCAGGCTATCCTTGGCAAGTTGTTAGTGGTTCTTGGTCTGGTCCACAATATATGCTAGCCGGTGGCGCGACTAACTCAAGCCTTAAAATGGAATCCTGGATAAGCCAGCAAGCAGCGCAAGAACTATTTGAAAAAAACGGAATGGTTTACGCGGACATGGTCAAGCAAGCGGGTCAGCAAGGTTTTAAACCCGTCGCATTAAACACAACGGCCAGTACTCATATCACGATGGAGTCACGCATCTCGGATTCACATAACGTAGCAGGAATAATTAAAGGGCGTAGCCGTCCGGATGAAGCTTTTATCTATACCGCTCACTGGGATCATTTAGGCATCAAAGACGTACCTGAAGGCGAAGACGCCATTTTTAATGGTGCACAAGACAATGCCACTGGAACAGCCGCCTTGCTTGAAGTTGCTCAAGCTTTTAAAGCACTGCCGCAAGCGCCTGAACGCTCTATACTATTTCTTTCGGTAACGGCTGAAGAGTCAGGTTTATTAGGTTCGCAAGCCTATGCCGAACAACCGGCCATACCTATGGCAAAAACAGTAGCAGGCATCAATCTTGATGGCATGTCTACCATTGGCGCAAGTAACGACGTTGTAGTTGTTGGCTATGGAAACTCTGAGATGGATGACTATCTGAGTGAAGTATTAGTTTCGCAAGAACGAACCATAGTTCCTGAACCAACACCTGAAAAAGGCTTTTTTTATCGCTCTGATCACTTCAACCTAGCAAAGAAAGGCGTTCCAATGTTGTACGCCGAAGCCGGACTCTCTATTCGAGGCAAGCCCGCTGGTTATGGCGCGCAACAATCGGATAAATACACATACGAGCGTTACCACAAAGCGGCCGACGAGGTTCACGCTGAATGGAACAACGATGGTATTATGCAAGACTTAAATGCGCATTTTCGTATCGGCCATAAAATTAGCCACAGTGACGATTGGCCAAAGTGGGCTCAAGGAAACGAATTCAAAGCGATTCGCGAACAAAGTCTGCTAAACCAATAGACTGAAACCCTAATAGTTAGTTTTAGAAATTCAGTCTCAGAGGAGTCTAATGCGCGAACAAAATCCCTCATCAAAACGCTATCGCGGCTTCGTATTGTTTATGTTGACGCTCGTTTATGGCTTTAACTTTATTGATCGGCAGATTGTTGGGATATTAGCTCCTTTTATTCAAGCAGACTTAGAGCTGAGCAACACTCAACTCGGTCTGCTAATCGGTTTCTACTTCGCATTATTTTATACCGTCATCGCCATCCCTATAGCCTGGATGGCGGATCGTTATAATCGGGTCAATATTCTGTCTATCGCATTAGCAATATGGAGCGGTTTTACCGCACTAACAGGCTTGGCCAGTAATTTTTGGCAAATCGGCTTAGCGCGTATGGGCGTTGGCATTGGCGAAGCAGGTGGCAGTCCACCATCACATTCGATAATTTCAGATTTATATGCAAAGGAAGAGCGTGCAGGTGCGCTCGGAATCTATTCAATGGGCATCCCATTTGGAATTATGGCCGCTTATTTCATTACCGCTTCACTCATTGGCTCAGATGCAAACCAAGTAAATTGGCGTAGAACTTTTGTTTTTCTAGGTGTGACCGGTATAGTCTTAGCCATAGCTTTACGGCTACTAGTACGCGAACCCGTTCGCGGAGCGATGGAACCTCAGGCCCCAGTAAAAGTTAAACAGTCAACCTTTAAAGAATCTTTTAAAATACTGCTTAGTATTCCTGCTTGGTGGGCTATGTGCTTAGGAATTGCTTTTGGCTCATTTGTGTCCTATTCCTTTGCGGCTTTCCAAACCAAGTACATTCTTCTTTTAGACCCAGACTTTAACTTTAAAACTGCGATCATCGTTCTAGGCATTATCAATGGAACAACTTATGCGGCCGGCTCTTACTTTGGAGCCAAAGCCGCTGACCGCTGGGGAGCACAAACAGTTCGCGCTTATGGTTGGATACCGGCGCTTGGAATTGGTATTGCCTTGCCTATCTCAATTGCATCATTTTGGATCACAAGCGTTTGGGTTCATCTACTATTAGCCACTTTTTTGTTATTTTTTCTCGGTACTTATTTGGGTCCAAGTTTTGCGATTGCGCAAACATTAGCACCGATTAATATGCGCGCAATGTCGACGGCTTTATTCTTTTTTATATTGAATATGATCGCGCTCGGCGGCGGCCCAACCTTCGCCGGATGGTTAATCGATATTTTTAATGCCAATCATGATGAATTAACCGCAATGCGCTATGCTATGACAACAACTTGCTTAGTATTTATTCCTTCCGTACTGTGCTTTCTTGCGGTGGCGAAATTATTACCCAAAGATTGGCAAATCGCGGCAAAACGAAATGCGGCACTTTCTAAAACAAATTTTTAAACAAACTCATATTACATACATACAAATTAATCCGAGGACACCCTATGAATTTATTCTCAATTTCAAAAATAGGCTTAGCAATCTCAGTCGTTGCGCTCGCGGCTTATACACAAGTAAACACGCCTGCCATAGCTCAACAAGCCGTTGCGAGCTCCGAAAACACAGCAACTGAAATATCCCTTGATGCCATCTTAGATGCGCAAGATGACACGGCCAAAGCTCGCTTTGATGCTCGCAACCCAAAAGAAACTCTAGAGTTTTTTGGTATTGAGCCAGGCATGACGGTCGTTGAAGTGCTGCCAGGCGGCGGCTGGTACACAAAAATCTTGTTACCACTTCTCGGTGAACAAGGTACCGTGATAGGTGCAGATTACCCATTGGCCCTATGGAGTAACTTTAACTTTATGACCCCAGAGCGCCTAGAAGCCAAAAAAACTTGGGTAACTGACTGGGTCAGTCAAGCTAGTGAGTGGAAAGGAGAAAACAGTGCAAGCCTTGCGGCCTTTCAATTCGCTGCCATGCCCGAATCTATGCAGGGCACGGCTGACGCTGTTTTGTTTGTGCGCGCGTTGCATAACTTGCATCGCTTTGAAGAAAAAGGTGGCTATTTAAGCACCGCTATCTCTGAAAGTTTTGCGGCACTAAAACCGGGCGGCACACTTGGTGTTGTTCAACACCAAGCAAGTGAAGATCAACCTGATAGCTGGGCTGACGGCAATAACGGCTACTTAAAGCAAAGTCGAATCATTGAATTAATGACTTCTGCAGGTTTTGAATTTGTAGCCGAAAGTGGCATTAACAACAACCCTAAAGATCAAGCGGTTGAAGGCGAAAACGTTTGGCGTTTACCACCTGCTTGTTGTCGCGACGATGAAGATGAAGCGAAGAAAGCCTTGGCGGAGTCTATCGGTGAGTCTAATCGTATGACTCTTAAGTTTCGCAAACCCGCCTAAGCGAATTCGACACATACCTTCGAACAATAGCCCTTAGCGATAAGGGCTATTTCATAAAAGTACTAAAGGAAAATACTAGAAGGTCGACATTATTTCGTCGAGCTTCTTTCGTTGTAGATCGGGCACAGTGGCGCCTTCGGCTGGATAACCCGCCACTATCAACATATACGCTTTTTCGTTAGTCGGACGTTGTAAAATCTCACCAAGGAATTTCATCGGGCTCGGAGTATGCGTTAAAGTGGCAAGGCCAGAAAAGTGCAAAGCCGAAATTAACATGCCGGTGGCAATCCCAACTGATTCAGGCATGTAATAGTTTTTATGTTTCTCACCCTTTTCATCGATCGTATTACGCTGCAGAAAAACGGCAATTAAGTACGGCGCAGTCTCCAAAAATGGCTTATTTTCATCGGTTTCAAATACCTTTAAATCATCCAGCCAAGCTTGTGGTGCTCGCCGATTATAAAACTCGCTCTCTTCTGCTTCAGCCGCTTTACGAATCAGGGCTTTTGTCTGCTGACCTTCTACTACTACAAAATGCCAAGGCTGCTTATGCGCACCGCTTGGTGCCGAACCCGCAGACAAAATAGCATTGTCAATTATCGCTCTATCAACGGCTCTATCAGAAAAATTACGGACACTGCGCCGTTGTATCGATTTTGCTAAATAACGCTTAGATTCGGCTAACATTTCATCAGCGCTCAGTTCTTGGAAGTTAAGTGGCTTTTGCATAAACTTTACTGCGGTCGGTCTTTAATCATACGTCTCAATGGGCGTTAGGGTAACAGGCACGTTTGTATGCTTCAACACATGCGTAAAATAGTTCATATTAAAATAAAGATTTAGTCAATAACCTAGGGTCGACCTCCGTTTTAGGCTATATTGCAGGCTGTTTTATTGGCTGATCCAAACTAAACCCATTGCTGCTATGAGCAACTTAATAATGATTATTATCGGTCTGTTTTGCGCAGGCTCAATTAGCTACGTCTATGCTTTTCGCGGTGAGGCTCGTTGGAGTGGTTTCGGTGAATATGTGCGCAAAGGCTGGCCAATTTTTACACCCTTCAATTGCTTGCTGTATTTATTTACCGAGAAAAAAGCACGTCCAGCCATTATGGACATGACCAAGTTTCCTGAGTTAAAAGAATTAGCCGACAATTGGGAGATCATAAGAGAAGAAGCGATCGACTTAATGGCGGAAGGCGGTTTTGAAAAAATCACCGATAAAGATTCCGCTTCCTACTACGATATCGGTTTTCGTACCTTTTACAAATACGGATGGACTAAGTTTTATTTAAATTGGTACGGCTATACCCACCAATCAGCACAGCGCAGCTGCCCTAAAACAATAGAAATTTTAAGCAAGATTCCGCAAGTTAATGGCGCCATGTTTTCAGTGCTACCTCCTGGAGGGCAACTGACGCGACATTTAGACCCAGTTGCTTGTTCACTAAGATATCACCTTGGACTAGACACCCCGAATGACGATCAATGTTATATCTCGGTCGATGATCAAAATTATTCTTGGCGTGACGGCCAACCGTTTTTATTTGATGTAACCTTTTTGCATTTTGCTCATAATGACGCGGGTAAATCACGCTTGATATTAATGTGTGACATTGAACGCCCGATGTCCTTAATTGGACGCATTTTTAATGCCCCTTATAAATGGTTGATGCGTGCTACGGTGGTACCCAACACGGACGAAGATAAACGTGGCTTTGCTAATCGCACATTCAGTTCTTTAGTACCAATACTCGATAAAGCTAAAGGCTTAAAAGAAAGCAATTTAGTGGCTTACAAAGTGCTCAAATACACGGTAAACACCTGTTTGCTGTTCATTATCGCGCTCGTACTATGGGGCGTCTTAAACTTACTCTTTTGGATATTTTAAGTCACACACAAGCGACACTCGGTTGAGCTTAACTCCGATCTTTAATTCGAAATTCAGCGGATTTCGCGTGCGCGGTTAGTGACTCACCTCTTGCAAGTACAGAAACATGCTTACCCATGGTTTGCGCTCCGTTCTCAGAAATCTTGATTATGCTGCTGCGCTTTTGAAAATCATACACACCCAACGGTGAACTAAACCTCGCAGTCCCCGACGTAGGTAATACATGATTAGGGCCAGCGCAATAATCACCTAATGACTCAGCGCTATATGGGCCAATGAAAATAGCCCCCGCATTACTAATTTCTTGCGCAAGTTGCTCGGCGTTATCGGTAAATATTTCCAAGTGTTCCGGTGCAATTTGGTCTGCAATTTGAACAAGCTCAGCCTGTGACTGCGCGACGATGATGGCACCATGGTCGCGCAAAGCAATGCGAATAATATCCGAGCGTTCCATCGTTGATATAAGGGCGTTAATCGATTTCTGTACGCGCTCTGCAACGAGTAAACTGTCTGTTAGCAAGATCGATTGTGCGAATTCGTCGTGTTCTGCTTGGGCGAATAAGTCCATCGCCACCCAATCAGGATCGACCGATTCATCCGCAATGATCAACACTTCAGAAGGCCCGGCAATCATATCGATGCCTACTTGACCAAACACTTGCTTTTTAGCCGTCGCCACATAAATATTACCCGGCCCAGTAATTTTATCGACTTTAGGTATAGTAGTTGTTCCATAAGCGAGTGCCCCAATAGCTTGAGCGCCACCGACACGGAATACTCGATCAACACCGGCTAATTTGGCTGCCGCCAAGACCATATCGTTAAATTCGCCATTAGGCGTGGGTGAGACCATAATTAGCTCTTTCACACCAGCCACTTTTGCAGGTATCGCATTCATGATAACCGAAGACGGATAAGTCGCCTTGCCACCGGGCACATAAATTCCAACGCGATTTAAAGGAGTGATTTTTTGCCCTAATTGGGTACCATCGTCTTCTTCATATTGCCAGGATTCTTGTACTTGGTGCTTGTGGTAATCACGCACTCTTTGCACCGCAAACTCTAATGATTCTCGAATTTTAGGGTGCATATCACTCAGAGCTTGATCAAGCCTAGCTGGCCGAACTTCGATACCTCGAGCTTCGGCATCGAAGCCATCGAACTTCTTGGTGTAGTGATACAGTGCTTTATCCCCCGCTCGGGCAACTTGCGCGATAATAGCGGAAACCGACTCCTCTACTTCAGAGTTATGTTCCTGCTGCCGGTTTAAAAGCTGTCTCAGTGCGACCTCAAAATCTTCGGCACTAGACAGCAGGCGTCTAATATCAATATTCACAATTCATCAAACTTGGCAATTGACTTGTTGATCAAGCGCATCAACAAATTTACTAATAATATTATGCTGCGTTCTCATGGATGCCGCATTTGCAATCAAGCGGCAAGAGATGTTGGCAACCAAATCTTTAGCTACTAAGTTATTCGCGGCAAGAGTGCTACCGGTTTCAACTAAATCGACAATTTCATCAGCCAAACCCACTAATGGGGCCAGTTCCATAGCACCATAAAGCTTGATAATCTGAGCTTGGATTCCCTGACTTTCATAAAAAGCGCGCGCCGATTTCACATACTTAGTTGCAACGCGTAAACGTTTATCCGTACGCGGCAGATCTTTATCACAGTCTCTCACTGCAGTCATTAATCGACACTGGGCAATCTGTAGATCAAGTAATTCATTTAGACCTTCCCCACCGTGTTCAAGTAGTCCATCTTTACCTACGATACCCAGATCAGCGGCGCCAAATTGCACATACGTTGGAACATCCGTGGCGCGCAGGACCACGGCTTGAATATCATCTTTATTACTCGCAAAAATAAGCTTGCGGCTAGTAAAAGGGTCATCAAGCAAACGAATACCAACTTTGTCTAGTAGTGGAAGCGTCTGCTTAAGAATACGCCCCTTAGACAAGGCAATAGTAATCATGATACTAGTTTTTGTAATTCCAGGTCTTTGCCCCAAACATGCCCTGGCACGCGACGAATATCAGCACCCAGACGCGAAAGTTTTTCTTCAATACTCTCATAACCGCGATCAATGTGATAAATACGGTCAATCACAGTCGGCTTATCCGACACCAAACCGGCGAGGACCAGACTCGCCGATGCTCGCAAGTCTGTTGCCATGACTGGCGCACCACGTAATTTCTCAGAGCCCGTTATAAATAGAGTATTGCCTTCTAAATCAATATTTGCCCCCATACGCTGAAGCTCATGAGCGTGCATAAAGCGGTTCTCAAAAATATTCTCCACCACTTTGCTGGTACCTTCGGCTATCGCGTTTAAGGTCACAAATTGAGCTTGCATGTCGGTAGGAAATGCTGGATGGGGAGCGGTATAAATATCAACCGATTTAGGTTGCCGTCCGTGCATGTTTAATTCAATGCTGTCGCCATCAATAGAGATGTCTGCACCTGCTTCAGTAAGCTTATCCAACACTGAATCTAAGTAACTAGCATTAGTTGAACGAGCCTTAACTCGCCCTCTTGTAACTGCGCCTGCGACTAAATAAGTACCAGTCTCAATTCGATCTGAGATGACTTCGTGGCTTGCACTTTTAAGACTGTCTACACCTTCAATCACCAGTTCTGACGAACCTGCGCCCGAAACCTTGGCACCCATTGAATTCAAACAATCAGCTAGGTCAACAATTTCAGGTTCACGCGCGGCATTTTCGATAACGGTAGTGCCTTGCGCTAAGCAGGCGGCCATCATCAAGTTCTCGGTGCCCGTTACCGACACCATATCCATAAATATCCGCGCGCCTTGCAAGCGCTCGCAGCGAGCACGGATATAACCTTCTTCAATCACCACTTCGGCACCCATCGCCTGTAAACCTTTAATATGTAAATTAACAGGACGTGAGCCAATTGCGCAGCCACCAGGCAACGACACCTCGGCATGACCCAAGCGTGCTAACAATGGGCCTAATACTAAAATTGAAGCACGCATCGTTTTTACTAAATCATATGGCGCTTTCGATTGATTAAGCTTGCTGGCATCGGCGCATATTTTCATACGTTCGTCGACCTCAAGTTCCACCCCAAGATACGCTAATAAGCTCATGGTGGTAGTGATGTCTTGAAGATGTGGCACATTGCTTAGCGTCAGACGACCATCAACCAACAATGACGATATCAATATAGGCAAAGCTGCATTTTTAGCGCCGGAAATAACGACTTCGCCATCCAGTGGACCAGCGCCCGTTACAATTAACTTATCCATTAATACATCCAGCCGGGTTTTAGGAGCTTAGTGCTTGCTTTAGCTCACCCGATTCATACATCTCGGTCATGATGTCAGAACCACCGAGAAACTCACCTTTCACATAAAGTTGAGGAATCGTCGGCCAATTTGAATAACTCTTTATCCCTTGACGAACCGCTTCGTTCGACAATACATCGACTGTGACAAACTCTGTTTCCAAACTTTGTAATATTTGAACAGCTCGGCCAGAGAAACCACATTGAGGGAAATTAGCATTACCCTTCATAAATAAAACAACCTCATGCTCGCCAACGGTTTGCTTTATTTGTTCTTCAACCGATACTTCTTCATTCGATACTTCTTTATTCATAGTCTTACCTATTCGCTTATTTTTACTGATTGCCCGCTTCTGCTGGCGTTAGAGTTTTCATCGACAATGCGTGCACCTCGGCTTTCATTTTATCGCCCAGTGCAGCATAAACTAGTTGATGGCGTTGAATCCGATTTTTACCATCGAATTCGGACGCCACAATCACGGCCTCAAAGTGATGCCCATCGCCTTCTACACTCACGTTTGCGCCAACAAAACCAGTTTCTATCCAAATTTTTAATTTTTCAGGGGTTACCATAATATCTCGTGATGAGGGGCATCGGCCTTTGAATTTAACGCCCCTTTCAGTGTTATCAAATCATACGAAGGATACCGCAAAGGCTCGGAAGCAGCCAGTGCCCTAAAAGAGCTCACGCATCTCGCAATTTATAGCCGCTAGCTAACATTCTAATAGTAAGACCCGCAAGCAATATTGTGGCTATCACCATGATCCACAAACTTAGCAAAATTGGTTGATCTGATTGGCCAAAGAAACCGTAACGAAAACCGTCGATCATGTAAAAAAACGGATTAAATCGGGATAACTGGTACCAAAATGCTGGCAAAGAGTTAATCGAATAAAACACACCACTCAAGAATGTCAGGGGAACAATCAAAAAACTCTGAAATGCCGCAATCTGATCAAACTTTTCCGCCCACATTCCGGCGATTAGGCCAATAGAGCCGACACAAATACTGCCTAGTATTGCAAAACAAAGTACAAAGAAAATACTGTGGATCGGTGGTATTTGCACATAAAATACGGCCAGTAAGAATACACCGACCCCCACAGCAAGACCACGCAATAGCGCCGCACCAATATAGGCTATGTACATTTCTAACGCCGAAAACGGCGGCAACAAAACAAAAACGATACTGCCCATTACCTTAGACTGTATTAAACTTGACGATGTGTTGGCGAAGGCATTTTGAATAACCGACATCATTAATAGGCCAGGTATCAAGAAAGAGGTGTAACTCACACCTTCAAATACCTCTATACGACCCTCTAAGACGTGCCCAAAAATCAGCACATATAAAAGCGCTGTGACCACCGGAGCCATCACGGTTTGCAACCAAACTTTACGCCAGCGCAAAACTTCCTTGCGCAATAAAGTGAAGCAAGCAGTCCATTGAATAGAGTTCATACGGTACCTCCTTTTTTTTGATCAATGACCGATTTACTTGTGAGTCGAACAAACACATCTTCAAGCCGCTCGTTAAGTACCGTGACAGCTTCGATTTCGATCGACTCAGCTCTCAAGTGATCTAGAATATCCATCATAGAATCGGTTTCGCGATTCAACAACAATTCTAGTTCTTTACCCTCGATACACGCCACTCTGTCGCTGAGCCCGTTTGGCACCTTGCTGATTTCGTCTCGAGCGGTCACGAGTAAACGACTGCCTAAGCCGCGCTCTAGTAGATCATTTTTAGTTTCCAAAGCGATGACCTTGCCGTGATCAATAATCGCAATGCGATCACATAATTCTTCAGCTTCTTCTAAATAATGGGTTGTTAAAACAATGGTGTGTCCATCTGCGTGCAAACGCCGCACAAACTTCCACAAGGTTTGCCTCAATTCAACATCAACACCGGCTGTAGGCTCATCCAATACCAATACTTGAGGGCGATGCACTAGTGCTTGCGCTATCAGTACTCGACGCTTCATTCCGCCCGATAACTTACGCATATTAGTATCAGCTTTGTCGCTCAAGCCAAGTTGCACAAGCAACTCGTCAATCCAATCACTATTGTGCCGAATCCCAAAATAACCGGACTGAAAGTTTAAGGTCTCGCGCACTGTAAAGAACGGATCCATCACTAACTCTTGGGGCACAACACCAAGATGTCGGCGTGCTTGACGATAATTTTGACTAACATCTGCGCCTAAGATACTTAAACTACCGCTTGTGGGCTTTAGCAGACCGGCCATAGCAGCAATTAAGGTAGATTTGCCAGCGCCATTAGGCCCGAGCAAACCAAAAAACTCGCCCTGCTGAATTTCAAAACTCACCTGATCAAGCGCTTGTAAGTCGCCAAAGCGTTTGCTTACTTTATCAACTGATACCGCAATTTTTAAACTCAAACTTATCCCCTGAAAAATAAAAGGGCGAGACCCAAAAGCCTCACCCTCAAATACTATACACAGCCGATTAACGGCTTACTAAAACTCTAAAAAAACGTGGTTTCGCTTTCTTTAAAGCCCTTATTCTATACTGAATAAGTATTGCTAAACCGTATTTTTAGCTCGCAAATCGCTGATCAACCCTTCAACTCCTTTTTCTTTTAAGGTGCGGGCGAAGGTCGCTCTATATAAACGCGCAATATTTTGCCCTGCTACTTCTAAATTATAAACTTTCCATTCACCTAGATCTTCTTTAGTCCAACGACCTTTTCGGGTTGTCATTTGTAGCTTTATCGGAAAGCTAGCACCTTCAGACGTTTCTAATTTTAAATTAATATCGGTTCGATAAGCATCTGGCGCAAGGTCAAGCGGGTCATAAACGACTTCTTCGTCACCCGTTGCAAATAAAATACCCGTCGCGTAGGTACGCAACAACAATATCTTAAATTCATCAACCAACTCTTGGTGCTGACTGGCCGGAGTACTACTGGCTAAGTCTTTACCCAAAATGAGATCAACCATAAAAGGAAGATTTAAAGCTGGAACCAAATACTCATCCAACATTGCGTAGAGCGCAGCACTATCTTGCTCATACAGGCTACGATTGCTTTGAATCTGAGCGACAACTGTATCGAATGTCTCTCGAACCAAATCATCCGGCGCTTGTGCAGCAATACTATTAAAGCTCAAACCAAACAATAGAAATGTGCTAATAAAAAAATTCGCTAATTTTTGTCTCATAATAGTGTTCTCGAAAATATACTTGGTGCAATACCGTTGATTTGATACAGCCTAGTTTAACGCAGCTCAACTGAACCAAGCCTGAATATAGCTTACGTTTTTGTTAGATAAACATCTACTAACCTTCAACTTCTAAACAAGTAACTATAGATAATCAGGTGTCTTGGCTTTTCTTGGTAACTTTCTT
>CAYSUU010000012.1:0-24076 GCA_964434375.1 uncultured Gammaproteobacteria bacterium | reverse complement strand
CTAAACAAGTAACTATAGATAATCAGGTGTCTTGGCTTTTCTTGGTAACTTTCTTACTAACTTTTTTTGCGACTTTTTTCGCCGTTTTAGTTTTGACCGGCGAAGTAGATTTTGCTTTTCGCGCTACCGTATTGGCATTTTTTGTGCCAACTTTGGTATTTAATGCAACTTCTTGCATATTATCGTTAAGCTTGAACAATAACATCACTAATTCAGCAATCACTCTTAAAACGATTACGCCCATGGCAATATAAATAAAGCCCTCAAATATGCCCCAAAAACCATTAGTAAAAATATGGCCAAGACCCGTCCATACAAGCGAAATCAAACCCAACCAATAAGCCGTTCGAATCAAGCTAGGTGTAAGCATTTCGTCAAAAAACAATATCTTTCTAGGTAACGGCCCTGCTAGAAACTGTTTTATTTGGTCAAGCATTATTACGCTCCTTATTTAATTAAATTAAAGTTGATTTTTTAAAACATCAGCGCCAGCATAAATTGGCCACCTAAATAATTAGTCAAACTAGTATATCGATACTGTTTAATATTTCAGTTAGAAAATGCAAAACAATTCACGCTCACTTGCATTTTTCAAAGGAAAGCAACAAACTAGCGCCGTCCCCAGAGCTGTGACTATGCGCATCATTGACCACCCACCATTGCATCCTTTTACCTCGACTTAGATGGAATTATTAATTTCAGTTGCGCTGGTTCTAACCGGCTTCATACTTCTTATCTGGAGCGCCGACTTATTGGTCGACAATGCTTCTAATCTTGCATCCCAATTAGGCGTTTCGACGTTTTTAGTTGGCGTTATCGTAGTAGGCTTTGGCACTTCGGCACCCGAGCTATTTGTGTCGGCTGTTGCAGCGCTGCAAGATCGAGGCAATCTTGCCTTGGGCAACGCATTAGGTTCCAATATTACTAACATTGGTTTAGTGTTAGGCAGTGCAGCGCTGGTGCGCGCACTGCCGGTCTCTTCAGCTACTGCTAAAATCGACCTACCATTGGTGATTGTCAGCGGTGTTCTAGCCATTGTATTTGTACTCGATGGCTTATTGTCTCGATCAGATGGCTTGATTTTATTGGTCGTTTTGCTTGCTTATTTACTATGGACAGCGAAAAGCTCTAACGATGGGAATGACGAATCCGCAATCGAAAACTTAAGCGACAAACCAGATCAAGCAAATTCTGGGCAGCTCGAATCACCTGAAAATAAATCACTGACGAAAAATACCGTGCTAACAATTGTCAGTATTGTGGTATTAATGGCGGCGTCACGCATGTTGGTAACAGGCTCTGTCGATATCGCCGAGTTTTTCGGCGTAGGTGAATTAATTATTGGTTTAACTATTGTCGCCATAGGCACCAGCCTACCTGAGCTGGCCGCAGCAATAGCAGCGGCTCGAAAAGGCGTACACGATATGATTATCGGCAACATCATCGGTTCAAACGTATTCAATACGCTCGGCGTTCTGGGTGTCACTGGCACACTAAAAGCCACTGAGATTGACACAAGCGCGTTGGCACGGGACTTCCCGATCATGTTTATATTTAGTGCCGTGATGTTAGTTTTTGCACTCACCAAAGGCATGTTTAGCCGCTTTGATGGCGGTGTTTTAGTTGTGGGATATCTCGCCTATTTAGGGTATTTGGTGTTTATCAGCGTTTGATATTTAACGACACCAGATATACTCTCTCGCACATGAAAGATTCCACTTTTTTACAAGCCGCGCGCAACGTTCTTGAGATCGAGGCTAAGGCTATTTCAAGCCAAGTCACAGCACTCGACCATCACTTTGAAGAGGCTTGTAAGCTGATTTTAGCCTGTAAAGGTAGGGTCATCGTGACCGGCATGGGCAAATCAGGGCACATATCTAATAAAATTTCAGCGACCTTAGCGAGCACCGGTACGCCCGCTTTTTTTGTGCACCCTGGTGAGGCTAGCCATGGCGACTTAGGCATGATCACACCTAAAGACTTAGTTCTAGCTGTTTCAAATTCTGGCGAAACATCGGAAGTTCTATCCATACTACCCATTATTAAGCGGATGGGCGTGAAGCTCATAGGCTTAGCCAGTGTTCCATCGTCAACGCTAGCGCAATTGGCCGATGTATACATTAATATTCCGGTTGAAAAAGAAGCCTGCCCAATGAATCTAGCACCCACAGCGAGTACGACCGCCACCTTAGCCGTAGGCGATGCTTTGGCCATTGCGGTATTAAATGCGCGCGACTTTAATGAAAGTGACTTTGCTCGCTCTCACCCTGGTGGCGCGCTAGGGCGACGCTTATTGATGTACGTTGATGACATTATGTTAAAGGGTGACGATGTTCCGCTCGTACAAGACTCAGCCCTACTCTCCGATGCTTTGATCGAAATGTCATCCAAAGGCTTGGGCATGACGGGAGTTGTGGATAAGAATCAAACATTAATCGGCATCTATACTGATGGCGATCTTCGCCGCTCGCTATCAAATCAAGTGGACATTAATACGCCTATCGTCGAAGTGATGACCAAGTCGCCGATTACTAGTGAAAAAACGGTTCTGGCCGCTGAGCTTATCGCGATAATGAAAAAGAACAGTATTGGAGCTATGTTGGTAACCGAAGGCGACCAGGTTGTTGGAGCACTGAATATGCAAGTTCTTCTGCGCGCAGGGGTACTATAAATGTTGCCACCGCTACCCTATCAAGTTGAGCCAAGCATTCTAAGCAAAGCTCAAAAAATAAAGTTAGCAGCTTTCGATGTTGATGGTGTACTAACCGATGGTAAGCTTCACTACGGACCAGATGGCGAGCAACTGAAGGTATTTCACGCACTTGATGGGCACGGCTTGAAAATGTTACAAAGTGCAGGAATCCACGTTGCTATTATTTCGGCGCGCGACTCACAAGCCCTAAAAAGACGCTTGGCAGATTTATCTATTACCGAGTGCCATTTGGGCGTGAATAATAAGCGCTCGGTATTCAATGATATTCTAAACAAACACCAACTGAGCTTAGAACAATGTTGCTTTGCCGGCGACGATGTCATTGACCTGCCAGTGATGCAAGATTGTGGCTTAAAGTTTTCTGTTGAAAATGGACATTTTATTGTGCGTGACCTAGCCGATTGGGTGGCTCCATTAATGGGTGGTAATGGCGCAGTACGAGCGATCTGCGATCTGTTATTGTATGCCCAAGACGCGTATCCACTAAATTCAGGTTCACTGCAATAAATAACCCGAAACAATTAACCGCTGTCATAAAGCGAAGAGTGCCCAGCCGGGCATAGCAAGCCAATCTTAAACTTAGATTAACTAAACACGCTCGTGAAACAAGTCGAATCGTTACTCTACATCACCATTCTGGGCCTGCTCGGTTTAGGAGGAATTTATCTGCAAACAGCAGTAATAGATGACCCCGAAGAAATTCAAGACTTCGCTAATCGGCACGACCCTGACTATTACATCGAAAACTTCATCGCCACCGGTTTGGATAAAAATGGCGAACGTCGATTTGTAATTAAGGCTGATAGAATGGCGCATTTCCCCGATGACGACACCGCCTTGTTAGACCAGCCTCACATCGTGCAATATGAAAAAGGCTTTGCACCTCGTCATATCTACGCAGACTCTGGTTGGATGAATTCTAGCGGTGATGAAATACTCATGACGGGCAATGTTAAAGTCGTGTTTGAAGCTGACGCTCGCGGCCCCGGCGGCACTTCGCGCAGCAAACGTATGCGCGTACTTCTGGATAAAGCCACTAAAGCCGAGTTATTTTAAACACCAGTTTTAGACCTAAGCCTGTGCGCTGCTAAAACGAACAACGACACCCGTTCAGCTTCCGCTCATCTTGTATGTTATATTTTACCAAAAGCAATAATCACTCTGGAATCTCGCATACCATGAAATGCCTTCGATTTTCATTTCGTCAGCTAACTTTAGCTGCTGGCCTAAGCTTGTTTTTGCTGGGCACACAGTCTGCAAAGGCTCTCGACTCTGATAGAACTAAACCAGCCGATATTCAAGCGGATGATACAGAGTTCGATTTCAAAAAAGGAACACGCACATTCCTAAAAAATGTTCTAGCCATACAGGGCACCTTGCGCCTCAAAGCCGATAAGTTAATCGCCATCTACGGTGATGACGCTCTACAAAAAGCCACCATGTGGGGCAGCCCTGCGCGCTTTAAGCAACGCCCTGAAGGTAAGCCCGATGACGTGCAAGGTTGGGCAAAGAAAATGATCGTAGATCATCAAACAGACACTATTACGCTGATAGGCAATGCCGCACTTCAACAAGGCCCTGATACGGCGCGCGGAGAAACAATTATCTATAATATGGGGACTGATACACTGCAAGTAAAGGGGGGTGCTAAAATTGGTTCAGGCGGGGACACCGGCCAAGCTCGACCGAATAAAAAAATCGAAGATCCTTTTGCTGATGACGAAATTCCGTCAGCACCATCAGCCGATCAGACAGTAAGCAAAACAAAAGACACCGACACTGACGACGGCGCCAGTAAAGAGCAAGCTAAAGACGAAGACAAAACGCCTTGGGTAGCACCCACCTCAAGTGGTCGCTCAAGGCTAATTTTGAGGCCTCGTAAAAAACCAAAAGAAACAGACGAAGATGATAAAGATGAAGAGTCTGAGGATGACGAATCCGATACAGAAAAAGAAAGCTCAAACTAAGATAACATTCGACCTATAAAACCCAAATGAGCATTTTAGAAACACGCGATTTGTGCAAAAGTTATCGCGGCTTAGAAGTTGTTAAAAAAATCAATATTTCGGTCGAAAGCGGCCAAGTTGTTGGTTTACTCGGCCCCAACGGTGCTGGTAAAACAACCAGCTTTTATATGGTCGTTGGTTTGGTTCGCAGTAATAGCGGCCGCATTTTGCTTAATCAGCAAGATATTAGTCACTTGCCAATGCATTCCCGAGCCAAACTTGGCATCGGCTATTTACCACAAGAACCATCCATTTTTCGCAAGCTAACGGTTGAACAAAATTTGATGGCCGTGCTGGAAACCGATAAGTCTCAAAGCGGACCACAACGAAAGCGTCGAGTCGAACAATTACTTGAAGAATTCAATATTGGTCACAAACGCGATACCTTAGGAATATCATTGTCAGGCGGTGAACGACGGCGCGCTGAGATAGCACGCGCTATTGCTTTAAACCCCTACTTTATTCTATTGGACGAACCCTTCGCTGGTATCGATCCTATTTCGGTTGGTGATATCCAGCAAATTATTGACTACCTAAGAAGTACCGGAATTGGGATCATCATTACCGACCATAATGTGCGCGAGACCTTAGACATATGTGATCACTCCTACATACTTACTGAAGGCTCCGTATTAACGCAAGGCACTGCCAAACAAATCTTATCTCACCAAGGAGTGCGTGAAGTTTATCTTGGATCAAAGTTTAAAATTTAACTAATATTTATAGCCATAGATCTTTTCTAGGTCTAGAATGGAGACATCTTAGGATCTTAGGTATGGAGGGGATCTAATCAAAATAGCGGCTTTAACAATTGGTTTTTTAACTGTTTTTACTGAAAGTATTCGTCGCACGCACCCCACCTATACTAACTATGTGCCTCATTTATGGATATCGCGCATTAAAGCAGAATGCGCTTAAATGGTACTGCTGATGAAACAAAGCCTTAGTCTCTCGGTCTCCCAGCATTTATCGCTGACCCCACAACTCAAACAGTCTCTTAAGCTACTTCAACTTTCTGCGCTCGATTTAGAGCACGAAATACAAACAGAACTTGAAACAAACCCTTTACTCGAACGCATAGACATTGAATACGACTTGGTTGATGTTCAGGTCGAACACACACCGCTGCGAGATAACAATATCCCGCAACCGATTACCGAAGCGTCGGAGCCCGAATCTGAATTGGAGCGCACGGACAATTTAGCGCCCGAACAAGACTTAGACAGTAATTGGCAAGAAAGCTTCAAACAATCCAAAGAGATACAGTCTAGTCCAGCATCACCAGCAAACGATTTAGATCTCAACCAGCTAGCAAACAGAACAGAGACGCTAGTCGATCACCTGTTGTGGCAGTTGCAAATGACCACACTGAATAAGCAAGACCAGGAAATTGGCCGAGCTTTAATTGGCAATCTCGATGACGACGGTTATCTGCACGCATCTACCAAAGAGATTCAAAAACAACTTAGCAATGAAACTCCAATTGATGCAGCTGAAATTAAAACGGTATTGAATTTAATCAAAACATTTGAGCCTCTTGGTGTAGGCGCATGCGATCTAAGCGAGCGCCTCTCAATATTGCTACGCCATCATTATCAGCAAGACAAACAGCTCGATTTGGCGCTCAAAATCGTTAGCCACCACATAGAACTGCTGGCTGCACATCAGTACCCACGTTTAAAAAAAGAACTTGATATTAGCAACGAGCAATTAGCTCATGTTATTAGCATGGTTACTGCACTACAGCCTCGTATAGGCTTGAATTTTAGTGCAGACAAGCAAGACCACATTATTCCCGATCTAATTGTAAAAAAAGTTGGTGAACGATGGGTAGTCTCGCTTAACCCAGAGAATCAAATCCATTTACGAGTCAATGACTTATACGCCAAGCTAATTGACAAAAAGTCGACCGAGAAATTAGGGGTCGATGACACACACTATATCGACACTCATTTCATGCAAGCAAAGACCTTCATTAAAAGCTTGATGAACCGATACGACACATTGCAATTAGTTGGCGAGGCCATCGTAGAACGCCAACAAGCGTTTTTTAGCAATGGCGAACAATCTATGCAAGCCATGATTCAGCAAGACATTGCTAGCATTTTAGACTTGCACGAATCGACCATTTCACGCGCAACAGCAGGCAAATACTTACTTTGTCCGGCGGGCGTATATGAATTGAAGTATTTTTTTTCCAGTGCTTTGCCTAATCGGCAGGGTAACTCTTCTAGCTCTACGGCAATTCGCTCTCTTATCAAACAAATGATTGATAATGAAAGTAAGACCAAACCTCTGAGTGATAGCAAAATTGTTAAAAAACTAGAAGAACAAGGGCATATTGTGGCTCGCCGCACCGTTGCCAAATATCGAGAAAGCTTAGACATTGCTCCTTCTAGTCGGCGCAAGTCATTGTTATAGAGATCTGTTAAGCACAAACATTTTCTCACAACAACTCTTTATGCAGTCAAAGATAAGCAGCAGCGATTATTGGTTTCGAGTGCAGTTTTGGCAACGCCTGAATGTGCTAAACGTTAAACGCGGCAAAAACACACACCGCATTGTTAGAGGATTTTTATATGCAATTGACCATTTCTGGCCAACAAATCGATCTTACCGATTCTATGAAAAACTATATCGGCGAAAAAATGATTCGCATTGAGCGACATTTTGACCACCTAAACAGTATCGATGTAGTTCTCCACGTTGAAAAAATTCACCATAAAGCAGAGGCAACACTTAACGCCAAAGGCGTAACCATGCATGCTCACGCTGACTCAGGCAACATGTATGCCACAATCGACGAATTAGCTGATAAACTTGACTCTCAGGTTCGCAAGCATAAAGAAAAGGTGACCGACCATCACCAACGCGATGGCGGTCTTAAGGCTCATATCCAATCCGAGGAAACAAACGACATAAACTAGGTAATAAGCACAAAGGCTTGTTAAAACAAAGCCTTTCATGCTGAACTAATTTTAACTCACTCGACCAGCAGTTTTACTTAATAAACTAGACTGCTGGTTTGTATAGCACCCCCGTCGATACCAGTAGCTATGATTGTCGCTGATAACAATGGGGTTTTAATGATAACAACAATGAATACCGACAACTTGCTGGCACGTTCTGTGACGGTTGAACTCACTCGAGTTAAATCGCAAATTAGCAGCCGAAAAAAACTACTACAAACAATGGCATCGCTTTTATGCGCGGGCCTAAAAAATGAAACCAAAGAAAAAGAAATTTATTTTCAACTTTGGGAACGAGAAAAACTCGGTAACACTGGCATTGGCAATGGTGTAGCCTTACCGCATTCACGATGTATCCACGCGCATGATGCAGTAATCGCAATTATCACTTTAGATGAAGCCGTCAATTACGATGCAAGCGACGGCCAAGGTGTTAACCTAGCTTTTGGCTTGCTGGTTCCACAAGATGCTAACCAAGAACATTTACAACTATTGGCGACCATTGCGCGCTTAGTCTCAGACACGCAAAAAAAGAACGCTTTATGCGAAGCACTAACAGCGCAAGAAGTAGTGACCAAAGTTAAACAATGGAGTACCTAGTTAAGTATTCGCTATTTTTATAAGATGCAAAAAAGTTCACCTAAATTTTTCATCATTAGCGGAACCTCTGGTTCAGGCAAGAGTATTGCCTTGCAGGTGTTAGAAGACTTAGGTTTCTACTGCATTGATAATTTGCCAGCCTCTTTAGTTACAGAATTCGCTGCGCGCGTGCTTGGAAACGACACGCTTGAGCATAATTGCGCAATCAGTATAGATGCGCGCAACCAAGACTCTATAGGCAATCTACAAGAGAACCTTGATAGCCTAAATGCGCTAAATATGGAAACTCGTCTTATCTTCTTAGACGCAAACGATGCTTCATTACTTAAGCGATACAGTGAAACACGGCGTAAACACCCTTTGTCAAACGCACAAACATCACTTTCAGAAGCAATTAAGCGTGAACGAAAACTCCTTTCTCATATTGCCAAAATATCTCACCGTTCGATAGATACCAGCACCACAACACCGCATGAGCTTCGAACTATTATACGAAACGAGAGCCAACAAGGCAGCGATCATGCGCTGACCCTTCAGCTGCAATCATTTGGCTTCAAGTACGGTAATCCAAATGACGTCGACTACATCTTTGACGTGCGCTGTCTACCCAACCCTCATTGGCAGAAAGAGCTAAAACCCCTTAATGGAATGGACGAGGCAGTACAAAAATTTCTTCTAAACGAGCCGCTCTGTGAACTTATGTTTGAGCAGATTAGAGATTTCATTTCCCAATGGCTACCTCACTTTATGGCGGACAATCGCAACTATATAACGATAGGTATCGGCTGCACTGGGGGGCAACACCGTTCGGTTTATTTGAGCGAAAAACTAATGTCTCACTTTCGCCAAAACGAAGGCATACAGACCTTAGTAAGACATCGAGAGTTACAGTGATTGAACAAAATATCGAAATCATAAACAAGCTCGGCCTGCACGCCCGTGCCGCGGCGAAACTAGTCAATACCGCCGCGCGCTTTGCCAGCCAAACCACGGTCGAATTCGCTGGTCAATCCGCTGATGCAAAGAGCATCATGTCGGTGATGATGTTGGCAGCATCGCAAGGAAGCATAATAAATATTCGATGTGAAGGCGAAGATCAATCACTCGCGATGCAAGCACTAACAGAACTCATCGACAATTACTTTGATGAGGAGCAATAAACGATGCTAAGTCTCTTTGGAGCAGGAATTGGCCGTGGTATTGTCATCGGTAAAGCTTATGTGTTGCGTAATAGTGATATTGAAGTACCAGAGTTTAATATCGATGCTCGAGACACAAAAAAGGAAGTTATTAGACTTAATACTGCCCTTAAGAGCACACACGAAATCTATCAAAGCCTATTAAAAAACTTGCCTAAAACAGCCGCTAAGGAAAGCGCTGCTTTTATCGAAGCGCACACACTGATGTTGCGCGATCCAATACTAATAGACGAAGCAAAAAAAATTATTCGCCGTGAAAAGGTTAATGCTGAATACGCACTGCAGACACAAGCAAACAATCTAATCCAAATTTTTGAAGCGATGGAAGATCCATACCTTCGAGCTAAAAAAGAGGACGTACAGCATGTAACCAACCGCATTCTACGAAAGTTACTTGGTATCGTCTCACACAGTCTTGACCAATTTAATGAAGAAGATTTAAAGGCGCGCGTGATTGTTGCGCGCGATTTATCACCTGCTGAAACTTTATTTATCAAAGAACGCAAGCTCGCCTCGTTCGTAACTGACTTAGGCAGCCCAATCTCTCACACTGCGGTAGCGGCACGCAGTCTAAAACTACCGGCGGTAGTTGGTCTGCGCGGTAGCACCCGCTACATTGACGACCAAGATACTCTTATTGTCGATGGTATGCGCGGGATTATAATCGTCAATCCTGATACGCGTGTACTAAGAGAATTCAAATCGATACAACATAGTATTCGAAAGCGTGAAAAGGCGCTAGAAACGCTGACCGAACGCAGCAGTAAAACAAGCAACGGCCAACGCATTCAACTACTAGCCAATATAGAAAGCGCCCAAGAACTAAAAGAAGTGAAACGGGTAAACGCTGCCGGTATTGGCTTGTACCGCACCGAGTACTTGTTTATGAATCGCAAAAGTTTGCCGAGTGAGCAAGAGCAATTTAAAGCTTATAAGCGTATTGCAAGCAGCATAGACAAACCAATTGTAATCAGAACGCTTGATATTGGCGGTGACAAACGCCTAGACTTCCCGTACCCGGATAAAGCATCAAGTGAGTCTCCACTTGGCTTGAGAGCGGTGCGCTTATGCTTAAATCATATTGATATTTTCAAACCGCAGTTACGTGCAATTTTGCGTGCCTCGGCGTTTGGAAAAGTTTCAATCATGGTTCCTATGGTCAGTAATATGGATGAAGTCAACCAAGTTTTGGCTCTCATTAAACAAACTAAAGCGGAACTAAAACGAGAGAACATTGCGTTTGATTCACGTCTTAAAATTGGCGCAATGATCGAGGTTCCAGCCTCTGCAATCGCAGCTGATTTATTTGCACAAAAATTCGATTTCTTATCGCTTGGCACAAACGATTTGATCCAATACACACTCGCCATTGACCGTGTTGACGATGCCGTAAACTATCTGTATGAACCTATTCATCCAGCCGTACTACAAATGATTCGCCATACAATTAAAGCTGGCGAACGCGCTAAAATACCGGTTTCACTATGCGGGGAAATGGCCGGCAATGTACGCTATACAAAGTTGTTACTTGGCTTAGGCTTGAAAGTATTCAGCATGGACGCCAATTATGTATTAGACGTTAAACAAAAAATCTTGCAAACCGACACCAGCAAACTTAGATATTTAGTTAATAAAATACGTCACGCGGATAACCCAAGCGTCGCGCGTGACTACCTCACACGTTTAAACCAACCTTAACAAAAGGCGTATATATTTAAAGCCTAAAATAAGGAACAACACTTTAGGCAACCAGTAACTGAGCTTCAGTTATACTAGTGCGAACTTAAGTGATTTGAGAAACTGTTATAAACAGTATCCAAGTAAGTAGCCTATCAAGTGCCACACAGCAACCAAATAACTTCAAATATTGTAGAACTGCTCGACACCGGCGATGTCACAGCGGTTGCACAGATGTTTGCTAAGGCTCATCCGGCCGATATCGCCGATGCATTGGAGCGCTTAACTCCGTCCAAACGCCCCGCGGCATGGCTGCATATCCCCAAACAAGTCAAAGGTGAAGTTCTAATTGAACTTCATGAAGGTGTGTTTAAAAACCTAGCTGAAGAGCTCGACAATAAAGACTTAATAAATGCCATTAAGGTATTAGACACCGATGAACTCGCCGATCTTATTCCAGACTTACCAGAGCGCTTATTAGCCGACGTTTTATTCGCAGTCGATAAAGAGACTCGAGCAAACCTTGGAGAAGTTTTAAGTTACCCAGAAGATAGTGCTGGCGGATTAATGGACTTGGACTTTATCACGGTAAGAGACAATATCGCTTTGGATGTTGTACTTCATTATCTACGTCTAAAGACCCAATTACCGGAACACACCGACGCCATTTACTTGGTCAACAAAGATAATCATCTCACTGGAATTCTACCGCTTGACCGCATTATTACTCAAACTGGTAGCGATCAAGCTCTCCATCATGCAATAAAAGACCCAGTGATCTTTGAATGCCTCGAAGACGAAGAGGATATTGCGAAAGCATTCGCTGACTATGACCTAATCTCCGCACCAGTGGTCGACGAAAATCAAAAACTCGTGGGCCGTATCACCGTTGATGACGTCATCGACGTTATCCGAGAACAAGCCGAACATGACTTTATGGCGGCCGCGGGACTTAACGAAGATGAAGACATATTCGCGCCCGTAACCCAAACCAGCAAGAACCGAACAATTTGGTTAGCTGTAAATTTACTCACAGCTTTACTCGGTTCATGGGTAATCGGAAAATTTGAAGGCTCTATCCAACAATTGGTAGCCTTAGCTGTACTTATGCCAATCGTTGCTAGCATGGGTGGTAACGCGGGAATGCAAACTCTCACTGTTGTGATTAGAGGCATGAGTACCGGTACGATTTCACAAGATAACTTACTAAACGTATTGCGAAAAGAAACCCTGGTTGGCGCTTTAAATGGTTTGATCTGGGCGATCGTAATTTCCATTATCGCCGCGCTGTGGTATCAAAATATTGAACTCGGTTTAGTCATTGCTGCAGCAATGGTTGCGAACCTAGTGATGGGAGCAATCGCGGGTGTTTGCATACCGATTTTCTTAGAAAAGTTAAAAATCGATCCCGCCCTCGCGGGTGGCGTAGCCTTGACCACCGCCACAGACGTGGTTGGTTATTTTTCAGTTTTAGGCTTAGCGACCTTATTATTACTATAAGTAATATAGACTTACTAAGAAAGGTTATGTCTCGTTTGAAGGCATATTGAGCGATATAAAATTATCTGACAAATCTTCCGGCTCGCCAATGATTGTCCCTGAAACTTCGACCCAAGCGTGACTTGCAAAACCATGACCACTAGCTGCGACACCAACAACGAGTTGTGCATCATAACCTCTGGCACATAACATATGAGCCAGAGCAATCGATCTGGGTAAACACTGCACCTCAAAAAAATGCAGCCTTGCCGCTAAGCGCACTGACTCATACATCCCAAGCTCAATCGTGTGTTTAAGCCCATGTTTAGACGATCTATGCACGCTTGACGCTTGCTTTAGCGTAAATTGGTCTCGTAGCCATTTGTCTTGCTTAACTTTAATTCTCAACAAGATAGGCCATAAGCGCCAGTAAGATTCTAACATCCACAGCCAGCGGCGACCTCTAAGTTGTTGAAATAAATGAAATATTGACATTCTTAGGTGACTAATTGAACCGCTACACGGACACCAACATCAGTTACACAAGGTAAATTTGGGTAACTAAACGCATATCTAGTTTAGAGCTTTAGCCGTGCTTAAGGTAAACTATAGACTATGAATGGATTTGACACCACAAATGCTAACCGATGGCTATCACGCAATAGTGTAAAGATTGCTTGGGCTTTCGCTGTGCTGTGCCTGTTAATAGCCTTGGCTAATATTACTTGGCATATACGAACCAACTACGTTGCTAAGAAAGCCAATTACGCCCCGCAAGAGCAATTCAAGTTCACCGCGAGTAAGGCACCAACCTATCGTATCCATGAGCTTGTGAATGCTAATTTATTCGGTGACCCTTCACCTCAGCCAGTGGCTAAAAAGGCGCCTAAAACAACGCTCAACCTAACCCTACAAGGCATCTTATGGGCCACCAATAGCGACTTAGGTCGCGCAATTATAAAATCAGGTAATAAGGAATCTCAGCTATATTCTGTTGGTGAAAAGATAGAAGGTGCAAACGCATCCGTAAGAGAAATACGTAATAACGAGGTTATTCTAGATCGCAATGGAGCCTCCGAAAGTTTGCCCATCGTGAAGCTTAAAGGCGGTGAAGGTATTATTTCCTACGTCTCGGATGACAACCCTTTTAGAGCAGCAAATTTTACGCCTACCGCAGCACCTAGCCTACCGGTCAATACAACAAACTTCCGCCGATCAAGTAGCTCGAACTCCAGCACAACGGAGACGAAACGAAGAATTCGCAAACCAAATTTTTCAGGCCTAGATCGCGCACTTAAGAAAGCTGGCGAAATTTAATCGCCTTAGCTCTTAATGAGTTGTTTAGCCTTTCTTTCAATTTAGATCTAATTTGAAGAAAAGCGTTTCTCGTAAATTAAAAGAACGCCAATCAGCACAAAACACAAATAAATAATCCAAATACCCCAGCGCTTAAATAAGGTGTCGCCAGTGTGAGGTTGAACAGAATGACTTACTGCTTGAACTTGAAATTGCTTAGTTTCCAATAGCAATTGACCACGCTCATCAATGAACGTAGACGGGCCAGAATTCGCGCTACGAATCATAGGCCGAGCCAAAGCTCGAGCTCGCATCTGTGCCATCTGCTGCCTCTGATGCGGCGCTAAGGAATCTCCAAACCAAGCATCTTCGCTGATATTCACCAACATAGTGGCATCGCCAACATTGCTTTGATACTCACTCGAGAATGCGTCTTCATAACAAATCGATAAGCCTATTTTTATCCGTTCACCGCACTCAAGTGTTTGTTGACCCTGCCATGCTGATAAGTCGCTCATAGGCAAGTCAAGATAAGTGAGCACCCAACCAAACAAAAAACGTAGTGGTAGGTATTCACCGAAGGGCACTAGGTGTCGCTTGCGATAGACTTGTTGTTTTTTGTCACACACCAAAGTTGCAGCGTTATAAACCTGTGGCACATCAGCCTCATCCAAGCTTGAGGCTTCTAATACACCAGTCAAAAGCGCAACCCCATCTGGCTTAAGGCTGTTCCAAAACGACTCATTCGCCTGACTCAAATACAGCGGTAAAGCCGTTTCCGGCAACACAACTAGGTCTAAACTATGTCGTTGATTTAAATCGTCAATAAGTTCGCTATAACGTCCTATCACGGCATCGCGATTCGCGCTTTGCCATTTAGCCTCAAGGTCAACGTTCGCCTGAACCACCGCGACTTGCAACGGCCTACCCGTGGCTTGCGACCATTCAAGTCCGTTTAGCCACCAAGAAACCAGAACAAGGCACAACAGCACGAATAATGATTTACCTTTACTAAACCATGCGAGCGCAATACACGCAGCCACTATTGCGACAATCAAGGATACTAAATACAAGCCGCCTAAAGGCGCCCACGCGAAAAGCCAGCTAGGTGCCTGCGTATAGCCTATATCGAGCCAAGGAAAACCAGTAAGAACCCAACTCTTCATCCATTCAAAAATAGGCCAAGACACCGCGAACGCGAACATACGAGCACGCGAGCGAGCAGCAAAGAATCGCGAAACCAAACCCGCGAAAGCACCGATAAAAAGGCTCAGCAAGCTAGCAAAGCCTAGGACGGCGATACTACCCATCCAGAGTGGCATACCGCCGTATGTGGATAGCGATATATACACCCAGGAGACTCCAAACAAATACAAACCGAGGCCAAATGAGAAACCAATAACAAAGCCTTTTTTTACAGTTGTCGTCCATAACAAAGTGAATAACCCGGCCAACGTGAAATAACTTAACCACCACAACTCAAACGGCGCGAAACTCAATACACTAAGCGCACCCAACAAAAAGCTCGCCACAACGGGCATGGCGGGCTTATCAAACACTAAAAGGTCTAACTATCTTTTTGTTCAGCGCGCAGAGCACGAAACAATTCTTTTTCACGCTTAAAACGCGCTTTAACTTCCTTGCTTTCTTCCGCCAGCACAATTAGTTGTGCTTCAGAGTCGTCGATCTTTGCCTGTGCATCATCGATTTCTGCCTGAACAATCTCAATGCCGCGACCCTTAGCAAACTCTTTTTTCTGTTCAGTCCGTTTAATTAGCGCTTGCATTTGAGTAATATACGTTTTGTGCACCGCAATACTCGTCTCAACCGAGCCAAGCTGGTTATCTAATTGGCGATCAATATCCGCTTCCGTCTCATAGACGCTAAGAATCCTAATTCTCTCTTCCTCAGCTTCTCGCTCTTTACGCTGCTCTTCCTCAAACTTTAACCTGTCTTCCGCTTCGACGGCTAATTCATTAGCGGTTTTAGGACGATCTGAGTCACGTTTAATAAAACCTCGATTATTCAGCGTAGTGACCTTGGTCTTGTCGCATGAAGCTTGCGCTGCATCACCGTAGTGCGTCTTACCATTAGCGTCCACACACTTTTTCAAAGCCAAAGCACTAGAGCTAACGCTAACAGCGGATGCGCATAACAAAGTCAGTGTGACAGCCTTAATTCTCTGTTTTCCAATTTGCATGATTTACCTATTTAAGTTCCCACCAAAACGAATATTAACGGCTTAGGCATTCCTAAAAGCGCGCCAAACCAAATAAAAACCAGCCAACATCATCGGTAAGCTTAACACTTGTCCCATAGTTACCCAATCAGATAACAAATAGTTTAGATGCTGATCAGGTACCCTAACAAACTCAACCAGACATCGCGCGAAGGCATAACCAATTAAAAAGACGCCGGACAGAAACCCCAAAGCTCGGGGCTTACGCGCTAATATCCATAATACTATAAGCAATAATATACCTTCGAGAAAAGCTTCGTAAAGCATTGAAGGGTGTCTCGGTAATGGCCCACCATTAGTAAACACCATACCCCAAGGCGCATCCGTAGTCTTGCCCCACAGCTCTTGATTAATGAAATTTCCGATTCGCCCCCAAAACAAACCAATAGGGACTACAGGTGCTACAAAGTCAGAAATCTCAAAAAAGGTTTTCCCATGGCGGCGCGCGAATAAAAATAGCGCAAATAAGACCCCTAACAATCCACCGTGGAACGACATACCGCCTTCCCATACCCTAAAAATGGACGACGGGTTAGCGAGATAATCACCTAGCTTGTAAAACAAAATATAGCCAAGGCGACCACCTAATACAGCGCCTAAAGCCCCGTAAAAAATAAGATCAGAAATGATATCTGAATTCCAGATATCACCTTGTAAATGTTTGTAACATCTTACTCGATAGACCCATAGAAAATAACAACTTAAGAAACCAGCCACGTACATCAACCCATACCAATGTACGTCTAGGCCAAAAATAGATACCGCGACTGGATCGAAATTTGGGTGTATCAACATGACTTCAAAAACAATTAAAGCGACTCGCCAAACGCATCTTGATAGCGTTGCGCAAATTGTTCCGGTGTGAATTTATGGCTTTGCGTACCCGCATGTTCGATCTGGATTGCACCGCATACCGCACCCATTTGCCCACAAGTTTTCCAATCTCGACCTTGAGTAAGACCGTGCATAACGCCGGCCCTATAAGCATCGCCGCAGCCAGTTGGGTCAACGGCTTGGCTAATAGATGCAACAGGCACTTGAATTCGCTCACCGCCAGCAAAGATATCAGATCCTTCGCCACCACGAGTAACGATAAGAGCATCGAGTTTTTGGGCTATTTGCTCGAGGCTTAAGCCGGTTTTACTAACCAGCATTTCACTCTCATAATCATTCACCATGGCATAGGTCGCCTGCTCCAAGAAGGTAAGACAGTCTTCACCTTCAAACATTGGCAAACCCTGACCTGGATCAAAAATAAACGGTACATTAGCGTCAGCGAACTGCTCACTATGTTGAATCATAGCGTCGCGCCCATCGGGGCCAACGATGGCTAGCTCAATATCCTGTTCAACTTGATCAAAGGTGTTTAGATGCGCATGATTCATAGCACCCGGATGAAAATTGATAATCTGATTGTTATCCAAATCGGTGGTAATAAATGCTTGCGCTGTGAATGTATCTTTTATCTCACGGATATAACGTTGATCTAAACCTATTTCATCAAGATAGCGTGCATAGGGCGCGAAATCCTCACCCACGGTTGCCATGATCAGTGGTTCACCACCCAACATGTCTAAGGTGTAGGCGATATTGCCAGCACAACCACCTAAATGACGGGTCATCTGTGGCACAAAAAAGCAAACATTCAGAATATGAATTTGGTCTGGAAGAACGTGATTTTTAAACTGATCTTCAAACACTGCAATAGTGTCGTAGGCCATAGAGCCGGTAATAAGAGTTTTCATAAGGTTAAATCAGCAACTGTAATTGCAGTAAAAGGTGTTATTCGGCTATTTGTTGCGTGTATTGCTCGGCGTCTAATAGCGCGTCTAGTTCACTTAGATCTTTGGCTTTAATTCTAAATATCCAACCATCACCATACGGTGATTGGTTTAATAATTCAGGCTCATCGTCGAGACTTTCATTGACCGCAATAACATCGCCACTTACCGGCGCATAGATATCTGAGGCCGCTTTAACGGATTCAACCGCACAACACTCTTCACCAGCGGAAACACTATCACCCACATCAGGTAATTCGACATAAACAACATCGCCAAGAGACTCTTGCGCATAATCTGAAACGCCTACTTCAACTATTTGATCTGGCAATACGCGCACCCACTCATGCGACTTGGCAAACTTAAGACTCTCGGGAATTTCGCTCATATAAGGCTCCTACAATTTTAGCTATTGGTATGTTTGTTCCTGCACGTTGATAATCAAAAAAACGACGCATCGATCACATCGCACTGGTCATCACAACTAGGAAACAAAATTCGTTATTAATAAAAAATTTTGCGTATTATAAATAAAGCAGCCCAACATGTTGGTGGAATAAACAAATATCTTGCAATCCATGACAACTTTCACGAAAATGCGAACAATTCTCATTTACACCTTGTTTCAATAATATGAAAGAACTTTTACTTAGCGCGCTCTGTCTCGTCTTGATCGGCTGCCAGCAAACGCCCAATAACGACACCACACGCGATAAGGAAAACGTAGTCCAAACCGTCAATCAGAGCACAGAGGTCAACTTATATTCCTCGCGCAAAGAAGACTTGATGGCGCCTCTACTTGCAGAATTTACTGCGCTGACTGGTATTAAAGTAAATATATTAAGTGGTAAAGCAGACGCCTTACTTAGCCGGATCCAAACGGAAGGGCTTAATAGTCCGGCTGACGTTTTACTTACTAGCGATGCCGGTCGTTTATACCGCGCTAAACAAGCTGGCGTTTTCATGCCATTAACTTCCTCAAGCTTAGACGCCATACCAGCCAACTATCGTGACCCTGACTCACAATGGTTCGGTTTATCATTAAGGGCGCGTTTAATTTTACTGACTGATGAAAGTAACCCCTTACAAATATCGAGCTATGAAGATTTAGCCAAGCCTGCCTTAAATGGGCAAGTTTGTATTCGCTCCTCAAGCAATATTTATAATCAATCATTGGTTGCCTCACTATTACATCATCTAGACGAACAAGCTACCCAGGATTGGGTCGAAGGTTTAGTAGAAAATATGGCACGTTCGCCTCAAGGAGGTGATACCGATCAAATCCGCGCGGCGGCCGCCGGCCAATGCAGTGTAGCAGTCGCCAACTCCTACTATCTCGCGCGCTTACTTGGTTCTCCAGAAAAAACAGACGACTATCAAGCAGCTCAAAAACTACATGTTATTTGGCCGAATCAAAATGATCGCGGTGCACATCTTAATATTAGCGGCGCTGGCGTTTTAAAACATGCGCCGAACGCGCACAACGGGCAAAAGCTAATAGAATTTTTAGCCTCCGATACGGCACAAAAATTGTACGCCGATATAAACTACGAATACCCTGTAAAAGATGGTATACCGTTAAATTCAGTACTCGAAGCTTTTGGCGATTTCAAAGCAGAGTCGGTGCCGCTAAATGTGCTTGGCGAAAACAATGCGCAAGCGGTGCGAGTCATGGACCGAGCAACTTGGAAATAAGCCCCAAATTAGGTCTTTTATATTTGCCACCGCGCCGATATCTATGGACTCTTGTAGCCAGTTTAATTGGTGCATTGGTATTGCTACCAATATTGGTACTATTATTTTTATCTAGCAACAATGATCTCGCTATATGGCAACATTTAACGCAAACGGTTCTAGTTGATTATCTTAAGACGACGTTTTTGCTCGCCTTAGGCGTTGCTGTACTCTCTACTTTTTTGGGGGTCTCCAGCGCCTTAGTTGTCAGTCAATATAGCTTCCCAGGTGCTCGTTTCTTTTCTTGGGCCTTATTGTTACCACTCGCAACACCGGCCTATATTACCGCCTATGCATACACGGGTCTGATGGATGTGGCCGGCCCATTGCAAGAAAGCCTGAGGCAGCTGTTTGACTTAAAAGTAGGTGAATACTGGTTTCCCCAAATACGTTCACTCAGTGGCGCCATTTTCGTTTTATCATTCGTGCTCTACCCCTACATCTATCTACTTTCTCGTGCTGCATTCGCAGAGCAATCCGATCAATTGAGTCATGCAGCTCGCAGCCTTGGCCTAAGTCATCGGCAAAGCTTTTTAAAGGTCAAAATACCGATTGCTAGACCTGCAATTGTGGCGGGGCTCGCATTGGTGTTAATGGAAACCCTTGCCGACTATGGAGCAGTTAGTTATTTTGGTTTAAGCACTTTCACCACCGGAATATTTAGAACCTGGTATGGCCTTGGGAGTGTCAACACCGCAGCGCAACTCGCCATTACCCTGCTTGGTTTTGTGGTATTAGTATTAATCTTAGAAAAATCATCGCGTCGTCGTGCCGCGTTTTATTCAAACGCGCGCCACGTTAAACATGAGAAAACACGCCTTTCAGGTCGCGCTCAGATCTTAGCGATTACGATAGTAAGCCTGCCATTATTGCTTGGCTTTATTATCCCGGTAGGTCAATTATTACTTTGGGCGCTTCCTAATGCCGAACAATTTCTACAAGCGACTTACTGGAAACTTATCACTAACACCATTGTACTCGCAGGCCTAAGCAGCCTAATCGCCACGATATTTGCCATGCTGTTAGTTTATGCACATCGACTGCACCCCAATCGACTTACCCTTTTTGCTAAATCTATCGCCGCCCTAGGCTATGCCATTCCGGGTTTGATTATCGCGATCGGTATTTTATTACCGCTAGGGTGGTTTGATAATAGCTTGGACGCGTGGCTGAGAACTCGCTTTGGAATATCCAGCGGCCTCCTTCTTAGTGGTAGTGTGGTCGCTTTAATAATCGCTTACTTAGTGCGTTTTCTAGCACTGGCAATCAACAGCGTTGAAGCTGGCCTAGCAGCCGTTCAACCAGCGATGGAACAATCTGCTCGATCACTCGGTTTATCAAGCTTGGCCACCATTCGAAGAGTACATATACCACTCATGCGCAGTAGCGTTTTAAGCGGTATGTTGATCGTTTTCGTTGATGTAATGAAAGAACTACCAGCAACCTTGGTGTTGAGACCATTCAACTTTAATACTCTGGCGGTCCGCGCTTATGAGTTAGCCAGCGACGAGCGCCTCACCGACGCCGCACTTCCATCCATTGCAATAATCGTCGCAGGACTGATTCCAATTATATTATTGACGCGTATTATGCTTGCAGACAATTAGAACACATTCCGTATAGATACAAAGAATGGTCCTGTAACTCAAAACCGAATTCTTCAGCAACTTTATGTTGACGACTTTCGATTTCTTCATCAAAAAATTCGGTGACAGTATTGCACTTAACACAAACCATATGATCATGATGTTTGCCGTTATCGATTTCAAAAACGGCACGACCACCTTCGAAATTATGTCGCAATACTAATCCAGCATTTTCAAATTGGGTTAGCACCCGATAGACGGTCGCAAAAGCAATCTCCTCACCAGCATCCAATAACGCCTTGTAGACATCTTCGGCGGTAAAATGACGTTCGTCACTTTCAGTGAGAATAGCAAGAATACGCAGCCTTGGTAGAGTCGTCTTTAGACCTGCATCTTTTAGCTCTTTGCTAGTTGGCATTTTAATGTTGGCTTAATTAACAATTTATATCTCTTTAAGTCTACCAGCTTTTCGCACGTCGACCTATCATTGAACTGACATCAAACCGTTGTTAAGGCTAAATTAAAACGCTTTGTCGACGTTTTACGTTTAGATTGAGGTAGAATCAATGCATGCGCCGGTTATGTTTTATATTAATCTTTTTGTGTTTAAACCTTTGTTCAAACGTGGCGTTGTCACAAATACAGAGCAAAATCCCTTTTTATATACCAGTTAACAGCAATGACTATCCCAAGCTCAAACATAAGCTAGACGCGGCCCTATTTAAGGTTGGTTTAGGTCAATTTGCTACGCAAACAACAGATTATTGGCACACCTACCGACAAGGCATAAAACAAGGTCGAATTGGCGTATATTTAGCCGCCCCGCACTTTGTCGCATGGGTAACGAATAAACACAACTTCACTCCCTTATTAAAGCTCGAAAGTAATGCTCAATACGTGCTCGCCTCGCGCAGCACAGATATCAACTTATTCGAAGTTGATGACCTTAATAATCGGCCCGTATGCACGCAATCTAGCCTAAATCTCGATTTCATTTTAGTCAATCAGGCATTCACTAACCCGCTTTACTCGGCACAAGTAAAAATTGTTTCCGACGTTGCAAAAGAGATAAATCGTGACAACAAAGACTGCCATGCTTTTTCTATTGCTAATCACTTATTTATAAAGCATAACTTAGCTCACCCTGAGTCTCTTATTCGTCTGCAGCAAGGGCCGTCTTGGCCACCCTACGCGTGGGTCTTACACCCAGAGCTCGATTCCCATAAGCAGGTCTTGATCAAATTTCTACGATCGGAAACCGCCTTGGAAATTCTAAGCCCGATAATTCAAACTTTTAGCGAAGGCAATAGAATCCTCAATACCATTAAAGAAGATTACCCAGCTAAAGTCACTAAACCACTCGATAAGTATTGGGTGAACGAGTGAAAAACTAGAAGCCCAATACGCACCAACTAGTTGAATGAAAATAGTAGCTAAACTATAAACCCATTGCTTGACGCGCAAGCAACTGCCGTAAAAACCCAGTCTGATTGATTAGGCTCATCCCAAACCCACGTAAGGGCGTCCACAGAGGGTTCTGATTACCATAGGCATGATGCAAGAAGGTCATTAACGTATCGGTTTGCTGATTATCATTCTGGCGCAAGCGCTGATAGCGCGCCAAGATAGACGAGCTACCTAACGACGTTGAGTCCCCTTGATGGAGTAATTTGGAGAGGCAGGCAATATCCTTAAAGCCTAGATTTGCGCCCTGTCCGGCGAGCGGGTGAATACTATGAGCAGCGTCACCGATTAGTACTAATGAGTTCTTGTAATAATTCTCTGCACGAGAAGAACTCAAGGGAAATGACTGGCGCTCACTACGTAACTTAACTGGCCCTAGACGATTCTCTATGGCTTGCGCGAGAGCCAGCTCGAAGTCTGCACTTGCTAAAGTCATCAGCTCTCGACAACGTTCAAGATCAGCGCTCCAAACGATCGAGCTTAAGCCATCGGCAACCGGTAATAATGCAATTGGGCCTTTATCAAGAAATCTCTGCCACGCACAATCTTCATGGTCTTTAGTGGTTTCAATTAAGGCTACAATGCCGCATTGCTGGTAATTAAATCGATTTGAATAAATCTTAGCTTGGTTACGAAGCCATGAGTTGCCGCCGTCCGCGGCTACTAATAAACGGCTTTGTTGTGTGCACAATCGACCATCACTATTGACGTAGCTTAACTGTGAGAGTTTCGATGATTGTTGGCCACCGCGTTCCTGCCATTGCAAGGCTGTGGGCGTAGTTTCAAAGCAAGCGTCTATATTAGATGTTTGCAACACTTTTTGCTGCAGGACATAGCTTAAATACGAGCCATCAACCATCCACCCAAGTTGCAGTTGGTCTATTTCGTCAGCACTGAAGTTAAGTTGACCAGTTGAATTTTCGTCCCACACACACATTCGCGTGTAGGAGTGACATTGTGCCTCATTCAAATCCTCAAAAACCGAAATTTCACTTAAAAAATCAACCGCCGCTTGACCTAGTGCCAATACACGCTGATTAGCCAAGAGCGGTTTAGATAAGGGCTTAGCTCTCTCTATCAAGCTGATTTTGTAGCTGGTATGTTGTGCTATGTACAGAGCCAAGGCCGAGCCCAGCAGACCTCCACCAACAATGCTGATATCTACGTCGGACGACATATTTATCCAGCCATCAAGGCTTCAATTTCATCCACTGCTTTTGGCACACCCTCTGTCAAATTTTCATAACCATCCTTGCGAATCAAAATATCATCTTCAATGCGGATGCCAATATTATGCCAACGTGAATCAACATCACTCGAGCCACTTACATAT